>JAUHZI010000057.1 GCA_030426105.1 Bacteroidia bacterium | reverse complement strand
AGTTACCGTACCCACAATAATCATGTCAATTTCTAAAGGAGATATTCCGCGCTTTTTACAGATTCCTTCCACGACTTCAACTCCTAAGTCAGAAAGTGCTCTTCCTTTTTCTATTATTCTTCTTTCTTTAATTCCTGTTCTAGAAACAATCCATTCATCGTTAGTATCAACCATCTTTTCCAAATCAGCATTTGTTAATTTGTTTGATGGGACTGCTCCATGAACTGCTGTGATTGCTGCTGTAATTTTTTTCATATTATCCTATGTTATTTAAAGGCGGCCTGAATCTTTTGAGGTAATTTAGCTTCAACCAAATCTCGGGAGAGGAGTAACATACTCTTAATTGCTGCTGCTGAAGATATTCCGTGAGCTAATAAAACGTTTCCATTAACACCTAATACAGGAGTAGCTCCATAATTTTCGTAATTGAAACGTTTGAAGTAATCGTCCAATAAACCTCTAGTGGCTATTAGTTTATAAAATGCTTCAGCTTGTTTTAGGACGACATTACCAGTAAAGCCGTCACATACAATAACATCAGCATCAACACCTCCTCCGTATATATCTCGACCTTCTACATTTCCTACAAAATTAAAATCGGAAGTTCCTTCCATCAATTGATAGGTGGCTTGGGTCAAAAGATTGCCTTTTTCTTTTTCTTCTCCTATGTTTAATAATCCTACTCTAGGTTTATCTATTCCATAAACAAATTCTGCATAAATAGAACCTAAAACGGCAAATTGATAAAGAACATCTGGTTTACAGTCGGCTACAATTCCTACATCTAAAATAACCGCCTCTTTGCCATCTTGTTTGGGAACAATTGAAGCAACACATGGTCTATAAACCCCTAATATAGGTCGGATAGAAAACATGGCTCCGACAAGTATAGCCCCAGAGTTTCCTGCACTACCAAAGGAGTCTATTTCTCCTTTTTTTAGGAGCTCGAAACCTTTAGAAATACTAGAGTCAGGCTTTAGTTTTAATGCTCGAGTAGGATGCTCTCCCATTTCAACCACTTGTGTAGTGTGTACGAAATCAAATAGAGATTCTTCTACATTATGCTCTGCCAAAATAGCTTTCGCCTTGTTTGCATCCCCAATAAGAACAATACGTGCAGATTCTGGCAATTCAGACTGCGCTTTTATCGCTCCTTCGACATTTGTTCTAGGCGCAAAATCGCCTCCCATTATATCAATTCCTAATTTCACGCTCGAAAAGTACTAAGAAATTTTCGATTGAGGGGATTATTCGATAAAAACTAACTATTTTTGTGTCAATTTATATTCAAAAAGAATAGAAAAGCACCATTTTTAAATAAAATCATCATGAAAACAACTTTGATAAAAAACGTTACTATTGTTAATGAGAATACAACTTTTAAGGGGAGTGTCCTTATTGAAGGGGAATTGATTAAAAAGGTGTCTGAAACACCGATTGTTGAAGATGGAATAAACGAGGTTGTTGATGGTGAAGGACGTTTTTTAATTCCTGGTTTAATTGATGATCAAGTTCATTTCAGAGAGCCTGGATTAACACATAAAGCTAACCTAAGAACTGAGTCTAGAGCTGCTGTTGCTGGAGGAATAACATCTTTCATGGAAATGCCGAATACAGTGCCTAATACTGTAACACAAGAGCTTTTGCAGGATAAATATGATATAGCAGCAGAAGATTCTATCGCCAACTACTCTTTCTTTTTTGGAGCAACAAACGATAATTTAGATGAGGTGTTAAAAACCAATGCCAAAGAGGTTTGTGGAGTTAAAGTATTCATGGGGTCTTCTACTGGCAATATGTTAGTTGATAATAGAAAAACATTGGATGGCTTATTTGCTGAATGCGAATTATTGATTGCAACACATTGTGAAGATGAAGAAACGATTCAAAAAAACTTAGCTTTTTATAAGGAAAAATACAACAATAATATTCCTATTACTGCGCATCCAATTATCCGTAATACAGAAGCGTGTTATAAATCATCTTCTATGGCTGTTGAATTAGCAACAAAGCACAATGCTAAATTACATATTCTTCATATTTCAACAGCAAAAGAACTATCTTTGTTTGATAACTCAAAACCACTGTCAGAGAAAAGAATTACTGCTGAAGGTTGTGTACATCACGCTTGGTTCTCTGATGCCGATTATGAGGAAAAAGGAACCTTTATTAAGTGGAACCCTGCAGTTAAGACAGCAAGTGATAGAGCGGCGATAATTGAGGCGATAAACAATAATACAATTGATGTCTTGGCAACAGACCATGCTCCTCATACTTTAGAAGAAAAAAACAATAGTTATTTAAAAGCACCATCTGGAGGGCCTCTTGTACAACACGCATTACCAGCTTGGTTGGAGCTTGTTAAGAAAGGAGAGTTTACATTAGAACATATCGTTCAAAAAACAAGTCATGATGTTGCTACATTATTTCAAATTAATAATAGAGGGTATATTAGAGAGGGGTATTATGCTGATTTAGTTTTGGTAGACTTTGATAATGACTGGGTGGTTAATAAAGATAATATTCTGTATAAATGTGGGTGGTCGCCATTTGAAGGTGTTCAATTTACTTCAAAGGTGGTGAAAACATTTGTGAATGGAAACTTAGTGTATAATAATGGAGAAATCATAGAAGGTACTAATGGGAAGAGATTATTGTTTGACAGATAAGATAGGAAAATGAAGCAGTTGATTTATATAATTTTTGTGCTATTTTTTTTCGCTTGCGGTAGTGAAAGTAAGACTGAGACCACTGAAGTAGAAGAGGGAATATTGCCTGTTGAGGTTTTTACTGATTTAATGACAGATGTGCAATTGTTAGAAGGGCACTTAAATACTAACCGCGTTAATCAAGTCTTTATTATGGATAGTGCTAAAAACTATTATAAAGAGGTTTTTAACCGATATCATATTACAGAAGAAGAATATAAAAGTAACTTAAAATATTATACAGCTAGACCAAAGATGTTGGAAGAGGTTTACAAGAAAATAGAAGAAAAGTTGGTTATTCAAGAACGTGTATATAAAGATGTGTTAATTGATCAGCCTGCAATATCACCAATTAATAAAAATCAATTGATAAAGATATTAGTAAGTGATACAACAAAGGCATCAATGGTTTTGGACACTACATTGAGTTATTTAGAGATTAAAGACTCTTTATTTAATTATTATAATGATTCTATTTTAAATACATTTCATACCAATCATTTGTCATTTCAACAAAGTTTCAATGTTACAACTCACACAGCTCCTTTATTTAATATATTTAGAAAAGAGCTTGAAAGAAAGGTTGCTGATAATTTAAAAGAAGGGAAATAATAGAAATCAATTGTAGATTCAATATTTTAATCCAATTTTCTTTTAACTTTAAACAACTTCATTAACTTAGCAAACAAATCAAAAGTATTATGCGTTATCAGTTATTTTTAATTATAGGTCTAATGGTGCTGTTAAATTCTTGTGGCTCTTGGAGTAAACAAGATAGAGATAACTTTATTGAGCATTGTCAAAAGACAAAATTAAATGACGCATATTGTGATTGTGCATTGGAAAAGGCTGTAGAAAAGTATAGTACATTTAAAGAAATGACAACCTCAGAAGAAGAAATGGCAGAGTTGTTATTTAGCTGTATTGAAGAAGATCGAAAGAATGAGGGAGATAAATAAGAATGAAGGGAAGGAATAGTATTTTATTCAGTTCATTCATTTTATTGTATAGCTGTAGTCAGGATTATACACCACAAGAAGTTTCTGAAAGTTATTGTAAATGTGCTCAATTAACCATTGAAAAAAAAGTTCAATGTGTAAATGAATGGGAACAAAAATATAAAGGGAGTTTAAGAACACTTGAAGAGCGTAAAGTAGTTAATTATAATATGATAGAATGTAATGGTTTTGAGGGAGATAGAGACTATTACAGAAGGTTAATGGCTGAGTAAAGTGGTTTTTGAATAAGCACTATGTTATAACATTGTTAGATGTTAGCTATAAACAAAGCAAACATGTTGCTAACAAAAGCACTTTTTTAATTCGAAAATTTAGGTTCAAAAAAAGAAATAATTCTATTTTTGCACAAACTTAAAATAGCCTTAGAATATGCCTAGGAATACTTCAATTAAATCCGTGTTAATAATAGGAAGTGGTCCTATTGTAATTGGTCAAGCTTGCGAATTCGATTACTCTGGTTCTCAAGCAGCTAGATCACTAAGAGAAGAAGGAATAGAAGTTACATTGATTAACTCTAATCCAGCTACAATTATGACCGATAAAGTTGTAGCAGATAATGTCTATTTAGAGCCACTAGAGCCTGAATCAATCATCAAAATTTTAGAAGCCCATCCTCACATCGATTCTGTTTTACCAACAGTAGGAGGTCAAACAGCCTTAAATCTTTGTATTACCTGTCAGGAAATGGGGATTTGGGAAGAGTTTGATGTAGATATTATTGGTGTAGATATTGATGCCATTGAAATCACAGAAGATCGGGAAAAGTTCAGAAATTTAATGTCTGAAATAGGAATCCCAATGGCCCCTCAAACTACTGTAAAATCATTTTTAGAAGGAAAAGAAGTTGCTCAAGAATTTGGTTTCCCACTTTGTATCAGACCTTCATTTACTCTTGGAGGAAGTGGAGCTGCTTTTGTACATCATGAAGAGGACTATGAGAAGTTGTTAACTAGAGGGTTGCATGCTTCGCCTATCCATGAGGTAATGATTGATAAAGCCGTTTTAGGTTGGAAAGAATATGAATTAGAGTTGTTGAGAGATAGCAACGATAATGTTGTAATTATCTGTTCAATAGAAAATATGGATCCTATGGGGATTCACACAGGAGATTCAATTACTGTGGCTCCCGCAATGACATTAAGTGATACAACTTACCAAAAAATGCGTGATATGGCAATCCATATGATGCGTTCTATTGGTGATTTCGCTGGAGGATGTAATGTTCAGTTTGCGGTAAGTGATGATGAAAACGAAGATATCATTGCAATTGAGATTAACCCTAGGGTTTCTCGTTCATCTGCATTAGCGTCTAAGGCTACAGGATATCCAATTGCGAAAATAGCAGCAAAATTAGCCATAGGTTACCATTTGGATGAACTTAAAAATCAAATTACAAAAACGACTTCAGCATGTTTTGAACCAACATTGGATTATGTAATTGTTAAGATTCCACGTTGGAATTTTGATAAGTTTAAAGGGTCTGACCGTAAACTAGGATTGCAAATGAAATCGGTTGGTGAAGTAATGGGAATTGGACGTTCTTTCCAAGAAGCGTTACAGAAAGCTTGTCAATCATTAGAAATTGGTAGAAATGGATTAGGTGCCGATGGAAAGGAAATTACCAATCAAAATGAAATATTAGAAAGTTTAGCTCACCCAAGTTGGAATCGTTTGTTCCACATTTATGATGCAATTAAATTGGGGATTCCGTTCAAAACAATTCGTGAGAAAACAAGAATTGATTCATGGTTCTTACGTCAGATTGAAGATTTAATTCACCTTGAACGTAAAATTGAACAATATAGGGTAAGCGATATTCCTAAAGATTTGTTGTTTGAAGCTAAGCAAAAAGGATACGCTGATAGGCAAGTTGCACATTTATTAAGATGTTTAGAAAGTGAAGTGTTTAATAAACGTCAAGAACTTGGGATTAATAGAGTCTATAAGCTAGTTGATACTTGTGCAGCAGAATTCCCTGCAGAAACACCATATTACTATTCTACTTTTGAATATGAAAATGAATCTGTAGTAACCGATAAAAAGAAAATTGTTGTTTTAGGATCTGGACCAAATAGAATTGGACAAGGAATAGAGTTTGATTACTGTTGTGTTCATGGAGTTTTGGCAGCTAAAGAATCTGGTTATGAAACGATAATGATTAACTGCAACCCAGAAACAGTTTCAACTGATTTTGATACTGCTGATAAATTATACTTTGAGCCAGTATTCTGGGAGCATATCTACGATATTATTTTACACGAAAAACCAGAAGGTGTAATTGTGCAATTAGGGGGGCAAACAGCTTTAAAATTAGCGGAGAAACTGGAGCGTTATGGAATTAAAATCTTAGGGACAAGTTATGATGCCCTTGATTTAGCAGAAGATAGAGGACGTTTTTCTAATTTATTAAAAGACTTAGATATTCCTTATCCAAAATTTGGAGTAGTAGAAAGTGCTGAGCAAGCATTAGAGTTATCTAAAGATTTAGGTTTCCCATTGTTAGTTCGTCCTTCTTATGTATTAGGAGGTCAGAAAATGAAGATTGTCATCAATGAAGAGGATTTAGAACACCATGTAGTAGATATCTTAAGAGATATGCCTGAGAACCAAATCCTATTGGATCATTTCCTTGGAGGAGCTATTGAGGCTGAAGCAGATGCAATTTGTGATGGAGAGAATGTTCATATTTTAGGAATTATGCAGCATATTGAACCAGCAGGAATACATTCTGGAGATTCATATGCTATGCTGCCTCCATATAACCTAGGAGATTTAATCATCTCTCAAATTGAGGAGCATACTAAGAAAATTGCTGTAGCTTTAAAAACAGTAGGGTTAATAAATATCCAGTTTGCAATAAAAGATGATATTGTTTATATCATAGAAGCTAATCCTAGAGCATCGCGTACGGTTCCGTTTATTGCTAAGGCGTATCAAGAGCCTTATGTAAACTATGCAACCAAAGTAATGTTGGGAGAGAAGAAAGTAGCAGACTTTGATTTTAATCCTGTTAAAGAAGGGTATGCAATGAAGATTCCTGTATTCTCGTTTGAGAAATTTCCGAATGTAAATAAGGAGTTAGGGCCTGAAATGAAATCTACTGGTGAAGCTATTCGTTTTATCAAAGATTTACGTGACCCTTATTTTAGAAAAGTACACTCTGAAAGAAACTTATACTTGAGTAGATAACACTGAGATGAAAATTACTTTTTTTATATTGGTTATAATGGGGATTTGGGCCCTGTATAAATATATCTATGCAAGAAAGGTAGTTGGAAAGACAATTCAGATAAAGCCCTTTAGGAAAAAATCAGGGTTGTTGTTATTTGGTGAGCTAGAACTTCAAGTAGACAGTTTGAATACTGTTGATGGTAATTGGTTAATCACTCCCCTAAAATCGGAAGTTAAGATCAAAGGTCAAGTCTATGATTATTTAATGATTGCAACCAAGAATGCTGATGATAATATCAATAAGAAAAAAGCAGTAATCTGCCATGTGAAAGCTGGTTCTTCTTTAAAGAGTTTTAATCAAACTGATTTTATAGATTGGGGATTGGTTCAAATGATATAGTTAAATAAAAAAAAGCCACTTATGAATTTCATAAGTGGCTTTTCTATTTTATTGATTACGCTTATTTGATTCGGCTTTCAAGTGTAGCTAATTTTTCTTTAGCCTTTGCGATAACAGCAGCTTTACTTGCGATCTCTTCAGCAGTTAATGAGCCATCAGCTTTGGCAGCTTCTAATTTAGTTTCAGCAGCAGCGATTTTTTCATTTAAGTTGGCAGCTTTCACTTTTAACTCCTCATTTTTAGCAGCTTTAGTAGCTTCTTTTTCAGCTTTTAATCCAGCGATTTCAGCCTTTTTAGCAGTTAATTTTTCCTTATCAGCTTTAATGGCGTCTAATTCAGCTTTATGCTCCTCCTTAAAGGCTGCTTTACGTTCAGCTCTTTGTGCTTCCATTTCGGCTTTACGCTCAGCTTTAATTTTTTCAACTTCAGATTTATAGGCTTCCTCGTCGTCTCCATACTTCTCTTTTAATTCAGCTTTCTTTGCTTCCATTTCAGCTTTACGAGCGTGAATTTCAGCCTTTTTAGCTTCAATCTCTTCAGCTGTCATACCTTTCATAGCGCCTCTCTTTTCTATCATTTCATCTCTATGCGCTTGGTGTTCAGCTTTCATTTTCTCTTTAAAAGCAGCCTTTTCTTCCTCAGTCATGTTTTCCATTTCTGCTTTCATTGACTCACGCTTCTCTTGCATTTCTGCTTTGTGAGCTTCTCTATCAGCTTTAAGAGACTCCTTTTGTTCTTTTGATAATTTTCCAGAAGCTTCTCTTAATTCCTCTTTTTGTTGCTTGATGTCAGCCTTAAGCTCTTTTTTCTCTTTTTGAGCTTGTTTTAATTTCCCTCCAACTTGAGCAAAGCTAGTCCCAGCTATTGCTAACGAAAATATTCCTATGTATATCTTTTTCATTGTTCCAAATTCTTAAATGTTATCTAACTCACTTTCTAATTCATCCATTTCGATTTCAACTTCGTTCAACTCTTCTATCTCTAAGTTCAACTCGTCAACTTCCTCCTCCATTTTTAATGTCTCATCATATAAGTTAGAGGCATCAACAGTTTCTTCTGTTGCATGAGCTTTATCTTCAGTCTTTTCTTCAGTTCCACCGCATGATGTTAATGCTGTAAATGCTACAACTGTAGCAGCAATCATTACTTTTTTCATCGTTTTAATTGTATAAGTTTTTTACGAATATAGCGGATAAAAAGTAATAGAGGTGTTATTTTTTTCTTAAGAATAATTATTAATATCAATATTTATTTAAGGTTCTTCTCAGCCAAATAACAAATAAGTACTTATACTTGCAAAAAATATAATACAATGGGAAAGGATAAATTGAAACGTTTTGCAGAAATGGAGCATTTTGATAATGTTTTTCAGCCATCAATGGAAGAAGTTAAAGAAGGTTTTAGGATGAAGGGGAAATGGCATGCAGACTTTTTTAAGAATGATAATCCTATTGTAGTGGAGTTAGGTTGTGGAAGAGGGGAATATACCGTAGGTATGGCTCAGCGTTATCCTGATAAAAATTTTATAGGAATAGATATTAAAGGATCTCGTATTTGGAGAGGGGCTAAAACAGGTGTTGAAGATCAAATGCCTAATGTTGGGTTTGTGCGTTCAAAAGTAGATTTTATTGAATATCTCTTTGCTGAAAATGAAGTGTCGGAAATCTGGTTAACATTTTCTGACCCTCAGCCTAAAAGGCCTCGTAAGCGTTTATCATCGAAACTATTTGTTGATCGTTACAGAAAAATAATGAAAGCAGATGGTGTGGTCAATATGAAAACAGATAGTGACCTATTGTTTGAGTCTACGCTAGAGCAAATAGAAGAGCATGGTTATCAAAAACTATTGTCCTCTTGGGATGTTTATGGAGAGTTGGTGTTAACCGCTCCACAAGAGTTAAGTGATTTAATGGAAATTAAAACTTTCTATGAACAAAAATGGTTGACAGAAGGAAAAAAGATAAAGTTTGTTCAGTTTACAATCTAATCATCTAATCATCTAATCATCTAATTAGCTAATCCCAACTATGCTCCTTTAATTAATTTCTGGAGTGTGCTTTCTTTTGAATATCTTAGTTCTAAGATATAAATACCAGAAGCTAGTTGACTAGTATTTACTTTTAACTCTTTACTTGAATTAATATCATGTGTAGTATTCCACAGTTGTTTTCCTTGAATATCAGTTAAGAAAATTTCAACAGGCAAATCATTCGCTTTTTCAGCCTCGAAGTTAATTGTTAATTCATCTTTAAATGGGTTAGGGAATGCTAAGCAGTTGAGGTTGTTGACAAAATTCACAGATAGAGAGTCGTTGGAAGGATCCCCGTCTTGAGTCCCATTAGGGTTGCTAGAAATTATGGTTAACGTATTTTGTCCTTGAGTTTGTATGTTAGTACTAGGAAGCGAAATAGAAAGCGTATCGTTAACGGCTAAACTTCCAGACCAATTGTAAGTGGAAGAAGGCACTCCATTTGCTCCATAGTTAAAAGTAATTGTGGTTAACACTTCAGCGCCATTATTTTTAATTAAAATCTTAGGTGCTATCGAATTTCCGCAGTTTGTAGTTTCAGGCCATAACGTACTAACTAGATAAACATCATTATCTGTAGCATTTGGATCCCAACCATTGAGTGTTGTTGTACCAGAGTTTTGAGGGTCAAGCCAATCTTTTAATCGGGTTGTACTACCGTTTCCATCCCAAGAAACTGAAAATTTCCCATAGTAATCATTTACGCTATTAGCACAGTTAGCTTGACCACCATGTAACTGCCCAACAATTAAATGATTTTCATCCCATAATCCAGATCCAGAAGAGCCTCCTTCAGTGGTGGTGTTTCTATCCCATTGTAGAATGCGCCATTCTCCATTTGCGATAGAGCTTCCAAAAGCGCTTGAAGTAGGAGCATCTTCATCAAAGGCTAGTTTTTTGACATCTCCACTTGGGTGATGAATGCCAACTGTTTGTGTAGGAATATCTCCTGAATTATTCCATCCAGCATAATAAACATTATAATTAGCAGGAGGAATAGCATTTAATTCTACTAGGCCGAAGTCAGAGTTGGAGTTTCTTGCTTTAAAAGAAGAGCCATTAATCGTGTGATTTTGTTGTGCATTCTGACTGTTGGCAGTATTTTGGCTACCACATACAGGGCTGTCGTAATTGAATCTAAAAACAGCACTTGCCATGCTTTGTGGTCCGCAATGATTTGCGGTTAAGAAATAAGGTGTCCCGTCTTGAGCGGTATTGTTAACAAGGGAGCCAGAGCATAAACCTCCTCCGTTAGTAATACGAGCAACAGAACGTATTTCTTTTTCCCATGGAATACCATCGCTACAAACTACATCCATGTTACATGCACCAGATTCATTCACTTTCTGTTGGGCATACCAACCATTAATGTCTTCATATCCATGAACTACAGTATTGATAAATAATCTTGGATTTTCTGTAATAGAGTGGGGTTGGAAAAACTCTATTACCATTTCATCTCCTTTAATTAAATCTGTTCCTAGAATATGATTTAAATTATTGTTTAGAGATGTATATGCTCCTACCAAAGTAGATTTTTCGGTATTGTATACGTGGAGGTAGGTGTTTTCTGGTAGATAAAAATCTGAGAAGATAATGTTAATTGAAAGTGCTCCATCACTTTTTAAATGGAGTTGAGCAATTTTATCACCATTAGGTAAAACAGTCCATCCAGCAGAGTTGTTAAAGTTAATAGAAGTTTGGTGTTCATAACCAAATCGGTACATCCCCGATTTATTGATGCGATTTTGATGTTCAGCTATTAACTCTCGTTCCAAATCAAAAGCAGGCATTGAAATTGTGTTTGAGTTAAGGTTAGCTTTATGTTGAAAAGAATAAGGCCTTATTGAAGCGTCTGTTTGTGATTTAATGCTTGCGAGGATAAATAAAAAGCTGATAGATAGAAGAATGACACGCATACAATAATAGTTTGATAGAGTTGTAAATTTACAAATAAAAACCCCTAAATACTATAAAAGTTGTCTAGTGATGTCAGACTTTTGTTTTTTATTGACTAACCCAATCGTATTGGAACGTTGAGCTTTCATAAGCATCATCAATTTTGATGTAAACATCTTTAATTTTAGTGTTGGTCCAATCTTTTATTGCATCTCCTTTTTTATTTTGGAGTGCAAAATTTTGAATAAGTTGGTAATCATCCTTTAGGTTAGCTTTGTGCGGAGCAGTTTGTTCGTTCAACTTTAATATCCTATATGCAGCTCCATCTCTAGTTTGTAATAGTTGTGGAGAAGAGATATCATTAACCTTTAATTGGTTTATTCCAGCAAAAATTTGTGGGTCTAATTCACGCATATCCCAATACATAGATCCTGAAGCTTCATTGTAAATAATTCCTTTGCTTCCTTTAGTTTGATCATCATCACTATATTTTATGACAGCATCTTCCCAAGATATTTTTTGAGTATTAATATCATTTCGAATTGTTTCTAGTTTAGATTTTGTTTCAGAAAGTTGTAAGTCTCCAACTTTGAAAGCCAATAAGATATGTTTCCCTTTAAATTGCTCTCCTCTTCTTTCTTCAATAATTGTAATATGATACCCATATTGAGTTTCAAAAATTTCAGATACTTCATTCAGGGGGACTTTAAAAGCTACTGCGTCAAACTCAGGAACAAATGTACCTCGGGTAATCCACCCAAAGTCACCACCTTGTGATTTTGAACCAGGGTCTTCAGAGTAAAATTCGGCTGCTATATTAAAGTTTAATTCACCACTAATAATTTTATTGCGTAGCCCTTCAAGTTTTGTTTTTATTTTTTTCTTTTCTTCATAAGTTACCTCTGGTCGGATAACAATTTGAGAAACAGCAATCTTACTGCCGATTTCAGGTACACTATCAGTAGGGATTTTATTGAAGAATGCTTTAATCTCTTTTGGTGAAACACTTACATCTGAAGTGATTTTCTGTTCCATTTGTTGCGTTTTCAAACGATTTTCAATTTGTTCAAAAAACTCATCTTTAATTTCTTCAATCGATTTTTCGTAAAACTTCTCTAATTCAGCAATTCCACCAATTTGAGCAGCAAAATATTGAATTCTTTGATCTAACTCAGCAGAAACTTGTTGTTCACTAACTTCAATACTGTCTATTTCGGCTTGGTGTAATAGTAGTTTTTGAAACATTAAATCTTCCAAGATTAAAGCTTCGTCTTCTTTCGTTAACGTAATTCCTTGTTGTCTAGCCTGTATTTTTTGTCCTTCAATTTCAGAATACAATACAGCTTTGTCTCCAACTATAGCCACAACTTTGTCTATCAATTTTTGAGCGTTTATAATTGATAAAGAAGATAAGAGGGCTAATATGGTAAAAATATGTTTCATCCTATTGTTTTGATGTATGATAAACGAGTTAAATTATTTTTTATTGTAGATGACAATTTGTTGTTTACTAAGCGCATCTTTGTATAAACTCTCGTTGAGTTCCTTTCTTAATTTTTGCGTTCTTTGATTAAGTATGATTGTTTTAATCTTTTCCTTTTCAAAAGCCAAAGGAGATGTTTCGTCTTTCAATTTATAATCAACCACATTGATAAAAAATGTAGTGTTGTTTTCTTCAAATGAAATGTGCTTTTTGTGCTTAATAAAAGAAGAGACATGGATGTTGTTTTCTAAGGGGATTTTTTCCATAACCTTATCAAAGTATATCCAGTTGGTTGTATCTAAATGGAAGTCATTTGCATGTATTTGAGAAAAGCTTAAAAGGTTTATATAGTCCTCAGGAGCATTTAACTTGTACCATTGATTTATATTTGCTTTGTCGATAGAGTCAGGAAATTGAGCGTAATAACCTTTAATAATGTATCCCTTTAAAGTGAAGTCTTTTGAGTTACTTTCATAATAGTTTTTTATTTCATCATCATTAATCGTTGTGTCTAACCTATTTTCTATATAAGCTTGTTCATAGGTATGAATAAGCAAAGATTTTCGGTAGTTTTCTAATCGCTCTTTTACATTCTTACTTTCTTCAGGAAGAACTTCTTCTGCTTTTAGAAGTATAACCTGCTCTTTAGTCCAATGATGAATATATTGTTCAATAAACTTTAAGCTGTCGGAAGGGTTTAAGCCTTTAGGAATCTCATTGAGTAGCTCATCTTCATGTAAAAAAACATTTCCAACGCTTGCAACTTTTGGAGAAGAGTTTTCTTCAGCCTTGTCTGCACAAGAAAAGAAGAAGTGTGCACTAAACAATAATATTAAAAATCGATTCACTTTACTTCTTAGTTATTGAATAAAGTACAGATTCATTTACAACAATTTCATGTTTAGCTGCAAGGCTTTTTAACCATTCGTTTTCTAAATGTTCTTGATAAGCCGCAGTAATTAATCCTTTTGCTTCATCTAGTTTCTTAGTTTGAATAGGTAAGTTATTTTTAACTTTACAGAATACATATTTGCCATCAATCATTTTAATTTTGTTTAATCCCTTTTTCCAAGATTGATTTTTAATGTATTGGTGGTTCTCTTGCTCAAAAATACCACTTTCTAATTGTATATTTAATTGAGAATCCTTGTTTAAAAAGTTAACAATAGAATCGCTTTTTAGTTTCCCTTTCTTAACCAATTTATAAGCCTTTTTTATCGTGTTTTTATTGCTTGAAGCAAAGATTTCTCCTTCTAACCTATTTGGCCACATGTAGTTGTTTTTTGTGCTTTCATAAAAGTTTTTTAAGCCTGTAGTATCTTTGACGGCCTTGCTCCAAACCATTTGATCTGTTACATCAAAAAGTAATATCCCGTCTCTGTATTCTTTTAATAAAGCTTTGAATTCAGGATGTTTACGTTCCAGTTGGGTTTTTTCAAATTCAATAATTTTATTGGCTACAAATTTCTCATATACAGCATCTACTTCATCATTAGTAAGACTTTTGTTGTTTCTCTTGTTTTTATTTAAATAACTTGAGAACTCGTCGCTTGTAATGGATTGGTTAGCAAATGAGAATAAAGCTTCTTCGTTGGTGTTGATCTGTTGTTGTTTATTCGTGTAAAAGTTTTTCAGTAATAATTTATTCTCAATAAAACCATATTCTTTCTTAAGGTTAGCGATAAATTGTTCTCTAGTTTTTTGGGAACGAACATCGCGTTGGATTTTGTGCTTTAATTCAGAACGCATATCTTGATATGAACCAACAGGTTTGTAATCTAAACGCTTAATAATATGCCATCCTACAGGAGATTTAATAGGTTTAGAAATGGTATTGTTTTCTTTCAGCTCAAAAGCAGCATTATCAAATTCAGCAAATGTTTCCCCTGTATTAATCCATCCAATCTCACCTCCTTTTCTAGCTGAGTTTCTATCTTCAGAAAACTCTTTAGCTAATTTTTCATAGGATTCGCCAGTAATGATTTTTTGGTAAATCTCATCGGCTTTCTTTTTTAAGTTTTCTTTTTCAGTAATAGAGGCACCTTCTTTGACTCTAATCATAATGTGAGAAACCTTTATTTTTCCTCTTCCTTTTCTTTTTTCTGTAGGTTTAACAATATGGTATCCAAATTGTGTTCTAAAAGGCATTGATACTGAGTTGAGTGTAGTATTAAAGGCTGCATTTTCAAAAGGGTAAACCATTCTAAAAGCGCTAAAGAAACCTAGGTCACCTTTATTGTTTTTAGCTGAAGGATCTGTTGAAAATTTTAAAGCAGCATCTTCAAAACTTATTTTCTTCTCTAATACTTGAGAGCGAACATTTAAAATTCTATTGTAAGCCGCTAACGTATCTTTAGGTGAAGCTCCTTTTTTTACCTCAATTAAAATATGACTAGCTCTTATTTCGTTTTCAATTCGACTATATGCTTCTTTTAATAAAGCTTCATTTAAAGTTGTGTCAACAAGATAAGGTCTTTCTAGTTGAGCTCTATAACCTGCGAGTTCTCCCTTGAATTTTTTTGTTGTATCTAAACCTAAGTCTTCAGCTGCAGCAACTTTTAACTTGAATTTCTTAAAAAGAACCATATAATCATCTAATTCTTTCTTATTGGTTACATTTTCCTTTTTATTTTTCCAAAAAATTTGTTCAAATTCAGATTTAGTAACACTATTACCATCAATAGTCAATAATGTAGGGTCTTGATTATTTTGACTGTAAAAGGCAGAAATAAATAATAAACTTAACAAGCTGTTAATCAAAAATTTCATAATTATCTTCAGTTTTAAAGTAGCGAAATTAAAATAAAATCTTACAATACCGATAAATCGTTATTTAATATTGTAATTTGGTGCCTCTCTAGTTATTGTAACATCGTGAGGGTGACTTTCTTTAATTCCTGAGTTGGTTATTCTCACAAATTGAGCCAATTTTAACTTCTCTATTGTTTCGGCACCACAGTAACCCATTCCAGCTCTTAGCCCTCCAACTAATTGATGCATGACTTCTTGAAGTTTACCTTTGTAAGGGACTCTACCAGATATTCCTTCTGGAACTAATTTCTTGATATCATCTTCCATGTCTTGGAAATAACGATCTTTCGAACCTTTTTGCATGGCTTCTAATGAGCCCATTCCACGATATGACTTGAATTTTCTCCCCTCAAAAATAATGGTTTCACCTGGAGACTCCTCTGTCCCAGCAAATAAAGACCCCATCATAATTGAGTCAGCACCCGCTGCTATGGCTTTGACTAAATCACCAGTAAAACGAATTCCACCATCAGCAATAATTGGTACATTATAACCTGCTAACCCTTCAGCAACATTGATAACAGCTGATAATTGAGGAACTCCAACACCTGCTATAATTCTTGTAGTACAGATAGAACCTGGTCCAATACCAACTTTTACTGCATCAGCTCCAGCATCAGCAAGTGCTTTAGCCGCAGCTCCTGTAGCAATATTTCCTACAACCACATCAATGTCTGTAAATTGTTGTTTGACTTGTTTTAGAACTTCTACCACACCTTTTGTATGTCCATGTGCAGTATCTATAATAATTGCATCAACACCAGCATTAGCTAAAGCTTCTACTCGTTCGATGGTGTCGTATGTAACACCTACAGCAGCAGCAACTCTTAAACGTCCATACTGATCTTTACAAGCATTAGGATATTCCTTTACTTTTATAATGTCCCTAAATGTAATTAATCCAATTAAGTTATTAGCGTTATCAACTACAGGTAATTTTTCAATTTTATGTTGTTGTAATATTTTTTCCGCATCTACTAAACTAACTTTCCCAGTAGCAGTTATTAGTGGTGCTTTTGTCATTACATCACTGACTTTCTTTTGAGTGTCTTTAACAAAACGTAAATCTCTGTTTGTAATAATCCCAACTAGCTTTTTTTGATTGTCTACAACAGGAATTCCCCCAATTTTATTGTCAGCCATTAAATTTAGAACGTCTCCAACTGTTTTGTCCTCAGTTACAGTTATTGGATCAAGAATTAATCCACTTTCAGAACGTTTTACTTTACGTACTTCATTGGCTTGAGCAGTAATAGGCATGTTTTTATGAACGACACCTATTCCTCCTTGTTGAGCAATAGAAATAGCAAGAGCACTTTCTGTAACAGTATCCATTGCAGCAGATATAATAGGACTGTTTAGTGTAATGTTTTTTGTAAATTGAGTTGATAAATTTACATCTCTTGGTAAAACTTCCGAATAAGCTGGAACTAATAGAACATCATCGTATGTAAGACCTTCTCCGATGAATTTTGATGAATTTAATGACATGACTTTTTTTTAGGTGTAAGATTTGGTTATTAAATTCCTGCAAATGTAACAAAATTCATTGACTATAAATAATTTTAAAGTGTTATGATTGAGATTAAAAATCTAAAAATTGTTAATGAATAGTTGGCAATTGAAAAAAAAGTAAAACCAGAGATAATATTATGTTACCTTTGCTCGAGTACAATGAAGGAGTTTTTAAAAATATTAACACTAGTTAGAGGGTATAGAGTCTATGCAATACTAAATGTCTTGCTTAATTTATTAGCCACTTTTTTCTCTTTGTTTTCATTAATGATGCTTATTCCCGTAACGGAAGTCTTGTTTAGCCAAGGAGAGAAACTTAAAGAGATTTTAGCCAACCCTCCAGTAATGAATTTTACATCATTAGATTTTTCTTTAAAAGATTATTTATTCTACCAATTAGCAGAGCAGATAGAACTTGTGGGTCAAGAAAAAGTTTTGTTAATGGTTTGCGTATTCCTTGTAGTAGCAATTCTGTTAAAGAACCTGTCGACTTATTTTGCACTATACTATATAGCAGTTATTAGAAATGGGGTTGTTAGGGATTTTCGAAATACGATATATGATAAAATTGTAGAGTTACCATTAGCTTATTATTCTGATGAGAAAAAAGGTGATATCATTTCGAGAATGACTAATGATTTAAAGGAAGTTGAATGGTCAGTGTTACGGTCTCTAGAGGCTGTGTTTAGAGATCCGATTAATATTGTTGTGTTTTTTATAACACTTGTATGGATGAGTCCATCACTCACATTGTTTCTAATTGTTTTTTTTCCACTCTCAGGATTCTTGATAGGAGTAATAGGGAAAAGCTTGAGAAGGAGTGCATCAAAAGGGCAAGAGAAACTTGGAGGTTTGATTGCGCATTTAGAGGAAACTTTGGGAGGATTAAGGATTATTAAAGCATTTAATGCTAAAGAGCCATCAAAAGAAAAATTTAAAGCCTACAATGAAGATTATAATCAAATAATGATCAAAATGTATCGCAAAGGAGATTTAGCCTCTCCTGTAAGTGAGTTCTTAGGTATTACATTAATTGCTGTTGTTCTATTGTATGGGGGGAGTTTAGTTTTTGAGGGAGAGATAAGAAGCTCAATGTTTATAACATACATAGGATTATTGTCTCAATTGATTTCACCGTTCAAATCAATCACATCAGCATATTCAAATGCTCAAAGAGGATTGTCGGCTATGGATCGAATCAAAGAAATTATTCAAGCAGAAATAACAATTAAAGATCCCGATTCTCCTGTTCCATATAAAGAATTTAAAAATGAAATAGCTTATCAAAATGTATCGTTTAAATATGGTAAGGATGAGGTATTGTCAAATATTAACTTGTCTATTCCTAAAGGAAAAATGGTTGCTTTAGTGGGGCAGTCTGGTGCAGGAAAATCAACTTTAGCTGATTTGTTGCCTCGTTTTTATGATGTGACTGGGGGGCAAATTTTAATTGATGGAGT
>JAUHZI010000230.1 GCA_030426105.1 Bacteroidia bacterium | reverse complement strand
TAGGTATATCTGCCATAACAGTTAGGTTTATCTCACTTCCTGGTATTACATCTAATTCACTCGTGTTAGTAAAGTATCTAATTCGTTTACCTGTACCCGATAAATTATATTCTTTTGTAGTACCTGTAGCATAATAAACAGTTATTTTTGCAGTTTGTAATCCTTCAGTGTCTGGTTGAAATGCAACCTTGAAAGGATAGTTACTTCCAGCACTAATATCAAAACTTCCAGTAGGTAAATCTCTTAAAAAGAAATCCGTTCCACTTGGAGTAAGTTCAACTCTATCAATTGTTACCGAACTATTTGGATCGTTATTTGGGATTGATAAATCAATTCTATGTTCATCACAAACTAGGACTCCAATAAAATCAACAGGTGTTGCTCCGCTACTTTGAATAGCGCTACATTCTAATGTATCATCTATTGTAATTGGGTCATTCACTATATCATCTATATTATTTCCAACAGCAGTATTCGATACAATCGAATAAACTAATTCGTTAACTCCAGCAGTTAGAGGTGTAAATTCTAAAGGTATAGAAATACTACTATTAATAGCAATGTCTGAAACAACTGGTTGAGTTTTTACACCACCAACAAATGTATAATTTGAGGTAGGGGAGATAGTTACACTTACAACATCAGATGTTGCTACAGTTGAAGTGTTAGTTAGTATTAAATTAACATTTGTAGTTGTATTCTGAATATTTCCAGTTCCACAGTCAATAGAACCAATCGCAGTTGGGTTTTCACCAATACCTACAACATTATTAAGAGTTATAGGGCTGTCATTTGGATTAATTACAATATTTATAGGTTCAGAATAATTCCCATCTGATTGAGGGTTAAAAGTAATTGGGAATGTTTTTGATCCATTTTTTGGTATAGTTAAACCGTCATTTATCTCAATCGTGAATGCACCTGTATTTGGAATACTTAAGCTAGTCAAAGTAACATCTAAATCACCACTATTAACAATTTCTAAATTCAATTTAGAGACTGTTTTTATTCTCTTTCTACCAAAATCTACTATTGCATAAGATAGGTCTGTATTAGCCCCAGTACCAATTAATTTGGTTACAACATCACTACAACCATCTGTCTCTGAATTAAATGATAAATCTACTGTTTTATTACCTTCAACTACTGGTGTAAAACTTAACTCTACTTTTACAGAATCTTTTGGTTCTACATTAATAGATGTCCCAACTAATCCAGTATCATCATTTATTGAAATAATCTTAAACTCATTATCATTATCATTAATTATCTGTGGTGTAATCCTAACTGGAACACTGTTATTATTATAAAATACTTTTACATCAGTCCTATTCGAAGTCAAATTAAGGTTAGTTGCTCCAAAATTTATTTCATTTGTAGTAACTAAGTCACAAATTCCATTACCATTTAGCTCTATCGTGATTAAATCTGCACATTTTCCTTTGAGATTTAGAGTCGCAGTTTTTGCTCCTTCTGTTTGTGGATTAAAATTAATATACATATCTCTAGCATTTACCAAACTAGGATCTACTACGCCTTCAAAAGATTTATCAAGAATAAATTCATCTTTATTAGTTCCAGTTATATAAACCGAATCAACATCTATAGGAAGAATACTCTGATTAACAACAAATTGAACTAAATGTTTTGCATTTACATCATTAATAGGTGTATCAGCAAAGTTAATCGGCCCAGACTCGGTAAAGTTAAGTACAGGCTTTTCTATTGTGAATGATGTTTCACTTATATCTTCACTTGGTTCATTTTCACCAAACCTTGTAATATAAACATCACTGTTACCACTATGTTTTAAATTAAAAGCACCAAAGGTCTTGTCTGAACTCATTGTCCCAATTTTATATGTAGATTTCCCATCTTCTGTTACATCTGTATTTGAAGAAAAGTCACCAGCAGTCCATCCATTAGTAATACTTAATAAGTTTAATGCCTTGTCATAAATAGCTGTAAACCTAGGTCTATTTGATTGGAATGAATAAGGAGGACTCAAATGTTCCATATCATTTTTAGATCCACCCTGAACAATAATTCTATCCGTTGCTTCATCATATCTTATTTTAGTACCCCAAGCACCAAATGTCGTGTAAGGGTTTCTAGCAGCTATTGTTCTAACTGTGTATGTACCTCCATTTGGAGTAGTTTTTGCAACAAAGAATACACTACCACCTACTGGAGCAGAAACACTCGAAGCACCAAACTTTGCTTTATCTGATGTTGCACCTGTTATGTAAACATTTTCAATGTCATCTATACAAACACCAGATGCAGAATCTAAACCTGGTCCACCCATAGTATTAGCCCAAATTAATTTCCCAGCAGAATTGTGTTTAGCTAAGAAAATATCAGTGTTTCCATCATTTGTTAATTTTGTGTTGTCAAAAGTAATTGTATCATTATAGTGACCAGTACTATAAACAAAAAGTTCGTCCTTAGATAATGCTATTGAGCTACCGTGGCTTTTACCAGTACTTTTTTCATTTATGGCAAATATATATCTTGCTTCTGGGTCAACTCTTAATTTTACTTTATAATCTCCAGGGGCAGGAATATTACTCCAATTATAGGATGCATTAGTAGATGTAGCTATGAAATTAGAATCACTAGCAAAATCGTCATTTGAATACGATATGTGTACCTCAGTTCCTAATTCAACGCCATTCCAATTAATATTAATATTGTCACAGGCTGTAAATACATTCCCACCATTTGGTGATTCTAATATAATATCTGTTGTTCCACCAACTAATTGTGATGCAGTAAGACATGGAGTTCCATTAGCCGTTAAAGTCGCAGTTCGAAGAGTTTTAGCGCCAAACTGTTCAAATTCAACTTCTACTAGTATAGTATCACCTTCTTGTACATTAGTATTGTTATTAATATCAATTCCCAAACTATTTTTAACACTATTAATCTTAAACCCTTGGTTATCAGGTATTACTTCTAAATCTTCAAGATCAAAATCGACACTACCAATTACTAATTTAAGAGTTCTTATAACTGAATTATTTGGACCTACTTCTGGATTACCAAAGGAATAAGTTTTCTTATCCCATTCTCGGATCGGGATAAATCTTTCAGGTATTATATATGAGCGATTACCTCTTCCATAGGGGCTAATTCCCTTAAATGTAATATCAGCTGTTCTCTCTCTTTGTGAATCATAACAAGGGTAATCTGCTAACCAACTCAATTCACAGAAATAGGCTTTTTGTGCTTCTATTGCAATTTCAGTATAAATGTGTGCAAGATCTTCTTTTTTCTCAACAAGATAAGCACGTCCATTAGTTTGTGTTGCAATTTCATTTAGAGATGGATCCATTTTTGTCAAAAATGAAATGTTATAAGCGGTGATATTATAGTAGTTTAATGAATCAATTATTTCTAAAGTGTTAGGTGGATTAGTAGGTGCGCCATCAGTTAGAAAAACCACGATTCTCTTCATATTTGTGGGTCTATCTTTAAGTAATGAAGTTGCACTTTCTTGTCTTAATTCACCATTAAACATATATTCTGGCTTGATAAAAGGTGGGTCATATTTTGTAGCACCACTTGGAATAATTTTTTCTAATGAATCAAGTATTCGTTGTGGATCATCAGTAAAAGGACAACCTAAGTATGAATCATTTGAAAATGCAACTAAAGAAGCTTCAGTTCTACCAACAAACTTTATTGTATTTAAAAACGCTTCAACCCCTTCTCTTACTTTTAGCCAGGGAGTTTCATTTGGTTTATTCTCATCAAATGGTTCTTCCATTGAACCCGATTTATCAACCACAATAAC
>JAUHZI010000056.1 GCA_030426105.1 Bacteroidia bacterium | reverse complement strand
AACATGGGAAAGACAGGTCTAAAAAATAGATTAACACAACAAGGAGTTTCAAACTATTACGACCTATTACTCAACCAAGAAACAGGGCGATATGTTTATCGAATTTTAGCTGTAAAGACTATTCTTGAGTCACCATTAACATATGGTTTTTCTTTGGATGAGGGAGATTATTACACTTTACCGAACTATCAAACGTTAACGATAGATAGTGCTATTACTGACCTTGTTTTATTCTCTAAGGAATTAAACATGACCTATAGCGAGTTAAAAGCTTTGAACCCATGGTTAAGAGATACTAGCTTACCTAACAATGGGAAAAGCTACACTATCAAAGTTTTAAACTAATCACTAATTTTCACATTGTAAACACATCAAGTTTATGGATAACAAATTTGTCGTAGAGGAAGGAAATATAGAAGTAGTTGGAGCTAGAGCTCACAACCTAAAAAACATTTCTATTTCTATACCTAGAAATCAACTTGTTGTAATTACAGGACTAAGTGGGAGTGGTAAATCGTCGTTAGCATTTGATACTATTTTTGCTGAAGGTCAAAGAAGATACATGGAGACTTTTTCTGCTTATGCTAGACAATTTATGGGCAATCTTACCAGACCTGATGTTGATAAAATAACAGGTTTAAGTCCTGTTATCTCTATCGAACAAAAAACGGTAAGCAAAAGTCCTCGTTCTACAGTGGGAACCATTACTGAAATTTATGGTTTTCTAAGACTTCTTTACGCCAGAGTTTCTACGGCAACCTCACCTACTACTGGTGAGGAAATGATTAAATATTCAGAAAAAGAAATTCAAGATTTAATCAATGAAAAGTACCTTAACGAAAAAGTAGTTGTTTTAGCCCCTTTAGTGAAAGCTAGAAAAGGACATTATAGAGAATTATTTGAACGCTTAAACAAACAAGGGTTTCTAAAAGTGAGGGTCAATGGTGAAATTATAGAAATTACGCCTGGATTAAAACTAGATAGGTATAAGACACATGACATTGAAGTTATTATTGACCGAATAAAGGTTGAGGACAAAGCCAGTAAACGTTTAAACAAGGCAATAGAGGAAGCCTTAAAAAAAGGTAAGGGAGAACTGATTATATTACATCACGAGACTAATAAGGAGCAACATTTTAGTCGTTTTTTAATGTGCCCAACTTCAGGCTTTTCTTTACCTGAAGCTGAGCCTAATATGTTTTCATTTAATTCTCCTCATGGAGCTTGCCCTAAATGTAATGGGATTGGTGAGGTCACTGAAATAGCTTTAGATAAAATTATTCCTGACAACAAGCTTTCTGTAAAAAAAGGAGGCATAGCTCCACTAGGTAAATATAGAGCTAACCACCTCTTCAAACAAGTTGAAATCATACTAAAGAATGCTGGAGCTACATTGGACACTCCAATTCATAAAATACCAGATGAAGTACTTAATACGCTTTTATATGGGAGTGATGAAATCATTAAATTCTTAGGTGACAATGGCGTTAATGAAATCGTTTCTAATTTTGAAGGGATTATCAATTTTGTTTCTAGGCATAAAGACGAGACTTCATCTAAACAAATTTTAAGATGGGCGGAAAGTTTTACAAACAAAACAGTTTGCAGCGAATGCAATGGAGGGCGATTAAAAAAGGATTCCTTACTGTATAAAGTTGATGGTAAGGCTATTCATGAATTAACATTAATGGATTTGTCAGAGTTAGCAAACTGGATAAAAGATTTACCTAGCAAACTAAATTCCCAACAAAACACAATTGCAAAAGACATCATTAAAGAAATAAATGATCGTGTTGGTTTCCTTTTAGAAGTTGGTCTAGACTACCTATCACTTAACTTAAGTGCTAAAACACTATCAGGAGGAGAAGCACAACGAATACGACTAGCGACCCAAATAGGTTCAGAATTAACGGGGGTTTTATATATTCTTGATGAGCCATCAATAGGTCTTCACCAACGAGATAATACAAGATTAATCCAATCCCTTAAAAACTTAAGGGACGGAGGGAATTCTGTCATAGTTGTTGAGCATGATAAAGAAATCATGTTAGAATCTGATTACTTAATTGATATCGGTCCTGCTGCTGGAGTAAATGGCGGTCATATTGTCTCTCAAGGAAAACCTGATGAATTGAAAAATGAAACTTCAATTACTAGTCAGTATGTCTCAGGAACAAAAGGGATAGCTGTGCCTAAAAAAAGAAGAAAAGGAAATGGGAAACATATTGAAATCAAAGGAGCTACTGGACATAATCTAAAAAATGTTTCTGTAAAATTTCCCCTTGAAAAATTCATCTGTATCACAGGAGTTTCAGGAAGTGGAAAATCTTCACTTATTAATGGAACACTCTACCCCATTCTAAGCCAGCACTTCTACAAATCCATAAAAAAACCTTTACCTTATAAAAAGGTAAGTGGTTTAGAACACATTGATAAGGTAATCGAAATTGACCAATCTCCAATTGGCAGAACTCCACGTTCTAACCCAGCTACTTACACTAATGTTTTTGGGGATATAAGGACTTTGTATGCCAATTTATCTGAATCTAAAATTAGAGGCTATAAGCCTGGTAGATTCTCTTTCAATGTAAAAGGAGGAAGGTGTGAAGAATGCAAAGGATCTGGAGTTAAAACAATAGAAATGAATTTTCTTCCAGACGTATTAGTTGAGTGTGATACATGTTTTGGAAAAAGGTATAATAGGGAGACATTAGAAGTCAGGTATAAAGGAAAATCTATTAATGATGTTTTGGAATTACCAATTAGCGAAGCTGTGGAGTTTTTTGAAAACATTCCATCTATTAAACAAAAATTAACTACTTTAGACGCCGTCGGTCTTGGTTACATCAAGTTGGGACAACCTTCTACTACATTATCAGGAGGAGAAGCTCAACGTATTAAATTAGCTACTGAATTAGCAAAAAAAGACACAGGAAAAACATTTTACATCTTGGATGAACCTTCTACTGGGCTGCATTTTCAAGATATTCAGCTATTACTAAATGTTCTGAATAAACTAGTTGACAATGGAAATACTGTGCTTGTAATAGAACATAACCTAGACATCATAAAAGTTGCCGACCATATTATTGATGTAGGAATGGAAGGTGGAAAAAATGGAGGAGAAATACTTGCTACAGGGACTCCAGAGCAAATTGTAAAAAAAGAATTAGGATATACATCAAAGTACTTAAAAGAAGAATTATAATTAAAAACGAAACAAAAATACGACAATAACGTAACAACGTCGTCTTGATAATATTTTAAGCAAATTATGGAAAATAACGAAAAAAGAGATAGAGTAAAAGAAGCTTTTAAACAGAAGACATGGAACGAAATTAGAACAAACGATAGTTGGGCTGTTTTCAAGATTATGTCTGAATTTGTAGAAGGATATGAAAGGTTAGGTAAAATTGGGCCTTGTGTATCTATTTTTGGTTCTGCTAGAACCAAACCAGGAACAAGATATTATGATTTGGCAGAAGAAATTGCTTACCAACTTACGTTAAACGACTATGGTGTGATTACAGGAGGGGGACCTGGGATTATGGAAGCTGGTAATAAAGGTGCTAAAAAAGGGAAAGGGATTTCTGTTGGTTTAAACATTGATTTACCTTTCGAACAAGAAGGAAACCCATATATTGATCACGATAAGCTAATTAACTTTGATTACTTCTTTGTAAGAAAAGTTATGTTTGTAAAATATGCTCAAGGATTTATCGTATTACCTGGAGGTTTTGGAACGTTAGATGAGCTTTTTGAAGCTATTACTTTAATTCAAACAACTAAAACTGGTAAATTCCCAATTATTCTAGTTGGAAAAGATTTTTGGAGTGGACTTTTGAAATGGGTAAAAGAAGTTCTATTAGATCAAGAAAAGAATATTAGTCCAGAAGATATTGACTTAATGGTTCTTGTAGATACTGCAGAAGAGGCTGTGGAAGAAATTAATAAATTCTACAAAAAGCATATGCTAACGCCTAACTTCTAATAGGCACTTAAATTGAATAAACACTTGCGAACCAATTAATTTTTAATATATTTACTATTGCTATCTATTGATTTTTATGTTGCTATAGATAGCAATTTTTATAAAAAATTAATCATTATGAGAATTTTTACATTATTCGTATTATTTCTTCCTTTTTTTCACCATACACTAGCCCAATACACTAGGAATGATGGTAGAATAGAACTTGTTACGTTAGGTGTTGGGACTGGCTTCTCTACATTTCTAGGTGACATAGGTACTCAGGGAGAAGTAAGTCCTTTAGCAAATATTAGATCCTTTCATTATGTAAATTTCGAAAGACGATTTGGAAATATTCTAGGAGTACAAATAGATGCAAGTTTCGGTAAACTTTCCTATAATGAACATTCAAAAGATGTATTAAAAAATCGAAACTTTGAGTCCAAAACATTTCAAGCTGGTGTCAATTTAGTTTTACATTTTGACAACGATGTTTTAATAAAGCGTAAGACTCCTTTTGCTCCATATATTTCAGCTGGGTTTCATTATTTTAAATTTGATTCTTACACTGATTTAAAAGATAAAGATGGGGTTGCTTACCAATACTGGAGTGATGGGACAATTAATGATATTGTAGAAAACGATAAGGATGCTCCAAATGCAACAATTCTATATCGAGATTATGTATACGAAACTCAACTCACTGATTCTACAACTAATTATGCTAGAAATAGTTTTGCTATTCCATTGACTTTGGGATTGAAGTGGAAAATTACACCACGTTTTCATGGTCGATTTTTTGGAACTTATAACATTTTACTCACCGATTGGGTTGATAATATCAATGCAAATGGAAATAATGATAAGAATATTAATGTTGGTTTTGGTTTACACTATGTTCTAAGAATGAAGAATAAAGAGCGTAGACACTTGTATGATGATGTTGATTTTGTTGCTATCGCAAACTCTGACTCTGATGGAGATAAAATTGCCGATGATGTTGACAAATGTCAGAATACACCAAAAGGAGTTGAAGTAGATGCTGTTGGATGTCCTCTAGATAAGGATAAAGATGGCGTTCCAGATTATATAGATGAAGAAGACAATACTGCAAAAGGTGCTATTGTTGATGAAAAAGGGCGAACACTTACTGACGAAATAATTCAAGAAAGAAAAGAAGCCATGTTAGCAATGATCACTGAGCGTAAATCAAGTTTTTCTGAAGATGCTTCAGGAGCTACACTAGATAAAATCTTTGATGAAATTAAAAAGAAAAGAGGTAGCGAAGGACAAATTCCACCTCATTTGATTGAAGTTGACACCAATAAAGATGGTTTAATTTCTCCTCAAGAAGTATCCAGTGCTATGGATGCATTCTTTGAAGGGTCAAGTTCTTTATCCGTACATTCTTTACATGACTTAATTGATTATTTCTTTGAACAATAAATTAATTATGAAATTTGAAATACTATTTCTTTTATTACTTTTTATCCCC
This sequence comes from Bacteroidia bacterium, assembly GCA_030426105.1. Classification (GTDB taxonomy): domain Bacteria; phylum Bacteroidota; class Bacteroidia; order Flavobacteriales_D; family Parvicellaceae; genus S010-51. Next base: position 13,402 of record JAUHZI010000056.1, on the reverse strand, counting down.
TCACTCTTTGCACAAGAAAATGAAAAAGACTTGCTTTCTATAGGAGCTGGTGTAGGTGTTGCTGGGTATAATGGAGATTTAATTGGTAACTCTAATGAATCTATTCTTTCTAATACTAAAACTTATTACAACTTTGGATTAGAAAGAAGATTTGGGAAAATACTTGGAATTGAGTTGGCTGGTTTACTAGGACAACTTTCCTATAATGAAAATGCTTTAGATAGTATTTCTTACCGAAACTTTGAAGCTGACATCCAACAATTTGGAGTAAACTTCATTTTTAATTTCGATAATGATGTAACGATGAAGAAACAATCCCCTTTCTCGCCATACATTGCAGCTGGATTCCAATTTTTCAGTTTCAAATCAGCAGCTGATTTAGTAGATAAAGATGGAAACAGCTATCATTATTGGGACGATGGTTCAATTAGAATTTTAGCCCAAGACTCTCCTGATGCTTCATATAATACTCCTATTACAAAAAGAGATTACAATTTTGAAACACCTTTGAGCGGTAGTTATAGCAATAGTACCTTTTCAATCCCAGCCACATTAGGTTTAAAATGGAAAATTACAGATCGCTTTCAAGGAAGAATATATGGAACCTATAACTTTTTAATGAGCGATTACATTGACAATGTATCTGAAGATGACAAGAATGACAGTTATTTTAACGGCGGTTTTTCACTACACTATATTTTAAGGAAAGGAAAAACTAAGGAAGAAAAAGATAAAAACATATATAAGGACATTGATTTTAAAAAGATTAATCGCTCTGACAGAGACAAAGATGGTGTAGTTGATTTAAAAGATGAGTGTCAAGGAACTCCTTGGAATGCGAAAGTTGATAAAAGAGGATGCCCTCTAGACGGAGATAAAGATGGTGTTCCTGACTATAAGGATCAACAATTAGATACACCTGAAGGAATGAATGTTGATGAAATTGGTCAAGCTATAACAGATTCATTGATTCAAGCAAGAATAGAAGAAAAAAATAGAATTGTAACAGAACGTAAAACGACTTTCTCTGAAGAAGCAACAACTGAAACACTAGATAATATTTTTGCTGATATTAAACAACGCTTAGCTGATAGTAACATTTCAAGTAAAGAGATTGGAGAAAACATGCCTGAGAACCTAAAAGCTGTTGATACTGATGCAGATGGTTTAATCTCTACTCAAGAAATGCAAGATGCTTTTGATGGTTTTTTCGAAGGAACCAATAGTTTTAGCGTTAAAGACCTCCATAAATTAGTCGATTATTTCTTTGAACAGTAAATAAAACAACTTGTTTCATTTGACTTTGTAAAAAAATAACATACCTTTATCAACAATTTTTAAAGATATTAACAACACAACCTTAAAAGTTAGTTTATGTATAAATCACTATTTATCTCTCTTAACATCGTTGGAATGCTTATGGTTCCACTATTGTATGTAGGTGATGTATCTATTACTCAATCTGGGAGTTCTCAGGTTGCAGCTGGAGATGAAATTGAAGTTACTATTGATATTACAAAAGAAGGAGTTGCTGGACCAGCTAGGTTAAAATTAGACCTAACAAATGCTCAGGGTATAGAAATAGAAGAAATTGAAACAGAAGGAGCTTCATTTTCTTTTAATGAAACTAGTGCTTTATTTATTTGGTACTCTATTCAGCCTACTGATAAGATTACATTAAAATATAGTATTATAGCTGATGCTGATGCTTCGGGGAGCAAGACAATAACAGGTAGTTTCTCATACTTAGATGAAGATGAGCGTAAGAAAAAAGATATTCAGCCATTTAACTTTACAGTTTCTGGAGATGGAGCTATTGCAAGTACCACTACTGAAGAACCAGTAGTTGATGAAAGTGGAGAGGAAACTGAAACTGTTGAAGCTGTGACTCCTCCTGAAAATACTAATTCTGAAGAAAACACGAACACAGAAGAGGCTTCAAGCTCATCAAACACTTCAGAAGAAGAAGATAATAATGAATCTATTGCTAGTTCAGAAGAACCTGAAAATACAACTACAGAAACAACAACTGAACCTGATCCTATTGTAGAGGAAGGTGGGGAAGAGAATGAAACTGTAGAAGCAGTAGAAACTAATACTCCTTCAACTAATGAATCTTCTAATACAGGTACATCAACTCCTCCTGGAGATGTTAAATGTACTAGAAGTATCCAAAAACAAGGTGATAACTTCATCGTTTCAGTTCAAATTAATAAAGGTATTAATGGTGGTTTTGCCAGAATAAAAGAAGAAATTCCTGCAGGGTTTAAGGCTGAAAAAATAGAAGCTGCTGGTTCTATTTTTAAGTTTGCTGACAATTCTGCTAAATTCTTATGGAGTCAAATTCCTAGAAATGTAGAACAATTAACAGTTAAATATCGTCTAATTCCTACTGAAAATGTATCGGGTTCTTATTCTATTAGAGGTTCATTCTCAGCTGAATTTTTGATTGAAGATGATAAACCTAAAAAAATTAGAATTGCGACATCAACGATTGATGTTAATGGAGGAATTATTGCTGATAATGGTTCAAGTAATAGTTCATCTACTGATAATTCTTCATCAAACTCTAGTTCTAACAATTCTGGTTCTAGCTCTGATAACTCTAGTTCTACATCTATCAGTTCTACTTCAAGCACTAATGGTATTAAATATAGAGTTCAAATTATTGCTGCCCACAATACGGTATCTAAAAGATACATAAAAAAAGCATTTGGTTATAGTGGATCTGTTAACTTGGAAAATCATCAAGGTTGGGTTAAGTATACCACAAATGGATACAGTACTTATAAAGATGCACGTGATAAAAGAAACACGTTAAACAGTTATGATTTTGATGGTCCTTTTGTTACAGCATACAACAATGGTGACCGTATTACAGTTCAAGAAGCACTTATGATCAGCAATCAATCTTGGATACAGTAAAGACAATACATACATTTTATACAAACACCAAAAAGAGCTTATATTTATAAGCTCTTTTTTTTTATCTTTTTATTACCTTTGGTCTACATAATTTTTAAGACACAAAAGTAAAAGAATAAAATGTTAGAACTTCAACGAATTAGAGAGCAGAAAGACGAGATTATAAAAACATTTAATATTAGAAATATTGATGTTTCATCATTATTAAATGAGGTCGTTGAATTAGATGAATCAAGAAGAAAGACACAAGGTTTATTAGATAACACCTTAGCAGAAAGTAACAAATTAGCCAAATCAATAGGACTTCTATTTAGAGAAGGAAAACAAGCTGAAGCTAACGAGCTAAAAGCTAAGACTGGTGAACTGAAAGAAAAATCAAAAGAATTAAAAGAAGAGGAAGCTAGAATACAAGATAGAATTAACGAAATTTTATACCAAATCCCTAATGTTCCTAACCCTATCGTCCCTAAAGGAAATTCAGACGAGGATAATGAAGTGGTTATGACAGCTGGTAGTGTACCAGAGTTAGGTTCTAATAATTTACCACACTGGGAACTAGCTAAAAAATACAACCTTATCGATTTTGAATTAGGTGTAAAAATTTCTGGTGCTGGTTTCCCTGTATACACTGGTAAAGGAGCTCGCTTACAACGGGCATTAATTAACTTCTTTATAGACGAAGCACAAAAAGCAGGATATGAGGAAGTCATTCCTCCTTTATTAGTTAATGAAGCTTCTGGATTTGGAACTGGTCAATTGCCCGATAAAGAAGGACAAATGTACCATGATGCAACTGATAATCTTTTCTTAATTCCTACAGCAGAAGTACCTATTACCAATATCTTTAGAGATGTCATATTAGAAGCTGGTGACTTCCCTATCAAAAAAACAGGTTATACTCCTTGTTTTAGGAGAGAAGCAGGCTCTTATGGAAAAGATGTAAGAGGTTTGAATCGTTTACATCAGTTTGATAAAGTAGAAATTGTTCAAGTAGCGCACCCCAACCAAAGTTATGAGCTATTAGATGAAATGGTTAACCATGTTAAATCATTACTGGATCAATTAGAACTCCCATACAGAGTATTAAGACTTTGTGGTGGAGATTTAGGATTTACCTCTGCCCTAACCTATGATTTAGAAGTTTTTTCAGCTGCTCAAGAGAGATGGTTAGAAGTCAGTTCTGTTTCAAACTTTGAAACATATCAAGCTAATAGACTTAAACTTAGATTCAGAGAAAATGGAGGTAAACCACAATTGGCACACACTTTGAACGGTAGTGCATTAGCATTACCTAGAATAGTTGCAGCTCTTTTAGAGAACAACCAAACAGCTGAAGGTATTAAAATTCCTAAAGTTTTAGTTCCTTATACTGGTTTTGAAATGATTTAATACACTATGAAATATATTGCAATTTTATTAATCTCTACTCTACTTTTTTCTTGTTCTTCAAAGAACAATGAGGCTTTAGATGAAGTTCAACAACTAGAGAATAAAGTAAGCGAATTAGAGAAACAATTTACAGGGATTGATCATACAGCATTAAAAAATGCTAAAAAGCAGTACGATGAAAGTATTCATTTAATAAAAACCTATTATTTTAAAGATACTGTTGATGTTCAATTTATGAATAGTCTTGACTTTTATAAAAATGTAAAAACGAGCACCAAACTTCTGAATAAAAATAAAGAAATTATAGGTGATAATATTGAAACAATGCATAGTCAACTTTCTATTTTAAAAGAAGATTTAGAAAATACGGCTATACAAGGCGATAAATTAGAAAAAGCACTATTAAATGAGAATAACAATGTACGTCAGCTAGATAGTATGGTAAACCTATATGTAAACAATGCTAATAGAATTCTATTTGTTCATGACTCAATTGCTGGATACATTAAAAATAAAACCTTAAGTTTTTAATTGCATAGTTTTATAAAAATAGCGTTACTAATAGTCTTTATTGTCAATTCTTTTGTCTCTTTTACACAATCTGAACAAGACAAAAGATTGGCCCTAAACTATTACAATCAAGGTGAATTTAAAAAGGCTCTGACTTACTATCAAAGAATATATGCAGCAAGTCCGTCTTTCCACAATTTCACATATACCTTTAATTGCTATACTGAATTAGAACTTTATAAAGACGCAGAAAAACTAGCTAAAAAATACCAGCGCAAAAACGCTACAGAACTAAGGGCATTTGTATACCTAGGAAAGGTCTATGAATTGGAAGACAATACTGTAAAGGCTAATGAATTTTATAACAAAGCGATTAATAATATAGATAATAATACCCGTTCAAATAGAATCAGTGCTTTAGCTTTATTATTTGAAAGAGAAAACAAACTTCAATATGCCGTTGATACTTATTTAAAAGCCAATCAATTTGCTAGAGGGAATCCTTATATGTATAATCGTAAGATTGCTCAATTGTACAATAGACAAGGGAAAACGGAACTAATGATTGAGACCCTACTTAACCTTGTGGATGTCAATGAGGGCTTTTTAATGCAAACACAAAGTGGTTTGAATAATTCTATCGATTTTAATGAAGAGCCTAAAAAAGTTGAATTATTAAAAAAAGAGTTATTAAAAAGAGTTCAAACCAACCCCAACAAACCTGTTTACAATGAATTGCTCGCATGGTTTTTCACTCAAAAAGGGGATTTTAGGAGTGCTCTTGTCCAGCTCAAAGCCTTAGACAAAAGAGAAAAAGGCGAAGGAGAGCGTGTTTATGATTTAGGTAATACATGCTTTAACAATGAGGAATATGATATCGCCATTGAAGCTTATGATTATATTATAGGATTAACCTCAGATTCTAGGTATTACAGAGCTGCTAAAAGCAATCGATTAAAAACCTTAAAGAAAAAGATTACTTCAGGGAGAAACTATACTCAAGAAGAAGTTTTATCCTTAAAAGAAGACTATGAAAACACCCTAAAAGATTTAGGAAAAAACAGTTATTCTATTCAATTAATAAAAGAATTAGCCAACTTAAATGCATACTATATTAATGACCCACAAGCCGCAAGGCTTTTGTTAGAAGATGCATTAAAATTTCCTCGACTGAATTCCAAAGAAAGAGCTAAAGTAAAAATTCAGCTGGCTGATGTCTTAGTAATACAAAATGAGGTTTGGGATGCATCTTTATATTATATGCAAGTTGAAAAAAACTTTAAAGAAGATCCAATTGGTCATGAAGCCAAATATAAAAATGCTAAAATATACTATTATACAGGAGATTTTGATTGGGCTAAAGCTCAACTTGATGTTCTAAAAGCTTCTACCTCTAAACTAATTGCTAATAATGCAATGGAACTTTCACTTTTAATCACTAGTAATACAGGATTAGACACCACAATTAAACCTATGCAATTGTTTTCGAGTGCAGACCTTCTTATTGAACAGCACCTATACACAAAGGCATTGGCCAAGTTTGATACGTTAAATAAGCTTTTCCCATATCACTCATTAGAAGATGAAATATTGTGGAAAAAGCATACAATAGAGCGTAAAAAAGGTAATATCGATGCTGCTATTGGTTATTTAGAAAAAATAGCGACTAATTATAATGAAGATGTTCTAGCGGATAATGCCCTATATGAATTAGGTATAATTCACGAAACATTGAAAAAAGAGCGAGAGAAAGCTGCTGAGTATTACAAAAAATTACTTTTTGAGTACCCAGGTAGTTTATTTTTGGTTGAGGCTAGAAAACGATATAGGGCTATTACAAATTAAGATACTATGATATTATACAATGTAACAGTAAATATTGATCATTCTGTAGAAGAAGAATGGCTAAAATGGATGAAAGAACAGCATATTCCTGATGTGATGAATACAGGTTGTTTTAAGCGAAATTTATTATGTAAGATTAATGCTGAATCTGAAGGAGGTTCGAGTTACTCTATCCAATATTTTTGTGATTCACAGAAAGAACTTGATCATTATCTTAACAATTATGCAGCCCAACTGCAACAGGAACATGCAAGCAAATATCTAGGAAAGTTTGCGGCATTTAGAACTTTATTAGACGTAATACATACACAAGATTTTTAATTGAAAGAAGAAAAACTATGAGTTTAACAGCACAAATAAACGGAGATATTAAGCAAGCAATGCTAGCTAAAGAAAAAGAAAAGTTAGCTGCTCTTAGAGCAATCAAAGCTGCTTTATTGCTTGAAGCAACGAAAGAAGGTAACAATGGAGAAATTACAGAAGCTGCTGAGTTAAGCATTTTACAAAAACTATATAAGCAAAGAACTGATGCAGCTAAAATTTATGTTGAACAGGGACGTGAAGATTTAGCTAATGAAGAAAGTTTCCAAGCGACCGTAATAAAAGCTTATTTACCAGAGCAAATGAGTGAAGAAGAAATTACCAAAGTAGTAAAAGAAGTAATAGCTTCTGTTGGAGCTTCTTCTCCTTCTGACATGGGAAAAGTAATGGGACCAACTATGGGAAGGTTAAAAGGGAAAGCAGATGGTAACATCATTTCAAAAATTGTAAAACAGGAATTAAGCTAAGAAAAGCAAATAGACAATACAAGCAACGTATTTAAAAAGCGTATAGATTAGTAAACACAACAATATCAATGATACTAATTTATACGCTTTTTTTTATTTAACTTACTACCTCACATCACTCTATATTTATTTAATATAAAAATCTACCCAAGCATCAACTTGCTTAATTGAATTTGGACGAAGTACGATTTTATTATCACTATCCAATAAAAATAACGTTGGTGTAGAAAAGACATAATAATCCTTTGCTGCCGCTGTTTCCCATTCTTTAAAATCGCAATAGGAGATAAAGGAAAATGTTTTTACAAAATCTAAGTACTCCGACTCATCATTATCTAGTGCAATAAAAACTACTTCTACTCCTTTGCTTAACCACTTTTCATATAAAGTTTGGGCTTTAGGTAATTCTTCAGTGCATTTTGGACACCAACTAGCTCCAAACATAATTAGCTTGTAGTCTGTTGCTATACTACTCAACCTCATTTCTTTTGATACTTCATTCCCATTTCTCAATAACTTTCCAGTTAGCAATAGGTCTTTTGCGTGTTTTCCAACTTTCATCGCTCTGTATATTTCCAATTGATTCGCTAAGTTTTTATCAAGGGTACAGCTATTTTGAGTTAATAATTTTAATGCTAAATATTCTGAAGCTTTAAAAAGGCTATGCTTTTCTAATAAGTCAAACAAGTAATCTGTTGTAATGTTCAATATCTTTTCATCATTTTGAAGACTTTCCAGTAAATAATCGGTAGAATGATTCATTTCTAAAAAAACGCTATCTAAGGACCTACCACTATTTTCAATTAACCAATAATGAGCATCTAACACATCATTGAGTAGACCACTATTATATAACCTCTGACTAGTATAATCTATTGAACGAAACTGCTTAAGTTTATTTGGAATTTCTTCTGGATAATATTTTGCTGTTACTGCTACAGATTGTATCAAATTTTGAATTGGTAATATGTAGCGAGTATAACTACTTATTGGCATTTTATTGATGAAAGATTCATCTGAAGTTATTGTTTGATTCACTTGATTTTCAATATAACGAATAGTCTCTTGATCACCTTTAAACAATTCCATTCCTTCGTATTGTTTAAGCAAATATTTCCATCCACTAAGAACAGCTTCTCGCTGTTCATTGGCGACTAAATAATCGTAATAACTTTGGTTTTCAGGGCTATTTTCAAACCTTAATGTTGCTTTTTCTTGAAGATGTCTTCCATTCAATACAAAACTATTCTGATCAAGGATAATTGGGAGTATTGAATTATCTGAAGCCTTAAAATATCCCATTCCTATTTGCTGCACATTGTAAGATAATTTAAAGTGACCTAAACTATCAACAACTGCACTATCTTGTATTTCACTTCCCAATCCATTATAGCTATACAATTTAATTTGTTGATATTGATGAAATTGAAGGCTCCCTTTAATTTCATATGCGAGCACTAATTGATAGACTTGAAAAAAAGTTAATGCAACTAGGATAATGAATTGTTTTAACATAGTTTGATAGTATTTGGTAGTTCTTTTATGCGCTGATTTTAAATGACTTTATTTATGCGAACCAACTCAACCATAGTATATTTCTTTCTCTCCTAATTTACCTTCCCCCTAAAATCAACTGCATTTTTAAAATTGCTAAAGTTTTGGGTTGGAAATATTACCAGTATCTGTACATACAATTAAAAACTCAATGCTTACAAAGCTTTTATCAAGTAGTTCAAATCTGGTAACACTCCATTAATGTTAATACTAACTTTATAAAAGAGCGTTCTCCTTCGTGAAAATTAGTAAAACACCTACCACAATAGTAGTTTGGACTTCCACCCATTTCTTTCATTTTTGTAATTTATTATTGCAACTTTTCTAAAACAAAAAACATAAAAAAGCATTCTATACGAATCAAATAGAAGTCTATCTTCTAAAACCTTCCTTCCATGATTTCCACTTTCAAAAAGTAGCAACTGTCGCTTTACTTTACTTATAATTCTGGCAAAATTAAATCAATCGTACAACAACTTATTACACTGTAAATAAAGGAAGAAAGCGCTTTGGTTGTTGCGCATTTTCGTTGAACCGAAAGTTGAACTCGGCGAACTACAATGTCACACGATATAGATTAAAGTACTAGATCTATTATAGGGTATCCCTGATAAAAAAACAATCTGATTACATTTTACTGGACCAAAATGGGACAGTGGGACACATATCAATTTAATCCTATTTTAAGTGGAATTCATCACTTAAATATTGGCTTACTTCTTTTTATTACTAACTTAACATTAAACACTAGAGATGAAAACATTACCCCGTTAAATTAATAAATTAGACTACCCTACCCAGTTTTATCTCTACCTAAATTATTGAATTTTTTAGTGTTATAAACGAGCCTTAAGAACCGCTTCTAATGCTCGTTTTTTTTTGATTATAGCTAAACTCTACTGAAGTAACTCTACTGTAAAAACAACATTCTCTGTTATTCCATCTTGGGCTCCCCCTGGGGTTGAGATTACTCGATCTAACGAAAGTACATCTCCTGCATTTAATGTTACTATCGTAAATACAGTCGCATCAATCCCCCATTGTGAGGTAGCACCTGAATATTGCGGTGCCCATATATTTCCTCCATTTACCTTGGCATCCCATTTTACCAAATACGGATTAGTAAAACCTGTCGCCCAACCAGAAATAGATAGTTTATATGTTCCAGATACTGGGACAGTAATATTATCATTAACAAAACTTGATGTTCCTCCATGACCAATTACTGATGCCTCAGTAAAATCTATAGCAACCTGTCCCCCTACAGTTGCAGGACTTGAACCTCCAGATAAATAAGCATACCAAGAACCAGGAATGGTTTCCCAATTTGCTTTTCCCAACGCATCTGAGACTAAAACTTTATTTTCTCCTTCATAACCATTTTTGATTTTAACATAACCATTTACTTCAAGTGTTTCTGTTGGGCTAGCTGTACCAATTCCTACTAACCCTTTTGTATAAATTGTATCTGTAATTGCTTCTGGAGAACTTCCTGTTCCCACCTTATACCAATCATGGCTTATCCCATCACTTCCTATCCGTTTCCATGATGAACCATCAAAATAGTAAAACCCAGGCTCTACATCACTTATTGTAGCTGTATTATAAATTAATAAACTAATAGCTGGTGACGCTATGGTTGTTAAATCATCCGTGCCAGTCAACGCGATACGCGGAACTAATACTCCTTTATCATTGGCATCAATATCTAATGCTGCAGAAGGGTCTGGCAATACCCCTGCTGAATTTATTCCAATATTTTGGGCTTTTCCTATCTGCACTATGCATAAACATAAGCCCAAAAGAAGAATTTGAATATTATTTACAGTTTTTATCATTTGGGAGTTCATTTTTTTAATCTTTATTATTAGTTATTTGTAACGCTTTATATCAAACTATACTTTTTTACTTTTTCTACCTATTTATTTTACAGATACCGAGGTGTGACTTCTTCCACTTTTTCACGTCGAGGAATTGTATAGTTTAAATAAATCTCATGAGAACCTTGGTTATATCTAAAGGTTGTGTTTGAAAAAGACCAATCAAACGAATAACCTAATCTCACTTTTTCTATCAACTGAATGCCTAGCAAAGCTATCACAGCGTCGGTAGTTCTATAAGCAATACCTAATTCATATTTTTCTTTTAACCTTATGATAGAGGTTAGTTCTACTTCTAGCGGAACGTTTAGTACATATCTAACCATAAAAGAAGGTACAAACTGAATAGACTCATTAACATCCAACTGTGTTCCCCCCATAAAAAAGAAATGTTGCCTTAAATTATACAAAACCTTTCTTCCATTAGTCATCATCTTTGGGACCAACAAATGGGGGGAAGCAAGCCCTAAAAATGTTTGTTTATAGTAAAAGTATGCCCCTGTTCCAAAATTAGGAACGAATAAGGTTCTTGTTTCATTTAATAAAAGCGGATCTTCTTCTTGGATTGTCTTTAACTCAGCTAAATTTCCTTTAAAAAAAGTTCCTCCACCTTTTATCCCTAATGCCAGTGTACTTAATTTCGACAACCTTATTTTATAAGAAAAATTAAGATTTGTAGAAGTGCTTGATAATGGCCCAATTTTATCCTGTAACAATGTTAAACCTAAGCCAATTTTTCTATATTTTATAGGCGTATGAACATTAAATGCTTGTGAAGTAGGAGCTCCATCAAAACCAACCCATTGATTTCGGTTTAGCATATTTAATTCGGCTTGTTTTTTACTTCCAGCATATGCAGGATTTAGCATTAATAGATTGGTACTGTAATTAGAGAACATAGGAATTTGTTGCGCTGTAACCACCACTATGCTATATATAATTATTATAACTATCCCTAATTGTTTCATCGCTCTTTTTAATATTGAATAAATACAGAACCTTTTACAGTTTCTTGACTTCCATTTTCCTGTGTTAATTCTAAAGTATAAAAATAAACCCCTGCGGGTATTAGCTCTCCTTTTTCATCGGTTCCAGTCCATAAACCATCATAATTACTGGAATCAAAAACCTGACTTCCCCAACGACTGTATATTGTAAGTCTATGACCTATATAATTATGAAGGCCTAATATTTGAAAGGACTCATTTATCTGATCTCCATTAGGAGTAAATGCCTCTGGGATAATAAGTTTATTGGTACACCATTTTGAAATCAAGGAAGTAGAATCTACTAACAGCCAAGTTTTATGATGATTTTCTGATAACATTTCTATAGCTTTTACTTTGTTGTGAATAGCATCGGCTTGCCCTAAAAAAGTATCTGTGTTCTCCCACTTCTGAAGATCAGTATTATAGTACATAGCTTTTAAGTTTTCTTCTTTGATTACATTACTTCCTCCAATATCATTGATTTCGTCATAGGATATATTTAACTCCATATCTGGATTTTCAGAGTATCCTCCTGCTTCTATACTCCAAAAACGATCTACTACAGCATTGGTATTCTCTTCTTGTAAACAATTTAAAGGTGCTAGCACTCCTGTTGGTAACGGCGTATTGCTTTCTGTTGTAGCATATGTAGAGAAAGTAATCCCTCCCCCTCCTAATCCAGCTGTTTTAACCGATACTTCTAGCGGAATTTCAACTAAATCAAATGAGACAAAAGGTACTAGATAATTACCTACCTCATTACCTATTTTCCAATTCAAAATGTGATTTTCAGCTTCAGAAATGACTCCTCCCCCCATTCCAAACTTTTGAATAGCATTTGTGTCAGAATTTTCAACCACAACCTGTCCTTCATTAATAACCATAAGCATATTATCATTAAAAATCAACTGTTGTTGTCCCTGAAACTTGTGAATACATCCACCCAAAAATATTATGAGAATTATGCTAAACTTCATTTCTAGTTAAAATATATTTAGTTGGGATTTTAAATCTTTTAAATAAGTTCTCCCAATTGGATAATATTCACCGCTGATGTAACACCCTGCTTCGGCTAATTGTTCTACCTTGTTGATATTGACAATATGTTTTCTATGAATTCGAACCAAATAGTTAGCTATTATTTTTTGAAAATTAGTCAAGGTTCCATAAATGTGTAGTTTAGTATCACCTTCTAGAAGAATTTTTAAATAATCACACTAATAATATCATTACAGTTGATTCGGTGTAACTGTCTATTCGTTCGAACAAAAACTGTATCAGAAGCTACGCCTAGCTCTTCTTTCTCGACGATAGTTTGTTCTTTAAATTTATTAATACTTTGATAAAACCGTTCTATAGAAATTGGTTTATGTAAATAATCTAAAACATTATAACCAAAGGCTTTTACGGCATAATCTTGCTCTGAAGAAACGATAATAACACTGCCTTTATATTGTGTAGCATCTAGAAACGAAAAACCTGTCATTTCAGGCATTTCTACATCTAGAAACAACATATCAGG
>JAUHZI010000055.1 GCA_030426105.1 Bacteroidia bacterium | reverse complement strand
GATTGCTAAATTAATAATACTATCACCAGATAAATTACCATAATCAAAAATTGAATGGGTATTATTATAGAGACTGGTATCGTTGGGAATAGTATCAACAACATCCTCCATTTGACCTTCTAGCCACCCTTGCATAAGAGCTCTTCTAAATACTCCATTGTTTTGAACAGTAGAGTTATAATATTCTAAAGTAGCAACGATTGGTAACAAGCCTTTCAGGCCATCAGTTGAAGGGGCGTTAGGTAATGCAGCAGCTCCTTGATATTGAGTGTTTCCAAGAGCTGAAGCTCCAAACATCGCTAAACTGCCATTATATACCTTGTCATTAATTTCTGGAATTCCATCATTATCTAGATCAAAGTTTTTGTATAAACTGTCAATAATGAATTGAATAGAGTTTTTACCATCCTCATGATAAATCGCATTACGGCTATCTTGAAGTGGTGTAATATCTAGAATGTGAGTAAGGTTTGGGTGATATGCATCTTTTTTCCATCCATCACTATACATTGGGAAATAAACTCCTTCTGAAGTATATCTTCCTCTTAAGTCTTGTAATGCATAGCCAAACCCTAAAATATTCATTAAAACTCCAAATTCATCATAACTTCCTTTACTGTATGGAGTTCTCGTAAAAACCATAGGAAGTTGATAAGGATTAGGGTTTTCTTGACCATTAATAGAATCATATACGAATAATTGAATGCCCTTAGGGATAATTTCAACGGAGTAGGTAGAGCCAGAGATAGAGATGTCAGCTGTTAAGCTGTCAGAAGTTATAGGAAGGTATACATCGGTCATTAATTTAGTCCCATCGTTCATGGTGAAAGGAACAGTTGTATATGAAGTGAACTCTTCAATTTGATCTAATTTACCATTGTTGTTTGATTGAGTGTAAGCATTAGTAGAGATAATTAGGGCAGTAAGCCCAATGTAAAGTCTTTTCATGATGAGGTGACAATTAATATAAGACCAACAAGTTACAAAATTAAGAGCAAAAAGCAATGGGCTAACCAGCTTGATCAATAGGAAAACCCTCGATAATATGATAAATTTCGTAAGCTTTTTTACGATAACAAGAATTAAAATGCCACCATTCTGTTTGAATATTAAAAAAATGAGCTTTAGTCATCACACGTCTCAGTAGTTTTCTATTGTCGATATGTTGTTGTGTAATAATTCCTTGTTCTAACATTAGTTTTTCTTTTGTTGGCCATGCCTTTACACCTATGTAGTCGTAAGGGGCGCCCATATCTAGAGGTTTTAAAGAGTCTAAATTGTAAATTGTGATATCTACAGCAGCACCAAAATTATGAAGTGATCCCCGTTTAGGGTTAGATACAAATTTTACTTTTTCATGTAATGGTAAATCTAATATGTCCCACATATATTGTTGTATAGAACGAGGACGAAGACCATCATACACCAATAAAGTTAATTTGGGATTAATGGCTTTGAGAAATTGTTGAGCATTGAATAACTTTTCAGCAACATCAGGTTGTAAAAAACACTTTTCTAAGCAACCATACATATCTTTTTTCATAAAGTTATCTTCAGATGAATATTTTAATTCAACCATTATTGAAGAATCTAAAGTTTGAATGTCAACCAGTCCTTCATTCTCCAAGTAAGTTTCCCATTCGCAAGTAGGAGGAGAAATAGGTTCTTGAATTGAAATGTTTATTGTGTCGATAGTTATTGTATCCAGTATCTTTTCTGTAGGTAGGCTAATTTGTGGTTGCTGAGAATTAGATGCAGCTTCTTGCGGATTACAGCCAATAATAAATAGTCCAAGTAATACGAATAAAAGCAATTTGAATAGAAACATAATTCGAAGGTATCAAAAAAATAGCTGAAAAGAATACTGCTATTCAAGAAAACAACTTTATCTTTGCCGACTTTTAAAATTAAACACAATGTTAGAATTAATTAAGAAGCAAACTGCAAATGCTAAAGACGATATCTTATCAGGTTTAACAGTAGCTTTAGCTTTGGTTCCTGAAGCTGTAGCCTTTGCTTTTGTAGCAGGTGTAGATCCTTTGGTAGGATTGTATGGAGCATTTATTATGGGATTAATTACTTCTATTTTTGGTGGGCGACCAGGAATGATTTCTGGAGCAACTGGCGCCATGGCTGTTGTAATGGTTGCTTTGATAAAAGGAGGAAACGAAATTGGAATGAATATGGATACGCCAGTAGAAGACCTTGGTTTACAATATTTATTTTTGACATTGTTATTAGTAGGAATCATACAAATTAGTGCTGGGTTGTTTAAGTTAGGAAAGTTTGTAAGATTAATACCACATCCTGTAATGATGGGGTTTGTTAATGGATTAGCAATCGTAATTTTCTTATCTCAGTTAGGAATGTTTAAGACATTTGAATGGGATGAATTAGGACAGAGAGTTGTAGACCCAGAAACAGGTGATTACGTAAAGCATTGGTTGACAGGTACCACGATGTATATTATGGCTGCATTGGTTGGGTTAACGATGCTAATTATGTATGTTTTACCTAAAATTACAACAAAAATACCTGCTGCATTAACTGCAATAATTGTTGTAGCTGGAATAGCAATCTTTGGCTTATCAGATTATGATATAGCAACAGTAGGTTCTTTTATCAAAGATGGTGGAGGAGAAGGGTTAAAAGGAGCATTCCCATCATTTAGTGTTGAGATGCTGACCGCTGTTCCGTTAACATTAGAAACATTTTATCTTATACTTCCTTTTGCGTTAATTTTAGCAGCTGTAGGTTTAATAGAGTCGTTAATGACATTAAATTTAGTTGACGAATTAACAGAAACACATGGTAATGGTAATAGAGAGTGTATAGCTCAAGGAAGCGCTAATATGTTGAATGGTCTCTTTGGTGGAATGGGAGGTTGTGCAATGATTGGCCAATCGATTATTAATGTAAACTCTGGGGGTAGAGGACGTTTGTCTGGGATTGTAGCTGCAGTAACATTGTTAATTTTTATTCTATTTGCATCTGAGTATATAGAGCAAGTTCCAATTGCAGCACTTGTTGGGGTAATGTTTATGGTAGTAATAGGAACATTTGCATGGTCTAGTTTTAGAATTCTACATAAGATTCCTAAAGCAGATGCTTTTGTGATTATTTTAGTTTCTACATTGACCGTTATTTTTGATTTAGCCATTGCTGTAATAGCAGGTGTTATTGTGTCTGCTTTAGTTTTCTCTTGGGAGAATGCTGTAAAGATTAGAGCAAGAAAAAGGGTGAAAGAAGATGGCACAAAAGTTTATGAAATTTGGGGGCCATTATTTTTTGGGTCGATTCAGAACTTTAATCAAAAATTTGATGTAGCCAATGACCCAGAAAATATAGAAATAGATTTTATTGAGTCAAGAGTTAGCGACCATTCAGGAATGGAAGCAATTACTAACATTGTTGCTAAATATGAAAAAGCAGGGAAGTCAGTTAAATTAAAACACTTAAGCCCAGATTGTCAGGCTTTATTAATTAAAGGAAATCGACATTTTGCTGAGCTGATAGAAAAAGATGTTGACGATCCAAGGTATTTTGTGGTAACAGACCAAGAAGAATCATTTGCACTTTAACTCATAGATTACTTACATTAAATCAACTCCCATTAGAAATATTTTTGAAAGCAACTTTAATTGATTAAATTCGTCTTTTTAAATAAGATTTAAAGAATTTTATCATGATAAAAAATGCTTTTGTAATAATTTTAAGTTTAATATCTTTAACTGTTTTCGGTCAAGCCACAACTAATGGTAGTTTTGAAAACCCAACAAGTCCATGCCCTGCTGCTTTAAGTGCACTGTCTAATGCAACAGGTTGGTCTGATCCCTACATTAACCCCCCAAATCCAGGTGATACTTGTAGTACTTCAGATATTTATAATAGTTGTGATCTAACAGGTTTTTTAAGTGTTCCTGGTAATCTAGCAGGGAATGAGCCTGCTCATACTGGAAATGGATATGCTGGAATATTAGTTTATGAGGTGGCTCCTATTATAGGAGATCAAGGATGGAGAGAATATGTGCAAAATCAATTGACTGCACCTTTGGTTGCAGGAGAGACTTATTGTTTGTCTGTTTGGGTTAGTTTGGCTGATCAATCGACCTATGCAATATCTAATTTTGGAGTAAAATTCACAAATACACAAATAGCAATTAACTGTCCTGGTGTGTCTAATTCTGTTTTAAGCGCTAATGGTTTTCCTCCTGATGTGACGTATAATGGAGGTATTATTTCAAATTCAAATGGGTGGACTTTATTAGAGTTTCAATATACAGCTGCAGGTGGTGAGCAATATGTAACTTTTGGAAATTTTGATGGAGTGGGAGCAGTAAATGCTCAGTCAACGGGGGTAGGACCTATCAGTCAAATAGGTGATGGAGCATATTATTATGTTGATGATATGGAAATAACTCAGGGTGTTTGCTGTAACGCAACAATAAACCCACAATCTGATTTATGTACAACAGATTCACCTGTAACGTTAACAGGTATTACTTCTGGTGGAACATGGTCAGGTACTGGAATTACAAATGCTTCAGCAGGAACTTTCGATCCAGCAACAGCAGGAGCAGGAACGCATACTATCACTCATACTCTTCCTTGTGGTGATGTTCAGACTTTAGATATTACAGTTAATGTATGTTTAGAAGTTTGTATAGAATCCAATGGAGATTTTACTGTTTCAAATGGTACAGGACCATATACTTGGTCTAATCAAACAACATCTGTTGATTGTAGTGGTTGTCCTTTAGGTAACTGTATTCCAAATATTTGTGATGGTGTAACAGTAATATCTTGGGTGCCATTTGGTAATGGGACAACTGTAACTCCTTCAGGATCTTTCCCAATTCAGGTAGAAGATGCTAATGGTTTGACGTTTGAAATCGCAAATGCTGGAAGTTTACAATCATGTTCATCAACTCCTCCATGTGATTCTACGATAAACCCTTTTGGCCCTTTTTGTACAACAGATTTAGCCAGTAATTTATCAGCTGTAACTCCAGGAGGAACATGGTCAGGTACAGGAATAACAAGTGGAACAGCAGGAACATTTGACCCCGCAACAGCAGGAGCAGGAACACATACTATTACTTATACATTAACTTGTGGTTCAACAAATACAATTGATATTGTAGTTAATAACTGCGGTAACCCTGTTGCAAGTTTTACAGCATCTAATACAGTGCTGTGTGAAAATGATTGTATCGATTTTACAAATCAAAGTTCTGGGGTTGGAAGTAACGCTACATATAGTTGGACATTTACTGGTGCTACTACAACTTCATCAACAGATCAACACCCAACAAATATTTGTTATCCTGCAGTTGGAACTTATGCTGTAAGTTTAACAGTTACAGATAACGGGAATACAGATGATACTACAATAACAAGTTATATTACAGTTTCAAGTTGTTCTGGAGTAACTGTTGACTTTACACCTTCAGAAGACACAATTTGTCAAACAGGTTGTATAACATTTGCAAATAATTCCACTGGTTCAGGAATAGCCAATTTTGGTTGGAGTTTCTCTGGAGGTACACCATCTACATTTGTTGGTGCAACACCACCACAAGTTTGTTTTGCTAACCCTGGTTCGTATCAAGTTACCTTGGTTGCAGCAGATGCAAGTAATAATCCTCTTGGTTCAAAGGATACAACAATAGTTGTTGAAGCGTGTTCGGTTCCTACTGTAAACTTTACAGTTTCACAACAAAATATATGTGAGAATGATTGTGTAAACTTTACAGATCAAAGTTTCGGAATAGTAGGGTCAGCAACATATAGTTGGAGTTTTCCTGGTGCAACAACCCCTACTAGTACATCGCAAAATCCAACGAATATTTGTTATCCAAATATTGGAACCTATGAAGTTACATTAGCTGTAACTGATGCTAATGCTACAGGAGATACAACAATCACAGGTTTAATTACTGTGTCAGAATGTGATCCACCAGTACCATCGTTTACAATTTCTAATAATAATATTTGTTTAGGTAGTTGTATTGATTTTACGAATACAAGTACCAACGCTGATAGCTATGAGTGGATTTTTGAAGGAGGTTTCCCAGGAGGTTCTACAGATGAAAACCCAACAAATATTTGTTTCAATACAGAAGGAGTGTTTAATGTTTCCTTGATTGCTTTTAATTCGTTGACTAGTGATACTTTGGTACAAACAGTTACCGTATCTCAGCCTCCTTTATTAACGATTAGCGACGATGTAACAATTATTCAAGGTACTAATACCGTTTTATCAATTGAAACAGACGGAGTCAGCTATGTTTGGACTCCAACAAATAGCCTTTCATGTGAAGATTGTTTATCAACTGCAGCTGAACCAGATTCTACAACATTATATACTGTTACAGTTATTGCAGATAATGGGTGTGCTGTTACCGCAGAGGTATTAGTAACTGTTGTAACAATAGAGGCAATTGGGGTTCCATCTGCATTCTCACCAAATGGAGATCAAGTAAATGATATCTTGTTTGTTGAAGGAGCTGGGATTGCAAAAATGAACTTCAATATATACAATAGATATGGACAAAAAGTCTTTGAATCAAACGACCAAGACTTTGGTTGGGATGGTAAATTTAAAGGAAAAGAAGAAAATCCTGGTGTTTTTGCCTATACCTTAGAATATGTATTGAATAATGGAGATACAGGTGTAATGAAAGGAAATATAACATTGGTAAAATAGTATTCTTATGAAAAAGTATTTATTGATATTTATTATCGTACAAGTTTCAATGTTGACTGTTATCAGTCAGCAGGATAGGCATTATAGTATGTTTAATGAGTCTACAATGGCATTGAACCCAGGTGCTACAGGATTATTTCCAGGTGATGTTCAGTTGTTTACTAGTTATAGAAACCAATGGAGTGCAATAAATCCGAATATGTTTAAAACAGTTTCTGGAAGTATTGATGCTAAGGTCTTTCAAAAAGATAATTATTATTTAGCTACTGGTGTTAATTTTTATAATGATGTTGCGGGAGATAGTTTTTTGAAGACTGGGATATATAATTTGAGTTTAAGTGCTGGGGTAGAAATTGATCGAGATCAATTTTTAGCAATTGGTTTTCAACCAACTTATTACCAACGTTCTATAGAGTTGGGACAAATGACTTGGGGCAATCAATGGGCTGGAGAACAGTTTAATATATTGCAACCATCTGGAGAAGCAACTTTTGCAGAAAGTATTGTCAAATTTGATTTAAATTCAGGAGTATACTATTACGGACAAGTACAATATAATTTATTAGTTACTTTTGGGGGTTCTGTTGGACATATAACTAGACCAAATGTTGGTTTTTTTACGCCAGATGAAAAGATATACAGAAAATATATCGTTAATGCATCTGCTGAATATGGAATACCTAGTACTAAGATTTATATTGATCCAAGTGCATATTATCTTAGACAGGGACCTAACCAATCTGTTGCTTTAGGAAGTGACATCAAATATATGTTTAAAGAGAGCTCTAAGTATACTGGATACTATGATGAAAAATCATTCTTAGTTGGTTTATACTATCGTTCATCTGACTCTTTCTATTCTAAAATAGGGTTGAATTGGGCAGGGATTTCTTTTGGAGCTGCGTATGATATTAACATCTCTTCATTATCTGTTGCCACTAATGGAATGGGGGGAATGGAGTTCTTTTTACGTTATCGTATTGGATTTGAAGGGAAATATAATGGGTTTAAGTAATTAGAAAAAAGTAGCGATAATTTTATCGACTAAAACTTTTCCCATTTTATATTTAGCTTCATGAGTCCACCCCGCAATGTGTGGTGTAATAACGGCTTTAGGGCTATTTAACAAATAGGCTAGAGGTTCTGGGATATTATCTGCTTCCAGAAATTCAAAACTACTGCTTTCATACTCTAGAACATCTAAACAAACGCCAAGTACTTTCCCTGTTTTGATAAGTTCAACTATATCTTTAGTAACTAGCGATTTTCCTCTTGCTGTATTGATGATGTAAATTGGATTTATAAACTTAGAAATAAACTCCTTATTCACCATTTGCACTGTTTCAGAAGTTAAAGGAGTATGAATGCTCAATATGTCAGTTTGTTGAAAAAGCTGATCAAGCGTTACTTCCTTTACAAATTCATTTCCAAAATCTGAAATGTATTTATCATAGGCGATGATTTGGACATCAAAACCACGAAGTTTTTTAGCAAATGTACTTCCCATATACCCATAACCTAGAATACCTATGGTCTTTCCTTTTAGCTCAATTCCACGGTTTTCCTCTCTTAACCAAACCCCTTGTTTAACTTCATTAACCGATTTATTAAGATTGTTAAATAAGGTAAAAAGCATTCCAATAGCATGCTCTCCTACAGCGTCCATATTTCCTTCAGGGGAACGAAAAACTTGAATATTATTTGATTCGCAATATTTGAGGTCGATATTTTCTAATCCTGCACCAGGTCGACCAATAAATTTTAAATTATTAGCTTTCTCTAACAATTCTTGATTCATTTTTAAACGACTTCTAAGTAATATCCCTTCGTAGTTAGTAATAACTTTTTTGAAATCTTCATAAGACGTTTTTTTATGATCGATTAATTCGCAATGATATTCCTCTAAAACTTCAATAATAATAGGGTGAACATCATCAAGAATTGCAACTTTCATAGAATATAAATAAATGGGTTAGAAAAACTAAAAGAAGAAAAACCAAGCGATAGAGAAGTAAATTAGCTGTCCGATAATATCATTTAAAGTGGTGATAAAAGGACCTGTAGCCAATGCTGGGTCAATTTTTCTTTTATGCAAAATCAAAGGAATTAAGGTGCCAAATATCCCCGCAAATACAATAACTGAAAATAATGAAGTAGCAATAGTTAAGCTTAGTTTTAATTCAGCTTCAGTTACAATAGTATAGGCAAAAATTAAAAGACCTAATACGGTACCGTTTAATAATGCGACACCAAGTTCCTTAAGTATTTTTTTAGTTGTAGAATCTAAGGAAAGTGAGTTATTAGCAATCCCCTGTACTATGATGGCAGAGGATTGGACTCCGACATTTCCTCCCATAGCTCCAATTAGAGGAATAAAAAAAGCTAAAACAGGTAAAACTTTCAATTGTTCATCAAAGCTTCCAATTACTAAAGAGCCTAAAATTCCACCAAATAACCCAACTAATAACCAAGGTAATCTAGCTCGTGTAAGTACCCAAACCGTATCTCTGTCATCAACTCGCTCAGAGATACCACTAGCCATTTGAAAATCCTTTTCAGCTTCTTCTTTGATGACATCAACAATATCATCAATGGTAATTCGTCCAACTAGTCTATTTTCAGCATCAACTACAGGCATTGCTACCAAATCATATTTTTCCATAAGTTGAGCAACCTCTTCTGCTCCAGTATCAGTAGAAACTGAGATAGGTTCTTTACGGTAAAGGTTTTTAATCTTGGTTTTATTATCTGCATAAAGAAAACTCTTTAGAGATAAAGTACCTAAAAGCTCATTGTTATCATTAACAACATAAATGGTGTAAACATAAGATGTTTCTTCAGCTTGTAATCGAAGTTCTAAAAGACTTTGCTCGATTGTCCAGTTTACATTAGTAACAATGTACTCTGTTGCCATTAAACCTCCAGCAGAATCTTCATCATACTCAAGAAGCATCGAAATTTCGTCAGAATGTTCCTCATCTTCTAATTGAGATAGTACACGTTGCTTTCTATACTCAGGAAGGTCTTGGATGATATCAGCAGCATCATCAGATTCAATATTGTCCAGCTGAGTTGCAATTTCTTTGGCTGATAAAGAAGCTAAAAATTGTTCTCGAATATCTTCCTCCAGTTCTACTAAGACTGAAGAAGCTTGGTCTTCATTAAGTTGACGGTAAATAAATTGAGCTTCCTGTAAGTTGACTTGATCTAATATTTCAGCTATATCAACAGGGTGGAGCTCGCTTATGTTTTCAATAACAAAAACAGAGTTTCTCTCCGCAACAGCAGTGCTAATATCATCTAAAAACTCTTTTGTTAATTCAAACTGCATAATCCTTTTGCTTTTGCTGAAATAAGCGTTGCAAAATTAAGAAAATTATTAAAACTGGAGTGAAAGCTTTAATTTATATGGCTTTTTTATCTTATTTAATGTTTTAAGGTGATATTTCATTAAATTTGTACAGTTATTGTAACTGTATAGTTATTACCAAATACAAAAGAATATGAATACTGAATTAGATAAAGCAAAATTAGAGTTAGAAGAAGTCGGTTATTTAAAACTGGAGACTCCTTCTACAGTGGATTTTGTTGAAGAAATTAAACGTTTAAAAAAGGAAAAAAATGCAGTAATTTTAGCACATTATTATCAAGAGCCTGAAATACAAGAAATTGCTGATTATGTAGGAGATAGTCTGGGATTATCTCAAAAAGCTGCTAACGTTGAAGCAGATATTATTGTTTTTGCTGGCGTACATTTTATGGCTGAGACTGCTAAAATTCTAAATCCAGAAAAAAAAGTATTGTTACCTGATTTAAAGGCAGGTTGTTCATTAGCTGAATCGTGTTCGGCAGAAGATTTAGCTGAATTCAAAAAGAAATATCCTGAGCATGTAGTGGTTACATATGTAAATGCTTCGGCTGGAGTAAAAGCACACAGTGATTTAGTATGTACTTCTTCAAATGCTAAAAAGATTATTGATTCTATACCAGAAGATCAACCAATCATTTTTGCTCCAGATAAAAATTTAGGTGCCTTTATCAATAAAGAAACAGGTAGAGATATGGTACTTTGGGATGGTGCTTGTGTAGTACATGAAGCATTCTCGTTAGATAAGTTGGTAGAGTTACATTTAGAACACCCAGATGCTAAGATTATTGCACATCCAGAATCTGAGGCACATATTTTAAAAGTTGCTGATTATATTGGCTCAACATCTGGCATGATCAACTTTGTAAAGACTGATGATAGTCAAAAATACATTGTAGGAACAGAAGCTGGAATCTTGCATGAAATGAAAAAAGAAGCACCAGGAAAGGAATTAATTCCTGTGCCTGTTGAAGAAGATAATACTTGTGCTTGTTCTGAGTGCGGCTATATGAAAATGAATACTATGCAAAAATTATATTTATGCATGAAGTATGAATTACCTGAAGTAAATGTAGATGAGGAGGTGAGGAAGAAAGCCTTAATCCCAATAGAAAAAATGTTAGAAATTTCAGCTAGATAATGGGGTTAGTTCATTTTGATGTATTGATACTTGGTTCTGGAGTAGCAGGGTTGAGCACTGCGATTAAGTTAGCTAAAGCCTTACCAAATAAGACTGTTGGAGTTGTTACAAAATCGTATGAAAATGAGTCGAATACCAAGTATGCACAAGGAGGTATTGCAGTGGTATGGGATAAATTAGATTCTTTTGAAAGTCATATTGAGGATACAATGATTGCAGGAGATCAACTCAATAATAAGGAGGTTGTGAGGATGGTCATTGAAGAAGCTCCTGACCGTTTAAAAGAATTAATAGGATGGGGAGCAGAATTTGATTTTGATCATACTGGTGATTATGACCTCGGTAAAGAAGGAGGGCACTCAGCCAATAGAATTATACATCATAAGGATATTACTGGATTTGAAATAGAGACTACACTTCTAAATCAAGTCAAAAAACTATCCAATATTACTACCTTACCACATCATTTTGCAATTGATTTAATAACCGATCACCACATCAACCAAAAAATTAAAAGTTTTAAAAAAGAAGCGATTAATTGTTATGGAGCGTATGTACTTAACCAAAACACTCAAGAAATTGATACCTATGTAGCCAATAAGACAATAATAGCTACAGGAGGAGCTGGACAAGTATATGCTTCTACTACTAACCCTACAATTGCCACAGGAGATGGTATAGCTATGGCCTATCGTGCTAAGGCTCAAATTGAAGATATAGAGTTTGTTCAGTTTCATCCGACAGCATTGTATCAGCCAGGAGTTAGTCCCGCCTTTTTAATCTCAGAGGCAGTGAGAGGTTTTGGAGCTTATTTAGTCAATAAAAAAGGAGAGCGATTTATGCTTGAGATTGATGATTGAGCAGAATTAGCCTCTAGGGATATTGTTGCAAGAGCTATTGATCATGAATTAAATAAAACAGGAGAAGATGCTGTTTATTTGGACTGTCGTCACTTAGATTTTGAAAAGTTTTTAGAACACTTTCCTAATATTTATGAGAAGTGTTTAAGTGTTGGGATTGATGCAAAAAAAGATTTAATTCCTGTAGTCCCAGCTTGTCATTACTTCTGTGGAGGAATTGATGTCGATAAAAATGGAAAATCATCAATTAAAAATTTATATGCATGTGGTGAAGCTTCTAGAACTGGATTGCATGGTGCCAATCGCTTAGCTTCCAATTCATTGTTAGAAGCATTGGTGTACGGACATAATATTGCAAATGAAATTATCAATAATCAAGATGAGTTAGCGGAATCGTTTTCTAATATACCTGAGTGGGATGCTGATGGAACTACAGCTCCAAAAGAGTTAATTATGATTAAACATAATCGTAAGGCTTTACAAACAGTTATGAGCGATTTTGTTTCCATTGTAAGGTCAGATGAGCGTTTAGCTAAAGCACTGAAGCGTTTGGATGAAATCTATCACGATACTGAAAATATATATAAGAAAGCGAAATTATCTCCACAATTATGTGAACTAAGAAACCTTAATGCAATAGCTTATTTAATAGTAAAACAGTCTCAAAAAAGAAAAGAAAATAGAGGAGCATTTTATAGTTTGGATTGTTACTGAATAAAATAAGAAACTCTTGAGTTAAAATATGAGAAAAAAAATAGTACTTCCCACTTTTCTATTCTGGTGCTTTATAAGCGTTACGATAGGTCAGCAGATGGCTGCTAATATTAAATACAGTGATTCCTCTTTTTATATTGTAGATAGTTTGGATTTAAAACTAATGATAGAGGAAGAGCGCCTCTTTCTAGATAGTAGTTTAACAGTATTTCATGAATCCAATATAGATACTGTTAAAGTTAAGATAGTTCATAATTTAGTAGAAGGTATTAGCAACCCAAAAGTTTGGTATAGATACAATACATGGCTAGGTAATTTCTTAGCTGAAAAATTAGAGCTAAAAATAGAGGATGAGAACTTATTGAAGTTTTATAAAAGCCATCTAGCAAAAGTTTTAAATAATAAAGGGTATTACTACAGAAAAAAAACACCATTCTTAGCTTTGAAGTATTATCAGGAGAGTTTGGCTATAATGAGTGCAATAGAAGAAGAGGAAGGAATTGCACTAGCATTAAATAATATGGCAGGAATTTACCGAGATCAAGGTAAAATCTTAGAAGCGCTGGATTATTATTCAAAAACATTGGAGCTAGTTCAAAAATTGAATTACAAGGAAGGTATTATAGTAGCATGTAATAATATTGCGGGGATATATAATTCACAGGGGAAAATTCAATTAGCATTAACTTATTATAATCAAAGTCTAAAATTGATTGAGGAATTTGGCGATAAAACAATGATAGCATTCTCATATAATAACATAGCTGTGATGTATCAAGCGCAAGGTAAGCTAGAATTAGCTGCTGAGTATTTTAATAAAAGCTTAGAATTAAGAAAAAAATTAATGATAGAGAAGGTATCGCTGTTTCTTATGGAAATATGGGAGTAAACAGCGTTAAACAAGGAAATACTGAATTAGCAATAGAATATTATAAGAAGAGATTAATAATAGAACAAGAATTAGGAAATAAAAAAGGCATTGCGGACAGTTACCGTTATTTAGGGAAAACATACTATTCTATGGGGAAGTTAGATTTAGCCTCTGAATATTTTGAAAAGAGTTTGGCTATAGCTAAGGAAATGGGAATAAACGCTATAGTGAGCAAAACATATCTGAGTTTAGGAAAGGTGTATATGTTAAAGAAAATGTATGCTAAAGCAAAAGAATATGGAGAATATTCGCTACAAATAGCACAAGAAGTTGGAAGTCCTAATATTATCGAAAAAGGATCATCTTTATTGAAAAGTATAGCTATTGAAGAGCAAGATTATAAACAAGCTTATAAGATGTATCAACTTGAAGTATTGATGCGAGATTCCATTCTGAATAAAGAGAATTATAAAGCTACTATAGAACAGCACACTAAATATGAATACGAAAAAAAGAAAGCAACAGATAGTGTTAAAAATGCCGTAAAAGGAAAAATACAGTCAGCAAAATTAAGAGCAATTCAATTAGAAAATGAGAAGGCTACTTTGGAGGTTGTCTCACAAAAAAAGCAAAAGTGGTTTTTATATTTAGGTTTAATTTTGGTTGCCATTTTTGCGGGAGTTATCTATAATCGCTTTAAAATAACACAACAACAAAAAGGGGTTATTGAAAATCAAAAGTTAGCAGTTGAAGAGCAAAAGCAACAAATTGAAAAACAACATCTAGAGCTTGAGGAGACCCATAAAGAAATAAACGATAGTATAAAATATTCTGAACGACTGCAACAAGCTATTTTTCCTTCTCAAGAAGCACTAGATAAGTATCTAAATAAGCATTTTGTGCTTTTTAGGCCCAAAGATGTTGTAAGTGGAGATTTTTATTGGCTACAAAGAGTGGAAGGGCAAACTTATTTTTCAGTGGCAGATTGTACTGGTCATGGAATACCAGGAGCGCTAGTTAGTGTAGTGTGTTCTAATGCTTTGAATAGGAGTATTAAAGAATTTTCATTGACTAATCCGCAGGCTATTTTAAATAAAACAAGAGAGTTGGTAATAGAAACATTCTCTCAAAGTGGTAAAGATGTTAAAGATGGTATGGACATCGTTTTATGCTCACATAAGGAAGGTGAGCAGCATATTCTCTTTTCAGGAGCAAATAATCCATTGTGGATTATTCGTAAAACAAAACACCTAACCGAAGAACAAGTTAATGCAAGAGCTACGCTTATTGGGGAAGAGTTCTCTTTAATAGAATATAAGTCAAGTAAACAGCCTATTGGATTATATGAGAATATGCAAGATTTTCAACAAAGTAAAATTCATCTATACAAGTCAGATACGTTATATCTTTTTACTGATGGTTTTGCAGATCAATTTGGTGGAGAAAAAGGAAAGAAATATAAATATAGGCCATTAAAGAAATTATTGTTAGCCAATAACCAACTCGAAATGAAAGCTCAAAAAGATAGCATAGATCAAGCTTTTAAGACTTGGAAAGGAGCTCTTGAACAAGTAGATGATATTTGTATTGTAGGAATAAAAATTTAACGAATCCCTTCTTTAGTTAACCAACTCTGATATTCTTTAGCGTAAGCATTATGTTGCGATAGGGTTTTAGAGAAATTATGATAACCACTATATTCAGGTTTCGCACACATATAAAAATAATTATGTTTTTCGTAATTTAATACAGCATCAATAGTTCTAGGTTCTGGCAAACAGATTGGCCCAGGTGGTAGCCCCGCATTTCTGTATGTGTTATATGGTGATTCAACCTCTAAGTGTTTGAAAAGTAAACGTTTAATCGTTGGATCCCCTAAAGCATATTTGACAGTTGGGTCAGCTTGTAGCAACCAATTGTTTTTTAATCGGTTTAAGTATAAACCAGCAATTTTAGGTTGTTCATCAAATTTAACTTTTTGTTCTTCATATACAATTGAAGCCAATGTTGTGATTTCTGATTGACTCATTTTTAAACCTTTAGCCTTACTTAAACGCTCAGAGTTCCAAAACTTTTTATACTCTTTAGCCATTTTTGCAATAAACTCCTCAGCAGTTATATTATAGTAAACTTCATATGTGTTAGGAAGAAATAGACTAATAAATGTCGAGCTATTAAACCCATACTTATTTTGAATTTCAACATTGTTAAAAGCTTTTAGTAATGTAGTAGAGTCAAGTGCTAAAGAGGGGGCAATTTTTCCTGCTAACTCTTCAAGGTTTCTTGCGCTTCCAAAAGTCAAAGTCACAATTTTTTTCTGGTTTCGCATTAAGTAAAGTTGATTAACAAGTTTGTTGTTCGACCAATCTCTCTTTATCGTAATTATTCCTTCGTTTAATTGAATGGTGTCATATTGCTTAAAATTAACAATGAGATCAAAAGCTTCTTTATCTTTGATAATAGCATTCTGCTGTAAAAACGAACCTAATTCACTAAATAAAATAGGCTGTGTTAATGTAATGTTTTTTGATTGTTCATTAAAAGCGATATTGTCAAGGTCTTTAACCTGATATACTTTATAATATGGATATGCAATAATACCACCCATAACAATAATAACGACAATAAGTAGAACAAATATTTTTTTCATGATAGTTTAATTGTTTTCTGATGGAGAAAAGTCAAATTTATCTGGGCTAACAAGATTTGTTTTTACAGCGAACATTACAATTCCAGCAGTGTTGCTAATTCCTAGTTTTCGCATAATATTTTTTCTATGCGTATTTACAGTATGATTACTAATGTGTAAAACAACTGCAATTTGAGCATTAGTATAACCTTCTGAAATTAATTTAACAACATCTAATTCTCGGTCAGATAAAGATACTGGTGAGCAATTTAGAGATTCATTTTCGGTTTCATTTCCAGTGTTCTCTTGTTTTAAAAGTTCTAAAACCTCCCCACAGAAAAAATGCTTGCCATTTGCTGAATCGATAACCGCATCAATAATTTCTTGCGCTGGACAGTCTTTTTTGATATGGCTCATAATGCCATTGGCAAGAGCAGCGTCAACCATTTTTTTGCTAGGAAGATGTGTAATCCCAATAAGCTTAATATGGTTACTTTTAATTCTGATATTTGCAATAGTTGATAAGTCAAACCCTTTTGCTGTATAATCAATAAGAATAACATTGGGCTTGTGCTCATCAATGGCTAACATTAAATTGTGTGCATTATTTACATCCGCACAAATACTAATACTATTAGATTGATTTAAAATGTGTTTTAAACCTGTTCGAATAATATCACTATCATCTGCTATTACAACTGAAATATTCATTTTCTTGAATACAAAAGTAGAAAAAGGTAAATAAATAATAGATTTTTGAATCACTATATTTGAGATGAATGTTATTTTTGTACAATAATTTTATTTATTGACTAAATATTTAAGGTATAATGCCCATAGATTTTAATGATACAGAAATTGCGTTTAAAGGAAAGTCATCTTTTCAATTACAAAAAGCATATTGGTTATTTAAAATAGTAAGTAGTAAAACTATGGTAACTATAGGTAGTGCGGTAACCAAAACAGCATTAACGTTGAGATTACCGATAAATTACCCAATCAAAAAGACCATTTTTCAGCAGTTTTGTGGAGGAGAATACATTGATGAGTGTGATGCGACAATAAAGGAATTATCAGCTTTTAACATTGGAACTATCCTAGATTATTCTGTAGAGGGAAAAGAGAGTAATGACGATTTAGATGCCACTACAAATGAAATTATTAAAACAATAGAAAAAGCTAAAGATAATGAGGGAATTCCTTTTGCAGTTTTTAAACCAACTGGAGTATCTAAGTTTTCATTATTAGAAAAAGCAAATCCAGGAATTGAACAATTGTCTAAAGAAGATCGTGAAGAGTATGAGAAAGTAATCGTGCGAATAGATAAAATATGTAAGAAAGCATTTGAGTTGAAAGTCCCTGTGTTTATAGATGCTGAAGATAGCTGGATTCAGGATGCAATCGATCGAATCGTAGATGAAATGATGCAACGTTATAATCAAGAAGAAGTATATATATATAATACCATTCAGATGTATCGTTGGGATCGTTTAGACTTTCTAAAGTTATCACATGCTAAAGCTAAAGAAAATGGCTATAAACTTGGGGTTAAGTTGGTAAGAGGAGCATATATGGAAAAGGAGCGTGCTAGAGCTCTTGAAAAGGGGTATAAAAGTCCAATTCAAGAAAATAAAGAAGCTTCAGATAAAGATTATGATTTAGCTTTAGCCTATTGTGTCGAAAATTTAGAGGATATTGCTTTATGTGGTGGTACTCATAATGAAAAAAGTAGTCTGCATTTAGCTGATTTGATTGAAAAGAATGGTATTGCTAAAAATGATAAACGTATTTATTTTGCTCAATTACTAGGGATGAGTGATCACATTAGTTATAATCTGGCAAACGCTGGATACAATGTGGCAAAATACGTTCCTTATGGACCAATTCGCGAAGTTCTTCCATACTTAATAAGAAGAGCTGAGGAAAATACTTCTGTTTCAGGTCAAACAGGAAGAGAATTATCTTTGATTATTAAAGAACGTAACAGAAGAAAAAGGAAGTGAGAAGTAATGAGCAAAGTAGATGATTGGATGATTTACTTTGAGTGTATCAGTTTAACAATTCCTAAAAAATGAAAAAACTAGAACTTAAAATATCCAATGATGGTTCACATACATTGTACAGGCCTGATATTGACGAAACTTATCATTCGATTCACGGTGCAATTCAAGAGGCTGAACATGTATTTATTCAAACTGGGTTAGCACCATTAGTTAAGAAAAAAGGAATGCTAACGATATTAGAAATGGGGTTTGGCACTGGGTTAAATGCTTTGTTAACAGCTAATTATTCTTATTTGGTAAAACAACAAATACATTATATAGGTTTGGAAGCGTACCCTGTAGGAAAAGAGTTGATAGAAAAATTAAATTATATAGGGCTAATAGGTGGAATGAGTCAAAAACACTTTGATGCTCTTCATGATAGTCAATGGGGAGGTATTGGTATCATTAATAATTATATGACACTCCAAAAAATAGCGCAAAAATTAGAAGATTTTCAACCTCATAAAGCCATTGATTTGGTCTATTATGATGCTTTTGGTCCCAATTCCCAAGCAGAAGTATGGGATGTTCAGTTATTCAAGAAAATATTTCACTATATGAATAGTGAAGGTGTGTTGGTAACCTATTGTGCAAAAGGACAGGTTAGAAGAGATTTACAAACTGCAGGTTTTACAGTTGAA
>JAUHZI010000229.1 GCA_030426105.1 Bacteroidia bacterium | reverse complement strand
AAGCGATACTACCACGAGGAGAAGATCCAAAACTGATAAGAGGCTTTAATTTCTCTAAATTATATTTTTCTGGATAACGAGTTGCGAAAACAATATCTAAGATATATTTTTCGATTTTTTCATCCATATAAACTTCATTAACTACGTTACGAGCTTTTATAATCTGATCTATAGAAATTACAGGGTTTATCTTTTGAAAACTTCCGTTTAAATTTTGACGCATAATAAGTTGCTCGTCTTGTAATTTTGGGTAGTCAATTACAGTTTTTAGCATAAAACGGTCTACCTGTGCTTCAGGAAGCGGATAAGTTCCTTCTTGTTCTACTGGGTTTTGAGTGGCCATTACCAAGAATGGTTCATCCAATTTAAAAGTTTCATCTCCAATGGTGATTTGACGCTCTTGCATTGCTTCTAATAAAGCAGACTGTACTTTAGCAGGGGCACGGTTAATCTCATCAGCTAATACAAAGTTGGCAAAAATAGGTCCCTTTTTAATAGAGAAATCATTTTCTTTTACATTGTATATCATAGTACCTACCACATCAGCAGGTAATAAATCTGGAGTAAACTGAATACGACTAAAGCTTCCGTCAACTGCTTTTGAAAGTGTGTTAATGGCTAAGGTTTTTGCCAGTCCAGGAACACCTTCTAATAAGATATGTCCATTTCCTAAAAGTCCAATTAGTAATCGCTCAATCATGTGTTTTTGACCCACAATTACTTTATTCATTTCTGTAGTTAATAAATCTACAAAAGCACTTTCTCTTTCTATTTTTTCATTGATGGCTCTTACATCTATATCCATAGTAATTGAAATAAATTAGAATTTATATGTAACAAAGCTACAATAATAAGAAAATAACAGCTGTTAAAGTATGGTTAAAGATAAAATAGTGATTACGGATGGTTTATGTTTGTTTTTTAGTTGTTAACGTGTGATATTTCTTGTTAAATAACCATAGTATTAGTATATTTATAAAAATTTAACATTTTTAACATTAAAAATTAAACCAATCTAAATAGTGTAAATATGGAAAAAAAAATGAAATTCCTTGTTTGTGTTTTATTGATGTCTTTTACATCAATAATCGGACAAACTATTAAAGGTACAGTAACAGATGAAAGTGGTACACCACTTCCTTTTGTAAACGTTTTAGAAAAAGATACTGCTAATGGGGTAAGCACCAATGAAGAGGGACGTTTTGAACTCAAAGTAGAAAAAATACCTGTAACGTTAGTGTTCTCTTCAGTGGGATTTGTTGCTTTAGAAAAAACAGTTTATTCTATCGCTGAATTTACAGTGGTTTTAAAAGAAGGAAATGTTTTAGATGAGGTAGTGTTAACGGGGAACCGTTCTAAACCTAGAACAATATTAGACTCACCAGTGCCGATTGATAATATTGATGTCGCTGAACTGCAAAATAGTGGAAAGGCTACTTTTGACAGAATGCTGGTGTTTAAAGTGCCTTCGTTTAATGCTCAAAATCAAGCGATTTCAGATGCTACAGCTCATTATGATCCAGCTGATTTACGAGGTTTAGGTCCAAGTAGAACGTTGGTTCTGGTTAATGGAAAACGTAAAAATCAAAGTGCTCAAGTATATTTGAATCGAACACCGGGAAAAGGAGAAGTAGGAGTCGATTTAAAAAGTATTCCTACAGCAGCTATAGAGCGTGTTGAAGTATTACGTGATGGAGCTTCTGCTCAATATGGTTCCGATGCAATTGCTGGGGTGTTAAACATTATTTTGAAAAAAAATGTAGAGTTTTCGACTTTTTCAACAAAAGCAGGAATCACTTCGGAAAAAGATGGGTTTAATTTTTCAGCTGATTTTAATACGGCATTTGACTTCGGTGAAGGAGGTTTTATCAATTTAACACTCGGGTATTATAATCAGGAAATAACTAATAGAGCAGGGTCGCCAGGAGTTTCTGATTTGCCAGCTAATCCACTTCCTAATTGGGTTGAATGGGCACAAGATAACCCGCGTCTAGGCATGAAAGTAGGTCAGCCAGAAATGGAAAAGATGGACTTGTTTGTAAATATAGAACATCCGTTAGGAGAAAAATCTACTTTGTATTCTTTTCATGGATTTACCAAAAGAGAAGGTAAAAGTTTTGCTTACTATAGAGCTCCATATTGGAGACAAAGCGACGTAGGTGATACAGGGTTTCTTACCAGACCTGAAGATTTTAAAGGATACCAGCCAACTTTTGAAGCAGAGATTACCGATCATATCAACGCAGCGGGAATCAAATTGTCGTTAGCTGAAGGATGGAATGCTGATGCGAGTATTACCTATGGGGCCAATGATGTTTTTTACACAGTTAATAATTCTGTAAATAGAGATTATTTAGTTGATCATACTACTTATGATATCAATACAGGAGATGTAATTATTGGTGGAACTTCTCCAAGAACATTTAAACCTGGAGGGTATAGGTTGACGAATGTTATAGGGAATTTTGATGTTTCAGGT
Organism: Bacteroidia bacterium; assembly: GCA_030426105.1. Lineage (GTDB taxonomy): Bacteria > Bacteroidota > Bacteroidia > Flavobacteriales_D > Parvicellaceae > S010-51. The sequence goes on along the minus strand of JAUHZI010000229.1, from coordinate 1,428 downwards.
TTAATTTCGGAGCAATTAAGTACAGCTATAGGTATTGAATATAAAGAAGAAGGTTTTAGAGCTTTTGAAGGAGATCCTCTGTCTTATTATAAAGGAGGGTCAGATTCATTTGCAGGAATAAAACCAGATGAAGCAGGGAAGTGGTCTCGAAATAATTTTGCTGGATATGCACAATTAGATTACGATATTAATAAAGATTTCTTGTTTGGAGCTTAAGAGAGATATGAAGATTTTTCAGCTGCAGGAGATAATTTTTCTTGGAAAGTGAATGGAAGATATAAAATAGGTGATAAAGGGGCGATTAGAGCTTCTTATAGTACAGGGTTTAGAGCACCAACACTGCATCAATCACATATTACTTTAAGTCAGTATATCATTATTGCTGGTTCATCTGAACCATTATTACAAGGTACTTTAGCAAATGATAACCCTGCAGTTCAGGCTTTAGGTGTTCCACAATTAACTCATGAAATTTCAAAAAATTTATCAGGAGGAGTAACCTATAAATTCAATAAAGATTTCTCAGCTTCTTTAGATATTTATCAAATAAAAGTAGATGATAGAATTTTATTTTCTTCTCAAATTGGCTCTGATAGTGATAACAATACCACAAATCCTGTAGAACAAATTTTAGAAGATAACAATGTGGTTGCCGTTCAGTTTTTTATTAATGCAGGAGATACCAAAACAACTGGAGGTGACCTAGTATTGAATTATAGAAATATAGAGATGGGTAATGGTAAATTATCAGCCAGTCTAGCAGCAAATTATAATAAAACAACAATTGATGCAATTAATACGCCAAAAGTATTAGCGGATAACGGATATAATATTTTTGATAGACAGGAGCAAGGGTTGATAACAAATTCAAGACCAAAATCTAAAGTTATATTAGGGTTAAACTATGATATCGAAAAATGGAATATTAGTTTGAATAATACTAGGTTTGGAGAGGTAACAGTTACTGCGCCACAATCTGGAGGGGTTGATCAAGAGCTAGATGCAAAAATTACAACCGATTTAGGGTTGGTGTATAACTTAACAGATAAAATAGGAATAAATGCAAATGTTAATAATATTTTTGATGTATACCCAGATCCAACAGATCCAGCTACAAATACAGCAGGAGCAGGAGGACGTTTTGTGTATTCGTCTGAAGTACAGCAGTTAGGTCAGTTAGGAACGAATTTTAGTATAGGATTGAGTTGTCAATTTTAATTATTAGTTCTTAAACGGGCTTTGTATACTTAAAGCTATACGGTATTGAGAAATAGAATTTACTTAACTGAAGTTAAGATTAGTTTTTGTAATATTTCAATACTGTGTAGTTTATTTTGTTTTATTTCTTGTTGTGTATTGTAAATATTATTATGTTTATAAAAAATTAACTTTTTTAACGTGTAAGTATTAATTAAACTTGGTGATATG
>JAUHZI010000228.1 GCA_030426105.1 Bacteroidia bacterium | reverse complement strand
ACCACCAAAGTAGTCATTCCCTTTCCACAACAAATCTACCTGTTCTACAGTTAATTCATTGAAAGGTTTGTGAATAGGGAAGTCAAAACGGTGTGCGTTCATCACTAACGCTTCATTCCACACTTTCATCTTTTCTCCTCTCCAACAAGCTATTGCCCCTTCATAAATCGACAAACTCTTATCTGGAATTACCAAATCTTTATCGATTCCTAACACTTTTCCAAAACCTTCACAAGTTGGACAAGCACCTATAGGATTATTGAATGTAAAAAAGTTTACTGAAGGTTCAGTAAATGTCATTCTATCCAATTCAAACTTATTGGAAAACTTACGTTCAATTACCTGTTCTCCAAAGCGAATAATAGAACATTCCCCTTCTCCTTCCAGAAATGCTGTTTCAGTTGACTCTGCAATTCTAGCTCTAGCTTCATCATCTAACTCTCCTTTCATTAGACGATCAATTAACAATTGTGGAGCTAGTGCAACTAATTCTTTTTCTGTTTTATTCAATAAAGCATCTATTCTTTCTATTTTTTGTTCAATAATAAGACGCGAAAAACCTTGGTCAATTAAAATCTCTAACTGCTTTAAAAATGGTCTCCCTTTAGGAGGAACTATTCGACAAGCAATTACAAATTTTTCTTTATCTTCAAAAGACTCAACGTACTTAACAACATCAACTACGCGTTCTTTTTTAACTTGATTCCCAGAAATAGGCGAATACGTTTTTCCAATTCGAGCAAATAATAACTTTAAATAATCGTATATCTCAGTAGAGGTTCCTACAGTAGAACGTGTATTGCTACTGTTCACTTTTTGTTCGATAGCAATTGCGGGAGCTATTCCTCGAATACCATCCACATCAGGCTTGTCTAATTTTCCTAAAAATTGTCGAGCATAAGAACTCAAACTCTCTACATACCTACGTTGACCTTCAGCATATAAAGTATCAAAAGCCAAGGAAGATTTCCCAGAACCAGAAAGCCCTGTAATTACAGTCATTTTATTTCTAGGTATAGCAACATCGATGTTCTTTAAGTTATGAACACGAGCTCCTTTTATCAAAATATGACTATGATGTGATTTATTTTTAAATGAATTTGATGCCATTTTGAACAATTTTTATCAAAAATAACATCTTTAACATTTCTATAACTTCAAACCTTAAAGAATCTTTGCCTATACAGCTATAAAAATATAGATTGCGTCGAATTTAAAAACAACTATTATGGAAACTATAACAAAAGCACTATCAGGTTTTTTAGGTGGTGCAATGGAAGGAATTGGGCAATGGGCTCCTAAACTATTAGGTGCTTTAATCGCCTTAATCATTGGACTCTGGATCATTAGGATGGTTATGAAAGGGGTTTCAAAATTGTTTGAGACAAAGCACATTGACGAAACATTAAGACCTTTCTTATTAACATTACTAGCATTCTCTATGAAAGCAATGTTATTTATCTCAATTGCTGGGGTCGTAGGAATACCAATTGCAGCTTTTTCAGCTTTAATTGCTGCTGCAGGTTTAGCCATAGGTATGGCATTACAAGGTTCTTTAGGACACTTAGCATCAGGAGTGATGTTATTAATCTTCAAACCTTTTAAGGTAGGTGATTTAATTGAAGTAGATGGTGAACTTGGTTTTGTTCAGGAAATTTCAGTTTTTGTAACTGTATTAAACACTTTTCAAAATAAAACTGCGATTATTCCTAATGGAACTATTACTGCATCAAAGATTGTAAACTATTCAAAAATTGGAAATATCAGAGCTGACATACCATTTGCTATTCGCTACGATGCTGACCAGGACAAAGCTCAAGAAATTGTAATGAATATTTTAAAGAATTCTGACAAAGTTTTACAGACACCAGCACCATCTGTTTATATAACAGAATTAGGGGATAGTGCGGTACATCTTGTTGCATTACCTTACTGTACTGTAGAGGACTATTGGGATGTATTTTGGGGACTTAGAGGTGAAATAAAAAAACAATTAGGAGAAAATGGATTTAAAGCACCATTCCAACAACGTGTGATTACACAGGCTTAATAGCAGATATAAAAAAAGAATAGTTAAAAAGTAAGAGATTTATCATTTTCTTATTTAAAGCTTCTAACTATATTTGCGTCGAGTTAAAACAAACTTAAGTATAAATTTATATTATTAAATAATAATTAATTAAAATGAAAAGAATAGTAAAAAGTACTTTGTTAGTTGCTGGGACAGCACTATTATTAGGTAGTTGTGCAACATTAGCCAAGCAACACCACAAAGGACAATCTGTAACCTTAGATCCTGAGCAAAAAGGAGCTTTAGTTTTCGTAAACGGTGAGTACAAAGGGAAATCACCTGTTGTTTTAGATGTAAAACCAAAAGAAAAATATGAGGTAACATACTTAAAGAAAACTTATCTTTCTAAGACTTTTAATGTTGAAAGTAAAATTCTTAAGAAATGGGTAATCAGAGATTTATTCTTAGGTGCTGGAATTGGAGCTCCTGTTACATTTTTAGTTGATCACGCTACTGGAGCATGGAAAGGTGTTGACGATAGAACAATCCCTAAATCATTGACTCACTGGAGTAAAGTTGAAAACCCAGCTGATTACTTAAATCAATTATTCCAAATTGAAGATTTATATTTTGAAACTGGAAGTGCTAAAATTAAAACTGCTTCTTATGCTAACTTAGATAAATTAGCAAGCATTTTAAATACTTACAAAGAAATCAAGTTAGGAATTCACGGTCACACTGATAAAACTGGTAGTTTAGATTTAAATCAAAAATTATCTAACGACAGAGCAAATTCTGTAAAAGAATACTTAATCAGCAAAGGTGTTGCAGCTGAGCGTTTAGCTCCAGAGGGACATGGACCAAGCTTACCAGTAATTAATGAAGATAATGAAGAAGCATACAAATACAACAGAAGAGTTGAATTTGAATACAAGCTTTAATCAATAATTCTAATACATTAAAAAACTCGTTGCAATGCTTTGTAACGAGTTTTTTTATTTTTATCCTTTTCTTCTTACTGCGATAAGATAATTACTAACTTTGTATTAATACCCCAAACCAAATCATAACATGAATAAAATTGTCGTTTTTACAACTTTAGCAATATTTCATTTTAGCTGTGCTACTATCGCTAAAAAAGACCTTACTCAAACAGTTAACTTCGCGCCTAAACAAGACAGCTGCCATGTCTTAGTTGATGGGAAATACATTGGAAAATCTCCACTTGTATACAATTTAGATATTACAAAGGAACATTCGATAACTTATGCTAAACTCTCTTATTTACCAAGAACATTTACAATAGAGAGTAAACGTAACAATAAATGGGTTGTTAAAGATATTTTTGCTGGTATATTTATTTTTTCCCCTCTAACACTTTCAAAAGACAAAAAAACGAAAGCTTGGAATGAGTTAGATACCAATAAGATGCCTGCTGAATTGGTTCATTGGGAGCAAGCTTTACCGCCATCAGATTACCTCAACACTTTATTTCAAATTGAAGATTTATATTTTGAAACAGCTAGTTATAAAATAGCCAGTAAACACCATAAGAATATTGATAAATTAATTTCCATTTTTAATAAATATCCAGACATTAAAGTTGTCATTCATGGACACAGCGATAAAAAAGGAAACGAGGAAAATAACAATTCCCTATCTGTAAAAAGAGCTGAGGCTGTAAAAAAGCACCTCATCAGCAAAGGAATAAAGGCTGAGCGAATTATTACCGTTGGACACGGTTCATCTCAACCGATATATGATGCTACTGACCAAAGTTTATATTACCAAAATAGAAGATAAGACAGGACAAGTGATTTATGAAAGTCAGCAAGCTAACGAATCACCTGAAGCATTTTCGAAAACCACACAGCAAACCATGATTGAGATGATGAAATCTACAATTAATTCTGGAACTGCACAGCGCATACGTTCGCGTTACGGACTTCAAAATGACTTAGCAGG
>JAUHZI010000054.1 GCA_030426105.1 Bacteroidia bacterium | reverse complement strand
TAGAACTTTATGATATTGTTAACGCAATGGTGATTGATGTGATTGGACAAGTTGGGGTTGATCCTGGTTCAAGCTGGGCAGTGGGTAGTGGCTCTACAGCGAATAATACATTAGTTAGGATGAATACTGTAAAAAAAGGAACCGATGTTTGGGTTGGTTTTGTAGATCAACAATGGAATGTATTAGCAAATGATGATTTTAGTGATTTAGGAACGCATGCTAATAACAGCTGTTTTGCTCCACAAACACCATTAACTGCTGTGCCAAACATCAGTAATGATACGATTTGTGCTGGCGAAACAGTTCAATTTTCAGATGCTTCAACAGGAGGTACTTCTCCTTACACTGTAGCTTGGAATTTTGGAAATGGAAATACATCAAATAATGCATCTGATTCATTTACATTTAGTACGTTTGGAGTTTATCAGGTTTCTTTAACAGTAACAGATGGAGCAGGGGCAAGTGATGACTCTGTATTCTATATTGTTGTGAATAATCTTCCAGTAGCTGGAATGACAGTTCCTTCAACAGTTTGTACTGACCAAAATGTGGCGATTGCAGCAACGAATTACAATGCAGCTAATACGTATGTATACTCAGATGGGACCTCAACTTTAGCTCATACAAATGGAGTTGTTAATTATATGGCTAGTTCAACAGGAAATGTGACGATTACACAAACAGTAACAAGTGCTCAGGGATGCTCAAGTGTTGCCAATGAAAGTATCGTTGTAAACCAAAGTCCTGTTGCTAACTTCACACATTCAGGTAGTCCAACAGTTAGTTTTACTGATGGTTCAACAAATGCTGTGTCATGGTCTTGGAATTTTGGAGATGGAAACACTTCAGGAACACAAAATCCAACTCATACTTTTGGAGCAAATGGAACATATAATGTAGAACTTATAGTAATGGCTACAAATGGGTGTGCAGATACAACTGACACAAATGTTTCTATTGGTGTTTCATCTTCTATTGATGAAACAAGCCAAGCGAATTTAGCAATTTATCCTAACCCATCTAAAGGGGAAGTAATTAATATAGATTCGGATTTGCAAATTACTTCTATTAATATATATAACGTAATAGGTCAAAATGTGATAAATACATTAACTGACTTCCAAAAAATAGATGTTTCACATTTGAATAAAGGAACATATTTTATGAAAATAGAAATGAAAGAAGGAAGCGTCGTAAGAAAAATAATAATAGAGTAAAAAGGTTATAACAAATAAAAGGAAGGCCGCTTTAGAGTAAAATTTAAAGCGGTTTTTTCATTGGCATAGTTTCTGCTTTTAAATAATTGTGAGAAGTTGCATAAATTGAAAGTGTTTACAAGAAACATTCAAGATAGAATACTTATATTAGTCAAAAATAAATAAGATGAAGCTTGTTATATCAGTTTTTTTTATCGTAAGTAGTTTAGTTGGTTTTGGTCAAATTACTCGTGGGGGATCTGGAGAGAAACCAAAAGAAGCCCCAAGTTATCCTGATAATCCAAGGCAGAATTTCCAAACTCCAGCTCATGCCGTAGATTGTGATAGTGATTTGGAAATGGACCCAGGAAATAAATTAATATACCATCGAAAAACGAATAAACCTTATACAGGTGTCTGCATTTCTTATCATAACAACAATAAACGTGAGCGTGTGGCTAAATTTGTTGAAGGAAAAGAGCAAGATACTTCTTATTCTTATTATCAAACAGGCTCACCATGGACTGTAACAGAGTGGGATCAAGGAATTGAGAATGGAACATGGAAGTTTTGGTATGAAAATGGGAATTTAGCATGGGAAAATACCTATGAAATGGGGAGTAAAACTGGAACTTGGCGTTTTTTCTTTGAAGATGGTAGCATAAAAAAAGTAATGAACTATAAGAATGATGTTTTAGATGGAGAGTGTAGGTATTATGCAAAGGGCGGTAAAATATTAAGAGTAGTCAACTATGGTGGAGGAGAATTTCATGGCGATTATATTACCTATTTTCCAGGTGAGGATAGTCTCCTGAAGTCAAAAAAACAGTATAAGAATGGAAAAGTAGATGGAGAGTCTGTGTATTATTATAAAGATGGTCAACTTTCATATACAAAGAAATATAGTGGTGGACAACCTGTTGGTAAGTGGGAGTATTTTCACCCTAATGGTCAATTGAGTACAACAGGAAAGCATTCAGGAGGAAAAAAAGATGGGTTATGGCAATATTTTCTAGACGAAGGACAAAAACAGGTTGAAGTTCTTTATGACAAAGGAAAGGAAATTGTAGTTGTTGAGTATGACCGATTTGGAGGAGCAAGAGACGAAGAAAAAGAAGCTGAGCTTAATCAGTTATTGTCCAAGAGAAAAGCGGCTGAGGCAGAAGAAGCAGGAAAGAAAAAGAAAGGAAAGAAGAAGAAAGATAAGAAGTGAGCAAATGATTAATAAATTGTTAGAGAATCAATTGCCTGTAATGGAACAGTTTTATTCTGTTCAAGGAGAAGGTTTTTATAGTGGGCGTCCAGCATTTTTTATTAGATTAGCTGGGTGTGATGTTGGATGTGTTTGGTGTGATGTAAAAGAAAGTTGGGATGCTGAAGAGCACGAAATAAAAACGATCAAAGATATTGTATCTGAGGTTACAAGAACCAAGGCTGATTTTGTTGTAATAACTGGAGGAGAGCCTGCCATGTATGATTTAACAAAATTAACCAACGCTCTTAAAGAAGTAGGGTGCTATCTAGCTATAGAAACATCTGGGGTATATGAACTTTCTGGGGATATAGATTGGGTTTGTTTTTCTCCCAAAAAATTTAAAGCACCTCACGAGTCTATTTATGCTCAGGCAAATGAATTAAAAGTAATAGTGTTTAATAAACATGATTTAGCTTGGGCTGAGGAGCATGCCAATAAATTGAATAATGATTGTAAACTTTACCTTCAAACAGAATGGGGTAAAAGTGATAAAATGCTCCCCCTAATTATTGATTATATTAAAGAAAACCCTAAATGGACCCTTTCTTTACAGACACATAAATATATTAATGTACCTTAATTAAAAATATGAAAGATTTATATTATATCGTGTTACTAAGTGTATTCACACTTATATCGTCGTGTAGTGTTGCACAACCAGGAAGGTATTCAACCTCAAGTAAAAAAGCGATTAAACTATATGAAGCTGGAAGGGCTTGTTTTAATGAGATGAACCCAACAACAGGAGAAAGATCATTGGGGTGCGCAGAACTTAATTTAAAAAAGGCTCTTGAGAAGGACCCTACTTTTGCTGAAGCGTATAGTTTGTTGTCAAATGTTTATGTCGAAAAAGGTGATTTTAAACAGGCTGTGGCTTACAAAGAATCCATGCTACAAAAGACAAATAGATTTTCTCAATCAGAATATTTTTATTTGGCAAATCTGTTAATGGCTCAAGGCGAATACCAAAAATGCATTGGCTATGCAAGAAAGTATCTAGAAGTAAGGAATCCCAATCCTGTTTTTGTAAAAGCATGTCAAAAGTTTATTCGTAACTCTGAATTTGGCATTCAGGCAAAAAGAACACCAACTCCTTTTGAACCTAAAAATATGGGAGCGGCTATTAATACTAAAAACCCTGAATATTTCCCTTCGTTAACAGCTGATGATAGTACATTATTGTTTACAAGGACAATTGATGATAGTCGAGTAGCCTATTTTCAAAAGCAAGAAGATATTTTTATAACAAATAAAGAAAGCGATGGTGTTTGGAATAGAGCAGCATCAGTAAGTCCAAATATAAATACCATTGCTAATGAGGGAGCCCCAACTTTATCTGCAGATGGAAAATATATCATTATGGTTGGATGTGCTACTGGGCCAGATGGTGAATATGGAAAAGGAAGAAAAGGCTATGGTAGTTGTGACTTATTTGTTAGTGAGCGAATAGGAGATGAATGGACAGAGCCCGTAAATATGGGGAAGCCCATTAATTCTGGGCATTGGGAAACTCAGCCTTGTTTTTCTTCTGATGGAAAGACGTTATATTTTGTGAGAGGTTTAGTGAAGCATAGAGAAAGGAGGGACCCTAAAAATCAGGATATTTATAAAACAGAAATTTTACCCAATGGAACATGGTCAGTACCAGAAAAGTTAGGTGATAATATTAATACCCCAGGAAGGGAAGAGTCAGTACAGATTCATCCAGATGGTCAAACTTTGTATTTCTCGTCTGATGGCCATACAGGAATGGGGGGACAGGACTTGTATATGAGTAGAATGGATGCTACTGGAAGATGGGGTAGAGCAATTAATTTGGGATACCCAATTAATACATACAAAGATGAAAATAGTTTGTTGGTTTCTTCTGGTGGAGGAATAGCATTGTTTGCATCTGATCGAGATGGCGGTTTTGGAAGTTTGGATTTGTATTCTTTTGATTTGCCTAAAAAGTTTCAACCTATTGAGACAACTTTTATGAAAGGTTTAGTTTATGATGAGGATACAAAAAAAACTTTGGCAGCTAAATTTCAGTTAATAGATTTAAAAACCAATAAAGTATTTAAAGCAGCAATAGCAAATAGTGGAAATGGAGATTTTATAGTTGCTTTACCTAAAAACAAAGATTTCGCGTTGATTGCTGAACATGAAGGTTATTTCTTTTATTCTAAAAACTATTCAATTGATAAACTAAAAAGAAACGAAGAAGGTTTTTTAGTCAATGTACCAATGCGTCCAATAAAATCAGGAGATACTTTTGTGTTGGAAAATATATTTTTCGATGTCAATAAGTATGAGTTAAAACCAACTTCAATTGCAGAATTAGAAAAGTTAAAAGCAATTTTAACTAAAAATACAGCGATTAAAATTGAATTAGGTGGACATACCGATAGTGATGGGAATGATGAACAGAATAAGGTGTTGTCAGAAAATAGAGCGAAAGCAGTTGTAGATTGGTTAGTCGGAAAAGGAATAAGTGTTGATAGATTAACTTATAAAGGTTATGGAGAGGAACAACCAATCGCTCCAAATGATTCGGCTGAGAATAAAGCTAAAAATAGACGTACTGAAGTGAGAATATTATAAACTCTTGTACACCTTTCTGATAAGAATCATATATCGTAAGTAGATAAATGCTTATATTTACGAAAGCAAGATAAAAACGCTAAAAGTTTGGTTACAATATTACTCAACGGTGTCTTTTTTGGAGTCTTATTAAGTTTTTTGATAGGACCTGTCTTTTTTGTGCTACTTGAAACGAGTATAAAAAAAGGAGTGAAACCAGCAATCTTTATAGATATAGGAGTGCTGTTGAGTGATATTTTGTATTTAATAGCGGCTTATTTCTTTGCTCAAAAAATCCTTGAAAGCCTTAATGAAAATAGTTATATAAAATATATTGCTTCCGCTGTTTTTATTTTTATGGGAGTACTCTCAATCTTAAAAAAACAGTCTCCTCAAAAAGGGAGAAATATTGATGTAGAAGCTTTAGATACTCCATCCGAAATGGATACAATTATTTTTAGAAAGCGTACTTACTTAACTTATGTTCTCAAGGGAATAGGCCTCAATGCGATTAACCCTGGTGTATTGGTTTATTGGATAGCAGCATGTACTACTGCAACAGAAGAGTTGCACATACCAGAACACCTTTTAGTCTATTATTTTGTAGCAACTTTAGGTACAATGTTTGGTATTGATGTGTTGAAAATTTACTATGCAAGTAAGCTAAAAAATAAATTAACAGCAAAAGCATTACATCGAATTAGTGTTGTGGTGGGATGTGTCTTAATAGGGTTCGGTATAGTAATCGCCTTCAAAGATATTAGCTAAGATGATTAGAAAATACACTGAGCATGATTTTGAAAAAGTTATTCAATTAATGCAGCTCAATTCTCCCCGTTTTTTTGACTTTTCCGAAGAACACGATTTTATACATTATTTAACCCACTTAAAAGAAGATTACTTTGTAGTAGAGGAGAGGAATAAAGTTATCGGTGCTGGAGGAATTAACTACTGTGTAGGGAAAAACAAAGAAATAAGATTTTCATGGGATATGATTCACCCAGATTATCAAGGAAAGGGGGTAGGAAGAAGCTTAATAGAATATCGAATTGATTGGGTTAAAAATAATCGAGATGAAAAAAATGTTGTGGTACGTACTTCGCAATTAGTATATCTGTTTTATCAAAAATTTGGGTTTAAATTACAAACGATAACCAAAAATTTCTGGGCAGAAGGGTTAGATTTATACGTAATGCATTTAAAATTGAAGTAATGTTAGATTATATTATTGTTGGGCAAGGATTAGCAGGGTCAGTTTTAGCTTTGGAGTTAATAGAAAAAGGAAAGAAGGTACAAGTAATAGATAATTCTCACCATTTATCTTCATCAAATATAGCTGGGGGATTAGTACATCCTATGTCATTTAAGCGAACAATTTTAAGTTGGAATGCTGAGTTGTTATCAAACTATTCTATAACCTATTATCAAAAAAAAGAAAAAGAGTTGAATAGTTCGTTTTTTGAACCTTTAACCTTTTTAAGGTTGTTTGGATCAATAGAAGAACAAAATACATGGTTTGCTAAACAGTCTATTGAGCCTTTTGATCAAGTATTATTTGATTTTGATGATGATTTATCCGCTTTTGATGTTAAGAATAAAATGGGCTTGGGAAAAGTCAATTGGTCATATCGTCTGCATGTAAGTGTGTTTTTGAATGCAGTTAAAAATGTATTAAATGAGGTAGGAGCGATTATTGAGGAGCAATTCGATTATAATGACTTAGATTTATCTAACGAAGGTGTGTTGTATAAGGGAATCAAAGCTGGAGGTGTGATTTTTTGTGAAGGACACCAATACATTCATAATCCATATTTAAATTATTTACCAGAGAACCTAACTAAAGGAGAGATTTTAAGAATAAAAGTCAAAAATCTACCTTCGTATGCACTGAGCAAAAACTGTTTTGTTTTGCCACTAGGGGATGAAGAATATATTTTAGGAGCTACTTATGATTGGGGAAATAAAGATTATAAAAAGACAGAAGAAGCGAGAGAAGAGTTGTTGGAAAAGTTCGAAAATATTAGTGATGGAGAAGTTCAAGTTTTAGAGCAAAGAGTAGGAATTCGCCCAACAACAATTGATCGAAAACCGATTTTGGGTACTCATCCAGTTTTATCTACTGTTCACGTTTTTAATGGGCTAGGTAGTAAAGGAGTGCAACTGGCTCCGTATTATGCCAAAAGAATGGCTGAGTTTTTACTTCAAGATGAAATATTAGAAAAGGAAATTAATATCACTCGGTTTACTAAAAAATATTTTAAAGGCTAAGTAGCTTTGGAGCAAAAAAAAAGCCACTATTCAAGAACAGTAGCTTTTATTTTATTATTAAGTAATTATTTGACGAGTTGTTCGATATTTTTAAGGCCTTTTTCAAAGTCAGGTCCCATCATTTGATCCAAATCCATAAACAACATCATAGGTCTTTGTCCAAATGGAATATCTCCAGTATCGTACCAGTTAATTAATGTTTTTCCATCTTGTGCAGTCAATGTAAAACCTCCAGTTGATTGCATTTCCCATGGCTCAGTAAAGCTTAGGTCATAAGTTAGACTTTCGTTTTCTTTAACAGTTGTAAAAGTCATTCCTCCTTTTCCAGAAGTCTCAGGGTTTCCTGTCCATGAGTTGGAATGTCCAACTGTAGCAGGCGTGCCTTCAATAGTGTTTACCATTGTTGGGTCTTTTTCTTTCCAAGGGCTCCAGTTTTCCCATGCATTAAAGTCAGCAATTTGATTCCAGACCTTGTTTGGCGCTGCATCGATTAGTAATTCTCTTTCAACTTTGTAGTTAGATGGGCCAAATAATCCTAGTATGATGTATATAACAACAAGTGTTAATAACACAATACCTATTCCTTTTAATATTTTCATAATGTAATAAGTGTTTTATATTGGAAACAAATGTATAAAAAAATTAATAACCACATTTTGTTCTAACTCGTTCTAACGTTTTGTCTGCTATAGCTTTAGCTTTTGTAGCTCCTTCCTCTAAAACTTTATCTATTTCATGTTTGTTTTCCATGTAATAATTATAGCGTTCTCTTTCAACTTCAAAACGAGTTAGGATAGCATTTAATAAGTCTTTTTTGGCATGTCCCCATCCATATCCCCCAGCTTCTAGTTGTGTTTTCATCGTTTTAGCTGCTTCAGGTGATGCAATTAATTTATAAAGTTGATAAACAGTAGAAGATTCAGCATCTTTTGGATCCTCTAAAGGAGTGTCATCAGTAATGATGTTTTTATTAATGACTTTTTTCAGGGCGTTTTTAGGTAAGAAAATATTAATAAAGTTGTCTCTAGATTTACTCATTTTTTCACCATCAGTCCCTAGAATTAGCTGAGTTTCTTCATTTACCTTTGCCTGAGGTAATACTAGAGTTTCTCCCATTTTATGGTTAAATCTACTTGCAACATCTCTGGTAAATTCAAGGTGTTGCATTTGGTCTTTTCCTACTGGAACTATGTCGGCATCATATAATAGAATATCAGCTGCCATTAGCATTGGGTAGGTAAATAGTCCAGCGTTTACATCTTCAAGCCTATCCGCTTTGTCTTTAAAGGAATGTGCTAGAGCAAGTCTAGAATAAGGAAAGAAACAGTTTAAGTACCAAGTTAGTTCTGTCACCTCAGGAATATCAGATTGTCTGTAGAATACTGTTTCATCAGTGTTTAGACCAAGTGCTAGCCAAGTGGCAGCCGTTGAATAAGTGTTCTCACGAAGTTGCTCACCGTCTTTTATTTGTGTTAAGGTATGCATGTCAGCAATAAAAAGAAAAGAATCATTCTCTTTATTGTTAGCCATTTCGATTGCTGGTAAAATTGCACCTAAAATATTACCTAAATGAGGTGTTCCAGTACTTTGTATTCCTGTTAGTATTCTTGCCATTTACTTATTTTTAGAATTGCAAAAATAATGGTATTCTGTTCACTAGGAATATTTATAGGATCAAATTAGAGAAAAAAATTAACTTTGTCTTTAAGATGAGAAAGCAGTTTGGCATATTTCGTTTTATTTATAAACTCTATTTTGGGATTGTTTATCTTACCTTAGGTTTGATTATGTATCCGTTTATGCTCATCTTTATAAGAGGTGAAAAACGAGTTAGAAATGGTATCATCATAAAAAGGGTATGGTCAAGAATTGTTTGTTGGCTTGTGTTTGTTCGTCCAAAAGTTGTTTTTGAAAAAGAATTGCCGAAAAATGAACCCTATATATTTTGTCCCAATCATACCTCTTATTTAGATATTGTCATGCTATATTTAATGTTGCCTCATCATATTGCTTTTTTAGGGAAAGCTGAAATTTTGAAATGGCCAATTATCAGTTTGTTTTTTAAAAGAGGAGTAGATATTCCTGTTTTTCGTGAAGATAACAAGCGGGCATTAGACTGTCTAATACCAGCTGCGAATGAATTAAAAAACAACCGCTCAATAGTCATTTTCCCAGAGGGGAAAATACCCGATAATGTTCCAAATATGACAGCTTTTAAGAGGGGAGCCTTTGCTTTAGCTATGGAATATGATATTCCAATAGTACCAATTACTTTTTATAATAATTGGAGGTTATTTAGCGATCATACAGATTTATTTGGTCCAGCTCAGCCAGGAGTTTCAAAAGCTAAGGTTCATCAACCTTTATATCCAAAAGATTTTAAAGATTTATTATCTTTGCGTAATGAAACGTTTCAAGTAATTGATACAGAACTAAAGAATTATGGAAATTAATAACGAAACTGTTGATAAAATCGCTCGTTTATCTAAGTTATCTTTTTCAGGAGAAGAGAAAGAAGCAATTAAAAACGATATGAATAAAATGTTAGACTTTGTTGGGAAATTAAATGAGGTAGATACAGAGGGTGTTGAGCCATTAATTCATATGTCAGATGAAGTAAATGTTTTAAGGCCAGATGTCAATGTTGCGTCAATTTCACAGGAGGATGCTTTGAAGAATGCTCCTAAAAAAGATTCAACATATTTTAAAATACCTAAGGTTTTGAACTCGTAAGATAGTGTAATTGTGAAAAAAGTAGCTGTTTTTATCATCGTACTGTTTTGGTCAATGCAAAACTTTGCTCAAGGGTGTTCTACCTGTAGAGCTCAAATAGAGTCTGCAGAAGGTTCAGATTTGAGTGTTGGAAATGGGTTAAATACTGGGATTTATATTTTAATGGGAGTCCCTTATATTATTCTATTTTTATTGTTTCGTAAGCAAATAATAGGGTTTGTAAAAGACTTTAGGGCAACTCCTTAGTAGACTTTATTTGTTGAATACAAATCTATAATGTATCTTTGGAAAAAGTTCTTACAAAGATAATCTTATAAAGAAAGGTGGAGGGATTGGCCCTATGAAACCTTGGCAACCCATTCTGAGAATGAAGGTGCCAATTCCAAATAGATAAGTTAGATATATAAAATTGCTTAAATCTCTTTCAATCTTTTTGGAAGAGATTTTTTTGTTTTAGAGCTATTATACTTGTACATAACACATTAATAAAATGGCAGATATTTTAGAAGAAATAAAGAAAAGGATCTTAGTGTTGGATGGAGCAATGGGCACAATGATTCAGCAATATAAGCTTGAAGAAGAGGATTTTAGAAAGGGGTGGTTCGAAGCGCATAAGAGTCCATTAAAAGGGAATAATGATTTGTTGTCATTAACACGTCCAGATGTCATTAAGGCTATTCATGCTAAATATTTTGAGGCAGGAGCAGATATTATAGAAACGAATACATTTAGTGGAACATGGATTGCTCAAGCAGATTATGATTTGGAAAAATATGCTTATGACATTAATTTTTATGGAGCTAAAATAGCTAAAGAGGTAGCAGATGAATACACTGCTAAGACACCAGACAAACCTCGTTTCGTTGCAGGGTCAATTGGACCAACTAACAGAACAGCCTCTATCTCTCCTGATGTAAATAACCCAGCGTTTCGAAATGTTTCATACGATGAATTAGTGGATGCATATACCGAACAAGCAAGAGGGCTAATAAAAGGAGGAGCAGATGTTTTATTGGTAGAAACGATATTCGATACTTTGAATGCAAAAGCAGCGTTATTTGCTATTCAATCAGTTTATGATGAATTAGGGAAAGTTTTGCCAATTATGGTGTCAGGAACAATTACAGATGCTAGTGGACGAACATTAACAGGGCAAACAACCGAAGCCTTTCATGTTTCGATGCAACATGCACCTTTATTGTCGATAGGATTAAATTGTGCTTTAGGAGCAAAAGATATGAAGCCTTATTTATCTGTTTTAGCCAAAGAAAGTCAATTTGGAGTAAGTGCTCACCCAAATGCTGGACTTCCAAATGAGTTTGGAGAATATGATGAAACTCCAGAAATGATGGGGGAGCAAATCCGAGATTTTTTAGAGAATAATTTATTAAATATCGTGGGGGGCTGCTGTGGAACATCTCCAGCACATATCAAAGTTATTGCGGATATTGCAGCAGAATATAAACCGAGAGCTTATTCAATGCAAAACGTGTAGGAGCAATATACTTTTAAGGTTAGTTCGAGTGTCGTGACAAATGTATCGAGAAAAGGCTTTAAAAGATATGACAGATCCCCCTACACCCATGCTGAATGTTGCCCAAGAATTAGAGATAAAGTTAGAACCAAACAAGATCTTAACTCTAACATAGTGTTAAATCTTGAACCTGAATAGAAAATGAGTTTACACAAAGATTATAACGGAAAATATAAATACAAATGGTCCAATATACCTTATTTAAAACTAAGTGGATTAGAGCCATTAACAATTACACCAGAATTAAATTTTGTTAATATTGGAGAGCGAACCAATGTTACTGGTTCTCGAAAGTTTTTGCGCTTAATAAAAACTGGAGCTTATGAGGAAGCTTTGCAGGTGGCAAGAGACCAAGTTGAGGGAGGAGCTCAAATTATAGATATAAATATGGATGAAGGGATGTTGGATGGCGTTGAGGCTATGAGAACATTCTTAAACTTGATTGCTTCAGAACCTGATATTTCAAAAGTTCCGATTATGATTGACTCATCAAAATGGGAGATTATAGAAGAAGGATTGAAGTGTGTTCAAGGCAAGTGTGTGGTCAATTCAATTAGTTTGAAAGGTGGAGAAGAAGAGTTTATACGCCAAGCAAAGCTGATTAAGCGATATGGAGCTGCCACTATAGTCATGGCTTTTGATGAAGAAGGTCAAGCAGATTCTTATGAAAAGAGGGTGCAAATGTGTGAGCGTTCTTACAGAATATTGGTAGATAAAGTTAATTTCCCTCCTCAAGACATCATCTTTGACCCTAATATCTTCCCGGTGGCAACAGGAATAGAAGAGCATAATGATAATGCACTAGATTTTTTTAGAGCAACTCGTTGGATTAGAGAAAATCTACCTGGGGCACATGTAAGTGGAGGAGTAAGTAATGTATCATTTTCATTTAGAGGGAATAATGTAGTGAGGGAGGCTATGCATTCTGCATTTTTATATCATGCAATTAATGAAGGGATGGATATGGGGATCGTTAATCCTACCATGTTAGAAGTTTATGATGATATTCCTAAGGATTTACTAGATCATGTAGAAGATGTTTTGCTTAATCGTAGGCCAGATGCTACAGAACGATTGCTTGAAATTGCAGCAACTGTAGTTGGGACTGAGAAAAAAGAAGAAAAAACATTAGAGTGGAGAAGTAAATCAATTCAGGAACGACTAACACATGCACTAGTAAAAGGAATAACTGAATATATAGATGAAGATGTAGAAGAATGTCGTCAACAATTTAGTCGTCCAATAGAAGTGATTGAAGGACCATTAATGAGCGGAATGAATGTTGTTGGGGATTTATTTGGTGCTGGTAAAATGTTTTTACCCCAAGTTGTTAAATCAGCCCGAGTAATGAAAAAGGCTGTTGCATTTTTATTGCCGTATATAGAGGCGGAAAAAGACGGGGAAAGCTCTAGTGCAGGAAAGGTGTTAATGGCAACAGTAAAAGGAGATGTACATGATATTGGTAAAAATATTGTTGGGGTTGTTTTAGGATGTAATAACTATGAGGTTATTGACATTGGAGTTATGGTTCCTGGGAATGAAATTATCAAGAGAGCAAAGGAAGAAGGGGCTGATATAATTGGGTTAAGCGGCTTGATAACACCTTCCTTAGATGAAATGGTTGATGTAGCAAAAGAGTTGGAACAATCTGGACTAAATATTCCATTAATGATTGGAGGAGCTACAACTTCGAGAGTGCATACAGCAGTGAAAATTGAGCCTCATTTACAGAGTTCACAAGTTGTACATGTATTAGACGCATCGCGTTCTGTAACAGTAGTCGAAAGTTTATTAGGTAATAAGAAGGAGGCATACATTTCAGAAATAAAAAGTGAATATGAGAAAGTAAGAGTTAACCATCAAAAAAAGCAAGGTCAAAAAACATTTTTGAGGTTAGAGGATGCTCAAGCTAATAAGATTCAAATTGATTGGAAAGCAGAAGATATTGCAGTTCCAAATCAATTAGGTGTACAAGTGATTAAAGATTTTGATTTGTCAAAGTTGGTTGACTTTTTAGATTGGACACCTTTTTTCCAAACTTGGGAATTGCATGGTCGTTTTCCCAAAATTCTTGAAGATGAGATAGTAGGAGATGAAGCAAAAAAGTTATATGCTGATGCTCAAGAAATGCTTCAAACAATTATTAATGAAAAGTGGTTGAAAGCAAATGCTGTGTATGGTTTGTTCCCTGCAAATTCGGTTAATGATGATGATATCGAAATTTATACAGATGAAAGTAGGAATGAGGTTGCGTTATTGTCTTGTCAAATGCGTCAACAATTGAAAAAAGTTAAAGGAGCTCCTAACAATTGTTTAACAGATTTTATCGCACCAAAAGCAACTGGAATAAAAGATTATATGGGAGGTTTTGTTGTTACAACAGGATTAAATATAGAAGAACATCTTGAGCGTTTTGAAGCAGACCATGATGATTACAATTCCATTATGTTAAAAGCATTAGCTGATCGTTTGGCAGAGGCGTTTGCAGAGTACTTACATCAAAAAGTAAGAAGAGAAGATTGGGGGTATGAAACAGGAGGTGAGTTTACAAACGAAGAGCTGATTAAGGAAAAATATAGAGGAATTAGACCTGCGCCAGGTTATCCAGCATGTCCTGATCATACAGAAAAAATAGGACTGTTTGATTTGCTAAATGCAACAGAAAATACAGGTGTGGAATTAACCGAAAGTTTGGCTATGTTTCCAGCTTCTTCAGTGAGTGGATGGTATTTTGCTCATCCTCAAAGCAAATATTTTGGAGTAGGAAAAATAGAAAAGGATCAAGTACAAAGTTTGTCTATTCGAAAAAATATTCCTTATGATAAGATGGAAAGATGGTTATCATCTAGCTTGAATGGATAACATATCTTACTTAGTACATTGTAAACATTATTTTGGCTTGTTTATTGATATGTGTGCTACAAATTAAGATAAATTCGGATGCAGATTATTAGAAAGTTTTTTATTGTTGTGATGGCCTTGTTTTTGCCATACTTTATACTCTCTCAGTATACATTTAAAGAATTAGACTCTATTATTAATCGGTGTTCTTTAGACAGTACTCGTTTTTATTTGGAGAAGCAAAAAGCTAAAGCAAAATCAACGAGTGAATATTTTAGATTTTATGTTAATAATGCTCAATATTATAGAGATATTAGGGATTATAAAGAGTCTTTATTATATCTAGATTCATCATTGAGCTATATTGAAACAGAAGAGAATAAAGGTGTTTATTTTCAAAACAAGGGATTGATACGATTTTTTCAATTAGATTATAATAAAGCAATTCAAGATTACCAAGAGTCATTGCTCTATTTTAAAAAAGGAGATAAAAGAGCTTCTACTTTTCATTCACTGTCGAATGTCTACAAAAAAATAAGTGAGTATGATTCTGTGTATTTATATTTAAAAAAAGCTAAGACATCTTTTGTTGAGAAAGAAAACCCTATAGGTTATGGAGTCGTTTTGTTTGATCTAGCTGGGTATCATTTTAATAAAGGTCAATATGATTCTTCTTATTTTTATTATACTGAAGCTTTAGAGATTTATCAAAGAGAAAATGATAAAATAAGACAAGGTAAAACTTATACTTTACTTGCTAATGTTTATTGGGCTCAAAAGGATTATAACGAGGCAATAAAAGCAGCTCATATATCAGACTCATTAAATTGTATTATGGGCTATACAGAAGGTCATTTGATTAGCATATTAACAATAGCTAAGATATATCAAGTAACAGAAGATTATGATAGTTCTATTTATTATTTGCAGTCTATATTAAATGAGCAAGAATTGAATGATAAATATGTAGCGATAAAACAGCATACGGTATCTTCTTTAGCAAGTGTATATACTGCGCGGAAAGAATTTGATTTAGCATTAAAATACCAGCAGGAAGCTCTCTCTTATGCTAAATTATTAGGGGATTTGGGTTCTGAAGTAGTCAGTTATTATAATATTGGAGAGTATTACCTAGCAAAGGAAGATAGTATTAATGCAAAAAAAATGTTTCTAAAAGCATACAGTTACAAGGATAGTGTTGTCAAACTTGAATTAATGAAAGCAGTTTCGGAGAAGCTAGCAAAGCTATATGATACAGAAAATAAAGATTCAGCTTTGATGTTTTATAAAGCGTTTAACTTCTATAGAGATAGTATTAAGAATTTTAATGTCCAAAAGGAACTGGAAATAAATCAACTAAAAACAAATGCACTACAATTAGCAGATCAATTGAGTAAAGAAAAGAAAGCTATTATGTCAGAAAAAAAACAAAAAAATGTTATTTTTTTTGGTGTAGCTATGATTATTATCGTTTTGGTTATCGTTTTATTGGTGCTTAGAAGAATAAGACAAGCTAAGGTTGTTTTAGAAGAAAGCTTAAGTTCAGTTTCGAATGAGAAAAAAGAGAACGAGTTAGAGTTGAAAAAGTTTAAAAAGTATATTCAATCTCCTGAAGCGTCCAAAGCATTATTAGAAAATTTATCAACTGATAAAGATTGGGGGAGGTTTATGATTGATTTTGAACTGTTGTACCCTAATTTTTTCACAAGTTTAATTTTAAAAGATGGCGTGTCGTTAACTAAAAATGATTGTAGGGTTGCAGCATTAATGCACTTGAAGTTAAGTAATAAAGAAATGACAGAAGTATTACACATAACTTTAAGTGGTGTTAAAAATGCTAAAGCAAGGTTTAGAGCTAAGTTGAAAACAAGTTGATGAGTGTTAACTGTTTGATATCTAAGGTCTAAGTTATTGTGTCCTTTTTGTGTCCCCCAATAATTTAGTATTCTATAATGCAAATAATAGTTTTGTTTCTATAAATTTTATTAAACTAAATTATTATGAAAAAAATTATTTTTTATGCAGTTGTTTTAGCTTCTGTTACATTAGTCTCTTGTGCTAAAGAATATGATTGTGAATGTGAAATTGAACATAAAGAGTCAGCGCAAGGGTATAATTATAGCTATAAGTTTGAGGAAGAAGCAACAATAAAAGCTAAAGAGAATTCAGCTAAAGAAGCATGTGAAGAATTAAATTATGAGGAGTCAACAACAGATGACACAGGAATAAAACAGGAAATAATACAAAAGTGTAATCTAAAGTAAGATGAAAAAACATATAGTTTTATTGGGAATAATATGTGTTTTTTCAAGTTGTTATACTACTCATGTTACAGTGGGTGCTGGTCCAGTTGAAAAATCTCATACTAAAGTGTATTCTAAAAGTAAACAGTTTTATTTTTTAGAAGGTGTTTTTAAGTTGGGAGATAGTCAGCCTTCAGTCCCAGAACATGGCAATGTCCTGATAGAAACAAAATTTTCGAAAGGAGATTTTCTAATTACTTTTTTAACAGCTGGAATAATCTCTTCGAAAACTACGAGAGTTATTGTAAACAAAGATGAATAGATGTTATTCAAAAATTAAAAATAAAAAAGAGGAGTTTTTTACTCCTCTTTTTTATTTTGTTTTAAACTCCCAAAAGTCGAATCCTATTATTATCTTTACGATTTCGTAATGTTTTCAATAACAAGTTAATGTCAGAAAAGAGATATATACAGGAGCAGGGTGATGATCATGTAGGAACAAGCTTAGAAACGCCTATAAAGGTAGATGCTTTTGAATTGAGTGATGCTGAGAAAATAACACAAATTTCAGAGCACTTTGAAAAAATAATGGATGTTTTAGGGTTGGATTTGAGTGATGACAGTTTAGCAGGAACACCAGAGCGTGTAGCAAAAATGTTTGTAGAAGAAATTTTTAGTGGATTGAATCCAGCTAATGAACCTTCTACATCTTTGTTTGAAAATACTTACCAATATAATGAAATGTTGGTAGAAAAAGATATAGAGCTGTATTCGTATTGTGAACATCATTTCGTTCCAATTATCGGTAAAGTACATGTAGCATACATTCCTGAAGAAAATGTGGTAGGGTTATCTAAAATCAATAGATATGTTCAATATTTTGCGAAAAGACCTCAAGTACAGGAGCGTTTAACTAGACAAATTGTAGCCAAAATGCAAGCTGTTTTAGGTACGGAGAATGTCTGTTGCGTAATAGAAGCAAAACACTTATGTGTAAACATGAGGGGAGTCAAAGACTCTAAATGTAGCACAGTAACAGCCGAATATGGAGGTCGTTTTAAGGATCCTCAGGTGAAGCAAGAATTTTTAAATCACATTAATAGCACATCGAATTTAACAGACAATGAGTAAAATTGATTCTAACCAGATTTTTATATACAATTCTCTAAATGGAGAGAAAGAAGAATTTAAACCAGTTAGTAAACCCAATTTAGGTATTTATGTATGTGGACCTACAGTTTATAGCTATGTCCATTTAGGAAATTGTCGTACATTTTTGTCTTTCGATAATGTAGTACGTTACTTTAAGTTTTTAGGGTATAATGTTCGTTATGTACGTAACATTACTGATGCAGGACATTTGGTGGATGATGCAGAACAAGGAGAAGATAAAATCTCTAAAAAAGCACGTTTGGAGAAGTTGGAACCGATGGAAATCGTTCAAAAATATACATTGGATTTTCATGATGTGTTGAAAAAATTTAATGCGCTGCCTCCAAGTATAGAGCCAACAGCTACTGGTCATATCATTGAGCAAATCAATATGGTAAAAACCATTTTGGATAAAGGCTTAGCATATGAAGTAAACGGATCGGTGTATTTTGATGTCAAGAAATACAATGAAGAAGGAGGCAACTATGGAGAGCTTTCAGGTAGAAATATTGATGAGTTGATGGCTGGTTCAAGGGCATTAGATGGACAATCGGAAAAGAAAAACCCACAAGATTTTGCACTTTGGAAAAAAGCATCTCCAGAACATATTATGCGTTGGGATTCTCCTTGGGGAGAAGGATTCCCAGGATGGCATTTAGAATGTTCTGCAATGGGGACAAAATATTTAGGAGAACAATTTGATATTCATGGAGGAGGAATGGACTTAAAGTTTCCACATCATGAATGTGAAATTGCACAAGGAAAAGCTTGTAATGGAGTTAGCCCAGTTAACTACTGGATGCATGCTAATATGTTAACACTGAACGGACAAAAAATGAGTAAGTCGACAGGGAATACGTTGTTACCTCATGAATTATTTAGTGGAGATAACAGCCTGTTAGAAAAAGCTTATTCTCCTATGGTTGTACGATTTTTTATGTTGCAAGCCCATTATCGAAGCGTATTAGACTTTTCTAGTGAAGCATTGAATGCATCAGAAAAAGGTTTTAATAAATTAATGGAAGCAAAAAAAGCTCTGAGCCAATTAGAATACAAGTCTGGCACAGTTTCTGAATCAGAAGAGCAAAAAGTTCTGGATATGATTGCTGCGAGTTATGCCAATATGAATGATGATTTTAATACACCTAAAACAATAGCAGTGCTGTTTGAAATGGTGAGTAAGATTAATAAAATGGTAACCAACAATAGCATAGATTTATCGGAAAAAGTATTCAATGAATTAAGGGCAACATTTAATGGGTTTATTGAAGATGTTTTTGGATTGGTTTCTGAGAATAAAAACGATAATGGGGTGTTAGATGGTGCTTTAGAGTTGCTCATTAATATGCGAAAAGAGGCCAAGCAAAATAAGGATTATGCATTGTCAGATCAAATTCGCGATAAGTTAAGTGAGCTAGGAGTACAACTCAAAGATAGTAAAGAAGGAACTACATACACAATTAAATAATAAACAACAGAAATGAAAGCAATTTTAAAACAAGGTTTAGTTGGGGTTTTCATGTCAGCAAGTGTGTTAGCACTAGGGCAAGAAAAGTTTGAGACTAACAGGGAAGGAAGTGAGTATAAGTTTAAAGTGATTAAAGACTTAGAGGCAACTGACGTCCAAAACCAAGGAAGAACAGGAACTTGTTGGAGTTTTTCTTCATTATCATTTTTTGAGTCAGAAATCTTAAGATTAGGTAATGGGAAACACAACTTGTCAGAAATGTTTATAGCACGTAATGCTTATATTGGTAAAG
>JAUHZI010000227.1 GCA_030426105.1 Bacteroidia bacterium | reverse complement strand
TTTTGGTTCTGGTTTTGTTAGTAGAGTTGAAGAAGGTGTAGCTTTAGGAGCTTTTTATGCTCTAGAAGCTGATGGATTATATCAAAATATTTCTGAGGTACCAACAAATCTACAAAGTCAAGGGGTTGGTCCTGGTGATGTTAAATATATAGATCAAAACGATGATGGTTTATTAAATGATGATGACTATGTTATTGTAGGTAAACCTTTTGCTGACTTCACAATGAACTGGTCTAATAATTTAAAATATAAAAACTTTGATCTAAGTTTCTTATGGGCTTTGTCTGAGGGGAATGATGTATTTAATAATAATTTACAGTTTACTGGTTCTAGTGGTAGTATTGGATTTAATAAATTTATTTCTCAAGGTAATTACTGGACTCCTACAAATACTAACACAGACATTCCAAAACCAAGTAGAACCACTAACCCTTATAACAACCAAGACTCATCAAGATTTGTTGAAGATGGTTCTTTTATCAAATTAAGAAACATTACTCTAGGCTATAATTTACCTAAAATTAAAGGATTTGACCAAGTAAGAGTTACTCTTTCTGGTGACAATCTAATAGTTATTACTGACTATACAGGTAATGATCCTGAAGTTAATTATGCAGGTGGAAACTCTATCATAGGAGGTACTGATTTCTTAACTCAAGGTGGTAGTAAAGTTGTAAAATTAGGACTAAACGTATCATTCTAATAAAAAACAGTTAAAATGAAAAAAATATTTTTAAAAAGCACATACATTATCTTGCTTATGTCTACTATATTCATAAGTTGCGATGATAAATTAAATATAACTGACCCCACTACTCTTGGTGTTGATCAGTTTATTACTGACTATGCTAGTGCTAAGACTGCTCTAGCTCAATCTTATAATGAAATACAAAATACAGCTACTGGTAATCAACCCGTAATTGTAGACTTTAGAATGTTAACAGGTCTGTATTCTGGAGAACTTAGACATACTGGTTCTTTTCCTTCTTTTACTGAAGCTGAGGTAAATAATATACTTGTAAACAATGTTAATGTATCAAGAATCTTTTCACAACATTACAACATTATTAACAGAGCTACAGTTATAATTAGAACAATGGAAAATGTAAGTGATATATCTAACTCTCAAAGAGAAGAAATTATTGCTGAAGCCCATGCCATAAGAGCTTTTGGATACTCTAGATTAGTTAAATTATTTGGAGGACTTCCTTTAGTTGAAAAAGTTTTTTCTTTAGATGGACCTGATTCAAAAAACACTCCTAGATCTAGTGAAAATGATGTATATCAGTATATTTTAAATGAAATTTCATTAGCAAAAGGTAAAATTTCTACATCTAATCCTAATACCTTCCTTACTAACGATGCTGTAGAGGTATTAGAAGCTGAAATTCACATGCTTATGGAAAATTACGACTTAGCTGAGAATACATTACAAGGTTTAATAGGTAAATATACTCTTGATCCTAGTTATGAAAATTTATTTCAATTAGGTAATAATAGTTCTTCAACAATATTTAGAATAGACTACAATGCTTCTGATAGTAACTCTTTAGCTTTTAACTTTACTCCAACTGGTAGATTAGAAGTTGGACCATCACAGTCTTTAATAGACACTTTTGAAGCTGGAGATACAAGAATATCTTTAATTCCTAATAGCAATAATTTAGATGCAGCATACATCTCTAAATATGTTGATAATGCTGAGGGTAAGGATTTACCTTACATCTACAGATATGCTGATGTACTATTAATGTATGCAGAAGTTTTAGCTAGAAGAGATGACCCTAATGCTGCAACCTATCTTAACATGATTAGAAATAGGGCAGGTTTAAGCGATATAGGAGCGTTTGACTCTTCTAATGTTGTCGATATCATATCTAGGGAAAGAAGTTCAGAGTTTTTTGGAGAAGGTAAAAGGTGGGCTGATATTAAAAGATTAGGTTTAGCCCCAACAGTTATTGACTCTAAAATAGGAATTAACTTTAGTTCAAAACAGTTATTGTGGCCAATTCCACAAAATGAATTAAATGCTAACGGATCTATATCTCAAGATGACCAGAACCCTGGTTACTAATCTATAGTAATACAAGTTTCAACTTTAAAAACCACCTCTTTTCGAGGTGGTTTTTTTATACCATAAAATCAACTACATTTGCAGCATGGAACAAAACACAAACATTTTTGGTATTAGAGCCATTATTGAAGCCATAGAAAGTGGAGCTTCTATTAATAAAGTATACCTTCAGAAAGGCTTAAGAGGAGACTTATTTTTTCAATTAGATAAGCTCTTGAAAAAAAATAAAATTTCAACTAGTGTAGTTCCTACAGAGAAGTTAGACCGTTTATCTAAACATAATAACCATCAAGGTGCTGTTGCAAAGATCTCTCCTATTGACTTTTATGATTTAGAAAACTTAATTGAAGAAACATTAGAATCAAACAATATTCCTTTATTTCTATTACTTGACCAAGTATCAGACGTAAGAAACTTTGGAGCTATTATTAGAACTGCAGAATGTACTGGTGTAAATGGAATTATTATTCAAAAGAGTGGTAGTGCTCCTGTAAATGCTGAAACTATCAAAACTTCAGCTGGAGCTGCTTTTAAAGTACCTATTTGTAAAGTAGATCATATAAAAGATGCTATTTTTCAACTAAAAGCTGCTGACATAAAATTAGCTGCTGCTACTGAAAAAACTGAAGATTCGGTTTTTGATATTGATTTTAATCAACCTATTGCAATTGTTATGGGGTCAGAACACAAAGGAGTAAGTAACTCTGTTTTAAAAATGGTCGATTACAAAGCTAAATTACCATTACTGGGAGAAATAGAATCTCTTAATGTATCGGTTGCATGTGGCGCATTTTTATACGAAGCCGTAAGACAACGTTTATAATATTTTAAATCCTGCTTAGTGCAGGATTTTTTATTCCTCTTCTTTATAAATGTAACGGTATTTTATTTCCTTCAATCCTAACTCAGCTTCTTCTTCAATAATTGGCGGAACATAGTTCCCATCTTCATCAAACATATCATCAAATTCTGTTTTGGAAAATTCAAATATTTCCTTAACTATTCCTTTATTTTTATATAACAAAGCCAATATTATTCCAGTAATTAAACCTGATAAATGACCTTCCCAAGACATACCTTCTTTAATAGGTAATACATACCAAACCATACTTCCATATAAAAAAATAGTAATAAATGAAACAGCTACTAATCTATAATTCTTTTTTATTATCCCACTAAAAAGCACAAAACTAAAAAGTAAATACACAATTCCACTTGCACCAATGTGATATGACTCACGAGCAATTATCCAAGTTAATAATCCAGTTATAACTCCTCCATACAACAAAACTTTTACTGCTACTTCATTATAAAAATAAAAAATACACGCAGAGAGTACAAATAACGGAACAGAATTATTAAAAAGATGATTAGTATCACTATGAATGAAAGGAGAGCAAAAAACCCCTTTTAAACCACTAAAATTTCTTGGATACACACCGAACTTGTTAAAATTCCATCCAAATTTTATTTCCAACCAGTATACAAACCATATTACAAATACAAAAAGAAGTGGAATTGTAAAGATTGTCGGAGAAAATTTTAGTTGTTGTTCAGTTTTCATAATGCTGAAAATAACAAAAATAAATCCAAAGTAATATTTATGAACTTCTGTCATAAATCTTTGCTATTTTTACATTATGAATCAACCTTTGGCAGAAAGAATTCGTCCACAAAATTTAAATGATTATATCAGTCAACAACATTTGGTGGGTGAAAATGGCATTTTAACTAATCATATTAAACAAGGAATTATTCCTTCTTTAATTTTATGGGGACCTCCAGGAATTGGTAAAACTACTTTAGCAAATATTATTGCAAATGAATCTGGACGTCCTTTCTATACTTTAAGCGCTATTAGCTCAGGTGTAAAAGATGTTCGTGAAGTCATTGAAAAAGCCAAAAAAAGTGGGGGGCTATTCACACAGAAAAATCCAATTTTATTTATTGATGAAATTCA
>JAUHZI010000053.1 GCA_030426105.1 Bacteroidia bacterium | reverse complement strand
ATGTTTAGACACTTATATGTTGCATTTCTTGTTTTCTGCTCTTATTCAATTTATGGGCAAATTTTAAATGTAGAAAAGAGGAGAGGGGATGTAAATGAAAATGGATGGAAGGGAAATATTGATTTTTCTGTGAAGTATACAGAAAACACCCGTTCTATTTTTGAGTTTTTTAATAAATCAACAATCAACTATAAAAAGGATTCAGTTACTTACCTTTTTCTAACGGACTTCAAATTGATTAAAAAGAATAATGATGATTTAATTAATAAAGGAGGAATACATTTAAGGAGAATACAAGATTTAAATGCCAATGAAACAGTACAAAGTGAATTTTTTACTCAAGTTCAATTTAATGGAGTGCAGAAAATTAAACAACGTTTTTTATTAGGAGCTGGAGCACGAGCTAAATTATTAGGAAATGATACCATCAATTGTAATTTTAGTTTAGGAGGAATGTATGAATATGAGGAAACCACAATCGAAACATTTCACCATGCTTTAAGATTGACTTCGTATGTTTCTTTTAATTGGGATTTGAATGAAAAGTGGAAGTTACGTTTTATCAATTATTATCAGCCAAAGGTCAATTTATTGAGTGATTTTAGATTGTCGAATGAAACTTCATTATCATACAAAGTGTCTAAAGAGTTTAGTATTGTAGCAACATATAGTTTACTTTATGATTCCACTCCTGTATTAGAAGTCCCTAATCAAGTCTATTCAGCATATCTATTGTTAAGGTACAAGTTTTAAGCTTATTGAGGAATTAAATCAAGGAACCAGTAGCCTATTGTTTCGGTATCATTCAATTGATATTCTCTGTAAGTTTCTTCGCCTTTTTCAAAAGCTATTGGCTCGTTAAAAATAGGTCCGTCGTAACAGAATGTATGGAACTCTCCATATTCACCACATGGATCAACAGCATCTGGGAGATCATTGATAAAGCTTTCGTCGATTACGCGTCCAAGAAATGAATGATCAAGTTTTTGGTTGTTAATACAAATAACGATAGCTTTAAATCCTAAATCAACAAACGTTTTGATAAGAAAACTAGTGTCTCTTCCCCATAAAGGGAAAGAGGTCGTTATGGCAAAAGGTTTTAATTGTTTTTCTCTGTATGCCCTTAAATCTTCTAAAAAGATATCTCCAAAAACACAATGTTCAAACCCTTGTTTTTGATAACCATTAACTTTAGTCGATAATAAGTCATTGTATTCATCCATTGATGGATTTTCAGGTAATTCAATTAAATCCAAAGGGAGACCAATTGCGTTAGCTTGTTGCTCTAATAGAGCGATTCTTAAGCCATGCATTGAAACACGGTTGTAATGAGAATTAACAGTTGTAACGAGTTGGGTGATATGAATAGTAGGATCTTTCTTTATTTCATAAAGGGCTAAAGAAGAGTCTTTGCCAGAACTCCAATTGAAATAAGTTTTTTTCATTGGTGAGACTTTATATTATATCTACTTTGAAGTATATCAATTAAAACTTTGTGAAAATTAATAATATTTTCTAATTGTTCAATTTTTTCATCAAAACAAAGGTTATAATATGTATTAAATTCATAATAATTGACTTCGGTTTTGCCCCTCATTGTAGGAGAAAAAGAAGTCTCTATCATAAGTTTAGTTAATCCATGTATACTAAGTTTTTCAAGGATAGAGTCGTTTAGTTGAGCATCTTTAGGTTTAACTTTCCAAGAAAGTTTTTTTCTAAAAAATAAATTGAAAATATTTTCA
The DNA here is from genome assembly GCA_030426105.1 of Bacteroidia bacterium. GTDB lineage: Bacteria > Bacteroidota > Bacteroidia > Flavobacteriales_D > Parvicellaceae > S010-51. The sequence goes on along the minus strand of JAUHZI010000053.1, from coordinate 18,000 downwards.
GTAGTGTTAATGGTAATCGAAGGAATGTGGTTATTAGTTCTTAATTTAAAAGAAACAGTTGCTACATTATGATTTTCTATATCATAAGTAATCAATAACAAAGTATTTTTATGTACTGTTTGAATGAAATGTTTGCGAAAAAAATTATAGCTACCGTTTTCGATTAAAGCTTTTTTTGTTTGAAGACGATATTCATAGCCTTTCCGTTTACATAATTCTTCAATAGTTTCCATTAACTAGCAAATTCAAGCAAGATATTATAAAATTCCAATGGATTTTCTGCATGAACCCAATGACCAACATTATAAATGGTTTCTATTTCACTATCTAAAAATTGATTATAAATAGCTTGGTAATCATCTTCGGTAATATAATTAGATTTTTCCCCTCGAATAAAAAGTGTTGGAGTTTCTATGCGTATAGAGGGTGTTGCAGCTAGAATTTCCTCCATATGATTAGTCAAAGCAGGAATGTTAATTCGCCATCCCAATTGACCTTTTTCCACCCAATATAAATTTTTTAATAAGAATTGTTTAACGCCAACATCAGAAATGTATTCTGAAAGTACAGCGTCAGCTGCTCTTCTAGTATTTATAACAGAAAGGTCGATAGCGTTTAATCCAGCCAAAATTTGTTGGTGATGTAATGGGTATTGCTTTGGAGCAATGTCAACTACAACCATTTTGTCGATATATTCTGGATGTTGAGTAGCATAAGTCATCACTGCTTTTCCTCCCATGGAATGTCCTACTAGAATAACATCTGATAAATCTAAGTCAGTAATTAATTCATGTAAATCGTCTGCCATTAATTGGTAATTCATATCCTCAGAATGAGGGGAATGACCATGATTACGTTGATCGACTAAATATACTTCAAAATGTTCAGCAAATTTTTTACCTAAAGTTTGCCAATTATCCAATGTCCCGAATAAGCCATGAACAATAATAAGAGGTTGCCCCTCTCCATATTTTTTATAATGTAATTTCATTTACAATTAATTATATACTACTTAAGCTCTCTTAAGTATAATTGAACAGTATTTTCCATACCATAATGAAGAGCGTCAGAGATTAAGGCATGTCCAATGGATACCTCTTTTAGGTTGGGTATGGCGTTTTTAAAATACTTTAAATTATTTAAATCTAAATCATGCCCAGCATTGATTTCGATTCCTATTTCGTTCGCTTTTTCAGCTGCCTCAATAAAAGGAGTAATGGCTTTTGATTGATTGGTATTGTATAGTGAAGCATAGGATTCGGTATACAATTCAATACGGTCACTTCCACAGGCTTTGGCTCCTTCAACCATAGAAGGTATAGGATCTACAAAAACAGAAGTTCGTATGCCTTTAGATTTGAATAAAGCAAGAATTTCAGTCAAAAAACCGTGATGTTTAACAGTATCCCAACCATGATTAGAAGTCAATTGTCCTTGAACATCAGGAACTAAAGTTACTTGGTGAGGTTGGTTTTCAAGAACTAAGTCAATAAACTTTTGCTCTTTCGGATTTCCTTCAATATTAAACTCAGTGGTTAGAATAGGTTTTAAATCCCTAACATCTTGATAGGTGATATGTCTTTCATCAGGTCTTGGGTGGACAGTAATACCTTCAGCTCCATATGCTTCTATTTTTTTAGCAAATTCAACTAAGTTAGGAGTATTGCCACCTCTTGCATTTCTTAGTGTAGCAATTTTATTGATGTTAACACTTAATCTCGTCATGATGTTAATTAGAAATTTTCTGCAAAATTAATTTTAAAGGCGCAATCACAAAGCATTATTTAATTAAAAGTTGTTAATAACAGATTGTTTAGCGTAAGTTCAGTATAAATTATCCTCATAGAATTGTTTTATTCGAAAAGTAAGAAAGTTAGGCCTTTAACTTAAGGATTTTGGTACTCTAGCATTCAAATTGTTTATAAATAAATAGAAGCTGTTAATACTGTTTTTAAATAAATGATAAAAATTGGAAACGAATTTTTATATTCGTCAGAACAATAGAATACAGTTATGAAAAGCTTAAAATACTTCCCCGTAATATCTTTATTATTAATTGCTTGTGAATCAAAAACACATACCAATAAAACAGAAGATTCGAATAAAAATATAACAACGGAAATAACAGAATCTAAAGATTCAACAATTTCATTAGAGTTTGAATACATTGATCATTCAGCTAATCCTCAGCAAGATTTTTATCAGTTTGCTTGTGGAGAATGGTTAAAGAATAATCCAATTCCTGAAGAAGAAAGTAGGTGGAGTAGTTTTAATGTATTAGCGAATCGTAATAATGATATCCTCAACAATATTTTAGAAAAGGCATCTAGTAAAAATCATGAAAATGGATCAGCGAATCAGTTAATAGGAGATTACTATGCTTCATTTATGGACACGATAACAAGGAATAATCAAGGAATATCGTTATTAAAACCAGAGATGGAACATATTGAAAAAATAGCATCTAAGGAAGAATTAATTAAAGCTGTTGCTCATTTACATGATAGAGGAGTGCCTGCTTTTTGGGGAGTTTATGTTGCTCAAGATTCAAAAAGGAATACAAAATATAGATTACATGTACGACAAGGAGGTTTAGGTCTACCCAACAAAGATTATTACTTCAATGAGGATGAACGTTCTGAAAAAGTGAGGAGTGGATATCAAAGTTATATGAGTAATTTATTTTCAGAAGCTGAAATTACAATTCAAACTAAAGCACCTGCCAATTTAATTGCTTATTCTATTGAAGAAAAATTGGCGGAGATAAGTAAAGGACCTGTAGCGTTAAGAAAAGTAGAAGAAAATTATAACAAGACTGCTTCAGGATTGTTTGATGCATCTTACCCTAATATACTTTGGAATACGTATTTATCAGAAAGAGGAATAGCAAATATCGATACAATCATTATTGGACAACCTCGATTTATTGTAGGATTAGATCAACTTATAGCAGAAGAATCATTAGAAAACTTAAAGTTATACTTAAAATGGAAGTTGGTAAATTCATTTTCTGATGCTTTAACAACCAAAATGGCTAATGAGAATTTTCATTTCTACAATACGATTATGAGGGGAACTCAAATTCAAAAACCAATGTGGAAGCAAGGAATAGCTGCTGTTACAAGTTCTGCTGTTGGAGAAGCATTAGGACAAGCTTTTGTGGAGGATAACTTTAGTGAAGATGCAAAAGTTAAGATTAATCAAATGGTGGAGAATATTACTTTAGTATTTGATGAGCGAATTGATAATTTAGATTGGATGGGGGCTGAAACAAAAGCTAAAGCAAAAGAAAAATTAGGAGCTTTTGCTCGAAAACTTGGTTTCCCTGATCAGTGGAAAGATTATTCATCTTTGACTATTAATCGAAATTCATATTTCCAGAATGTAATAAATTCCAATCGATTTAGAGTTGCAGAAAACCTTAGTAAATTAGAAAAAGAAATTGATAAAACTGAGTGGGGAATGGTTCCACACATTGTTAACGCTTATTACAATCCTTTATTGAATGAAATTGTTTTTCCTGCAGGTATTATGCAAAAGCCATTTTTTAGTGAACATTACGAAGATGCTGTAAATTATGCTAGAATGGGTGCGGTAATAGGGCATGAGTTTACACATGGTTTCGATGATATGGGGTCAAAATATGATGCGCAAGGACAAATGAATGATTGGTGGACACCAGAAGATAAAAAGAAGTTTAATGAAAAAACACAAAAACTAATTAATCAGTATAATGCTTATGAAGTCTTAGAAGGTGTTTTTATTAATGGAGAGTTGACATTAGGTGAAAATATAGCTGATTTTGGAGGGTTAACTATAGCTTATCATGCTTACTTACATTCCTTGGAAGGAAAAGAAAAAGAGATAATTGAAGGTTATACTCCTGAACAACGTTTCTTTATTGCTTTTGCACATGTTTGGAAAAATAACATTAGAGATAATGCACTCGTTACCCGTGTTTCAACAGATCCTCACTCACCTGGAAAATATAGAGTTAATGGTACATTGAGTAATATGCCAGAGTTTTTTGAGGCTTTTAATGTTCAAGAAGGAGATTCAATGCGCCAACCTGCTGACAAAATAGCAAAAATTTGGTAGTAAAATGAACTTGGAATAGTCTTTGAGGTTGTGTTAGTACTAACAACCAGCTAGTTACTAGCTACAAAACAAAAACGAAATGAACAAGAAAAGTATATTATTAATAGTAGGGTTAATTTTTGACCTAATAGGTATGGCTTCTTATTTGATTCCAGCTTTAGGTGAAGTAATTGATTTTATTTGGGCTCCAATATCAGGTTTTGCTTTATTCATCATGTATAGAGGAGTGAAGGGTGCAATAGGAGGAGTCCTTGGTACAATAGAAGAGTTATTACCAGGTTTAGACTTTATTCCTTCATTTACATTGATGTGGTTCTATACCTATTATGTACAAAAACCAGAAGAGGTACAGACTATTGAAAAATAAAGAGCTATAATCAATTGATGGTACTGTGCTTGATGAAATAGATGTTTTCTAGTTGCTTTTTATGATTGCTTTGATATAGATTAATATACAAATCAAAATATTGAACAGCTTTGCTAAAATTTTCTATACGTTTGTGGGTTTGCGCCAATAAATAATAACATTGCATAATCTTAGCTTCCGATCTATGTTCCATACATATATCATAAGCTTTTTCAATGTTTTGTAAAGCTTTGTCATATTGATTAAGTGCTAAATATGTTTTTGTTAAATTCATATAATTAGTTGAAGCAGCATCAATAAGTGAATGTTTCAATCTGATGGATAGGCTTTCCTTTAGGTATTTTATAGCGTTATTATAGTCTTTAGTTTTGTAATAGAAGAGGCCATAATCACATAGAACTCTGCCAAGGGCCCCATTTCCAATGCCTTCAAGTGTATAGGCTATATCTAAATGTTTTTTACATAAATCATATTCATCTTTATGGAGGTATAGGTTCGCAATTCCCACATTAGCCCTAAAGTGAGTTAATATTGTGTTACTTTTTTTAGATAATTCTAGTGTGAGTTGATAAAACTTCTCAGCTTGATAGAGATCCTTGATTGATAAATGAATTTCAGCTAATTGATAGCTACAGACAATATTATATTCAAATAAGTTTTCCGAAATTTCATTGAGTTGATAGCTATTTAAGAATAATTGAACTGCTTTGTCTAGTTTTCCCAATCCTCGATATGCTAAACCAGATGTAATAGTTAGGACATTGTAGAAGTTTTTTAACTCAGAGTTTCTTAGAGTATACATCGCTTTCTCAGAGAGAGAAAGTGCATAAACATAGTTTGAATTAAAGTACATTGAAACAGCAATGCATAATTTTTCAATGGCCTCTATTTCTTCTTTATTTTTATGATCGGTATTGTGAACAGCATCAAGTACAATAGATAAATAATGACTAGCAGTTTTATTGTCTTTTAAAATTGCAATACGTAAAAAACGCTCACATATTACAATTAAATCATCAAATTTACCCTCATAATTGTCTAAATATTTATCTAAAATAGTATCGGATAGCATAATAATATAGTAAATTTGATGAGGGGTTATAGTTTACGTGTGGTGTTTTATATTATACAATCTAATAAAAAAACGAGTAAATATGAAAAATAAACATATAATATTATTGTTTCTTTTGATAAATGGTGTTTTTGTTGCGATAAACGGTCAGGAAAGTTACAGTAGTCTATGCTGGAAAATAACTGGGAATAAGCTAGAGGAAACTTCGTATTTGTATGGAACTTTTCATTCTCAAGACAATCGAGTCTTTCAATTTAAGGAAGGAGTAGAAGAAGCCTTTCAGCAAGCAGATATTTATGCAATGGAATTAAATATGGATAGTGTAAATAGGAGTGAAATGTTAGATGCTATGTTAATGGACTCTGGTCAAACGTTAAAAACATTACTCTCTCCAAAAGAATATGATTTAGTAAATCAATTTTTTATTGATTCGGTTGGGATGTCTCTATTTTTATTTAACAAAATGCAACCAATTATTACAACACAAATTGTTGTAACTAAAGATTTAAATCAAGAGCAACAAAATGCTTTGGATTTGCATTGGTTTAAAGAAGCCAAAAAGCTAGGGAAAGAATTAGTGGGGTTAGAAACAATGAAAGAACAGGTTAATGCTTTTAAATCAATACCTGTAAAAACTCAAGCTGAAGAGTTGGTTAAGGCAGTACAAGATTATGGTAAACAAGAGCAGATGAGCATGGATGATATGCTTGCAATATATATTTCTGGTGATTTGGATAGTTTGATGACGGTTATAGATGTAAACGCTGAAAGTTCTTCTATTAGTATGGAAAAGTTCAATGAAGCGTTTTTATATAAGAGAAATGTAAATATGGCCAATAGAGTAGAGGAATATTTAAGAAAAGGGAGTGTTTTTATGGCTGTTGGAGCCGCTCATTTGCCAGGAGAAAAAGGGGTAATCGAATTATTAAGAGCAAAAGGATATCATGTAGAACCTTTAAACTAAAACCGTTTTTTTGATTAGATAGGAATTGTACAGATAATCTTTGTCCCATTTGTAGTGCTGTCAATCTCAAATGCCCCATTTAATGTTTCGCAACGATGTCGCATATTCAATATTCCTCTAGGTGTAATAGTATCAAGATTGAAACCTTGTCCATTATCAAAAATTGTAATTTTAAGGTGTTTTTCTATGTATTCAAAATCAATAGAAATTTCAGTGGCAGTAGCATATTTGGTCGTATTTTGAATAGCTTCTTGAATAATTCGATAACAATTTAAGATTTGAATTGAGGTTAATTTAATCGTAGAGCTGTTATGTTCATTAACATGAATTGGAATAGGAATATGAGCTTTTAAATCAATAACTTTATAAATCAATTCTTGTAAAGAACTCCCTTCATTTTTCATCGCCCAAATTGTGCTTCTAAGTTCTTTCATCGTATCTCTACCAAAGTTGCTAATCTTTTCCATTTTAGCTTTTTTAGAGTCAGCGGTTTCTGCATAGGAGAGATTGTCAACAGATGTGATTAAAAAAGTTAGATGAGAGCCAATATTGTCATGTAAATCTCTAGATATTCTTAACTTATCTTCCGCTAATTCTCTTTCGTGATTTATAGCTTTAATTTTTTCTTGAGTTTCAAATGCTAATTTTAATTTTTTTCGTTTATTCAATTGATTCTGAACAATGATGATAGTAACTGTAATAACAATTATAAGAATACCAATAATCGAGAGTAGTTGAATGTTTTTTGTCTTTACAGTTAGTTCTTGCCTCAATATTTCTTCCTTTTGCTCAGCTAACTCTTTGTTCTTTTTTGCAGTTTCATATTTTGTTTGAATTTCATTAATAGTACGGTCTTTTTCGGTATTATAAATTGTACTTCCAATATCTAAACGTTTTTTTAAGTATTCGTATGCCTTTTTATGTTGATTAGTATAATAGTATAGATCTGAAAAGTGATCATAGATATTTCTGAGGGATTTTTGGGCATTTGTTTCTATAGCCAATTGTTCAGCTTCAATTAAAGATTGTTCACTTTCTTCATATCTCTCAAGCATTAGTAAATCTTTTCCAATACCAGAAAGACATGATGCTAAATTGTTTTTGTTTTTTATGCTTCTGTAGATAACCTCTGCTTTTTGGTTGTAAAAAAGAGATGAGTCATAAATCGCATTAAGATAAAAATCGACTGCCAAATTGGTATAGTTTGTAGCGATTCCCCATTGGTCATTTATTTTGTGTTTTAGAATAGTGGACTGCTGAAAGAAATAATATACTGAGTCTGATTTCCCAAGGTTAGAATAAACAATAGCCAGATTAGAATAAGAAGCACTCATACCATATTGATCCTCAATCTCTTTGTATAAAGCTAAAGATTGATAATGATAATCAATGGCTTTACTATAGTTTTTTAGTTCATTATAGATTAAACCAATATTATTTAGTGTACTTGCTATACCATTTTTTTTACTAATTTTTTCAAACTGAAGAATACTTTTATTGTAGTATTCAATAGCCAAGTCAAAATTTGATTGATTCCAATGTATTAGCCCTAAATTGTTTAAAGCACTTGCTTCAATGGATATATGGTTCCCTTTTCGAGCTAATTCAAGAGCTTGGTTATATGCTTTTACAGAAGAATCAAAACGACTCGTAATATCATAATAAATTCCATAATGTAGTAATGTTTTACTTTTAAAGAATAAAGATTTTTCACTGTGTTTTTCAGCTTCTTGACAATAAATAAAAGCAGAGTCTGGATTACTATAGACTACTTGTAGAGAACGTTTTAAAATGTGTTCTATAGCTAACGAATCTTTGTTGTTAGACAAACAAATAGAGGGGATAACAAAAGTAATAAAGAGGTATAAATATTTCATTCGATTATAGTCGGTTCTAAAGCATGAATCTAAAACCAAATAAAGCATCAAACCTTTTGGTACTATTTGGTAAATCACCACGATTAATGACCCAATTATAGTCAAATCCTGCAAAAAATCCAATTGATGATAAAACTTCTAATCTAGCCTGACCAAAATGTGGCTTGGGATAATTATCATCTACTGTAGCATAAGAAAGTGAAACAACTCTCCAGTAAGAAATAGAATAGGAGGTAGCTGCCTCAAGAATAAAATGTTTAGAAATAGAACGGTTATAAACAAGTTTAGGTCCAGCAGTAAACCAATATCCCTGAGGCTCCAAACTTTTTCTTTTGCCTCCACTTGAACTTGAGTCAACAACATAAGTAGAGGTTAAAAAGTAATCATGGAGGTTAAAACCTATTGCTAGTGAATTTTTCTTAGGGGTATTGATATTCCATGTCCAAGCTGCCCAACCTAGGATACCACATGACAAATTGCTCGATTCCTGTCGGTATATAGCATTATGGTTTTTAAAAAGTATTTCCCTAGATAGCATAAATAAATCACCAATAAGTTTATGTTCATAAAAGAAACGCTTTTGCCCCTTTTTAAAGGTTACTTTTTTAAGGTCAATAGTTCCAGTAAAACCATTTATGGTATGATTTTCAGAATATGGGGCAGCCAAATTTGTAAGTTTACTCCTGCTTATTGCAGCACTCAAATAAGTCTCGTCAGCACTATAATTATCACCTAAATAGTTAAAATCAGTTAAGTTTTGAGCTCGATAGCTGAAAAAAGAACATAGAAGGATGAAGTAAACTAGAAGTTTCATTTTTTAATGGATATTATTTTTTACTAATGTGATACTTAAGCCACCATTAAGAAATGGACCTAAGTATGGTTTTAAACCTGCCTCAAACATAAAACTCAATCCAAATTTCTTTCCTGTTTTTGCTTTTTTTGCAATTTGATAGGATTTCCATCCAACTCTAAAACCTATTGGACTAGCCTTTATATTTTGTTTAATAAATTCACTCTCGTCGACTCTTGTTTCATCACCAGTAGTAATATTATCCATAAACTTATTATAAGGAAGAATTAGGGCATCAATATAAAATTCATCTCCTATAGAGTTAAAACAAACACCGTATTGATCTGTTTTAATGAATAGATTTTTAGACCTTCTAGTCATAACCCCTCCATATACCCCTGCTGAGGTCATTTTACCGCCATATCTTCTAAATATTGAAGTGCCAAAATCACTGAATTCGTATGCATTATTTTTGTAATATAAGCCACCTCGAACACCATTTCTTACAGTTACCTTTCCAGGAATAATAATACTTGTTTCTATATAATTATCTGTTCTAGTTCCCTCAGCATAATTGTAGTGACTTCCCTGGTATTCTCTTTCTAATGAAATCCTAAGTTTTTTGTTCTTCGTTTTATTCGTAAGCAATAAATTAGCACCTAAGTTAACTTCTAAGTTTCCAGGGTAATTCTTATTACTCAATTTTCCTACTGCTAACCAACTTTTTTTGATGTTGTAATCAATAGAAACTTTATTTTTGATAATATCATGATATCCCCATAATCCAAGATTAAAACTCCAAGATTCAATCACACCATTCATATCAAGTTGAGCAAGGTCAAGATTCACAATAGTGGTAGGTGTTAATTCTGGTGAATCTTCTATGATGTCATATTTTATTGTTTGGGCATAAAAAGTGGATTGAAACAAGCTACTCAATCCTAAAAGCACTATGTATCCTATTTTTTTCATCGATTTATATGTTTATTTTCTAATTAATTTAATTTGAGCAATCATATAATCAGTATATGTGTCAAGAGCATTTAATACAGCTGTTTTATATGCTTCTTCATCAACGTTAATCACGAATGTTCCAGTCGTTAAATTCGTCCCAAAGCTGATTTTCTTTTGCATGCTTTCAGGCAGTTTGCCACTATGACTATCAATGCTTTGGGCAAACTCATCTTCGAAATAGATATTCTTTTTCATTGTGATGATACTAGCTTCTCCATATTTTCCAACGGCAGTTAAGTTGGTAGATATAGTATTAAAGCCATTAGCTCCAGAAAATTTTTCGATTGATATTTGTGGATAAACATTCGAATTGGCAGAAGTCGTTCTAAAATAATAGCCACTTTGTTTCATCTTTAAATCAAATCTTGCAAAATCAATAATAATATCTAAAGCAATAGGATTAGATTTTAATTCCTTTCCAAGTTTTGCATAAGCTGACCAAATACCAGGGTTTCCTATGACTTGTTTACAGTGTGGTCCTTCATTAGCTGTATAAACATTAATCAAACCTATATTTTTATTTGACCAATGTTTCTTTATTTGTTTATCGTTTACTTTGTCAAAATTCTTAGCGCTAGTAACAGTATTCCAATCGGTAATAGCTAGCCCTTCTGCTTTTAATTTATCATTTAAACGTTTGTAAAACTCATCAGCTATACTTTGGAAAGTTTGATCAGAAACACCTTCAAGTATGGCCCATGCAGAAGCGGAAACTTTGTCATTTCCTTTACCAACGTATACTTGATTATTGGTGATCTTTTTAAAATGAAGTGCTACTTTAGTTAAAGCTACTTGCTTTGATTTTTTTATAACGGATTTACCAGAGATATTAAAGTCCTTTTTTAAATCAAGTTCTTTACTGTTGTGATTTTTTTCTCCTCCTTTATTTTTCTGTGAGAAACTAATTAAAGCAAGGTTGGTTAGAATGACAAATGCTATGTATTTCATAATTGTTTTTTACTCAAAAGTATTGCAGCAGGTATGGATTGTAAATACGTAGTATGTCGTAATTCCAGCTAGTAGTAAAAAAAGCAGTCAATATTGCCGTTATAGCGATTTGGCATAAGCATTGAACAAATAGTTGAAAATAAATGTTGCTTATGTGTCTTAAAGTGCAGATTAATAGCTTGTTAAGACCTTGTTAGAGCAACGTTTGTGAATTTAAACAAGATACGTACTGTCAATTTGACGTAAAAGAATAAATTATGAGTGACTTTTTATCAGATAAAATATTGGGGTTAGTTGATGATATTGATGCAAATACTGAATTTATACCATTAATGTCGGAAGAAGATGAGGATAGAATTAACAAAGAAGAAATTCCTAGTGAATTACCTATTCTTTCATTAAGGAATAATGTACTTTTCCCTGGTGTAGTAATTCCTATCACTGTTGGAAGAGATAAGTCAATTAAACTAATCAAAGATGCAGAAAGGGCTTCTAGAACTATTGGTGTTGTTGCACAGAAAGATGTCAATATAGAAGAACCTAAATTTTCAGATTTAAATACTATAGGTACAATAGCGCACATTGTAAAGGTATTAAAGATGCCTGATGGTAGTACAACCGTTATTATCCAAGGGAAGAAACGCTTTGAATTAAAAGAACTAGTAGCGGAAGAACCATATATAATAGCTAAAGTTGAACAGTTTGAAGAAATTAAATCAGATGATAATGATGAGAAAATAAAAGCGCTTTATCAAACTTTAAAAGATACTGCTCTTAAAATTATCAAGGAATCACCACAAATACCATCTGAAGCTTCGTTTGCATTAAAAAATATTGAGAGCAATTCTTTTCTAGTTAATTTCATTGCTTCGCATATGAATGCTGAAGTAGAAGAGAAGCAAGCGGTATTGGCTGAAGCCAACTTAGAAAAACGAGCAAATTCACTGTTAAAGCATTTAGATAAAGAATTACAGTTATTAGCCATAAAAAATGATATTCAATCTCGTGTAAGAGTCGATTTAGATAAACAACAACGTGAGTATTTCTTGCAACAACAAATGAAGGAAATTCAGAATGAGTTGGGGGATAATCCTCAGAAACAAGAGATTATTGAGTTCAGAAATAAAGCAAAAAAGAAAAAGTGGAAAAAATCGGTCGCTAAAACTTTTGAAAAACAATTAAGCAAGTTAGAGCGAATGAATCCTCAAGGAGCAGAATATGGAGTTCAGCTCAACTACATCGAAACATTATTGAACTTACCATGGGGAAAATATACGAAAGACAAGTTTAATTTACAAGAAGCGCAAGCAATTCTAGACAGAGATCATTTCGGATTAGAAAAGGTAAAGGAGCGCATTATAGAATATTTGGCTGTATTAAAGTTAAAAGGAGATATGAAGTCACCAATTCTTTGTTTGTATGGCCCTCCTGGAGTAGGTAAGACCTCTTTAGGAAAGTCTATTGCTGAAGCCGTTGGAAGAAAATATATTCGAATGTCATTAGGTGGAGTCCATGATGAAGCTGAGATTAGAGGGCATAGAAAAACTTATATTGGAGCCATGCCAGGAAGAATCATGACAAGTCTTAAAAAGGTGAAGTCATCTAATCCTGTTTTTGTTTTAGATGAAATTGATAAAGTTGGGACAAGTAATCATGGTGACCCATCATCCGCTTTGTTAGAAGTATTAGATCCTGAACAAAACGACACGTTTAAAGACAATTTTGTAGAAATCGATTACGACTTATCTAAGGTAATGTTTATTGCTACAGCCAATGAATTATCAACTATTCAACCAGCTTTAAGAGATCGAATGGAATTCATTGAAGTGACAGGGTATACAGTAGAAGAAAAAATCGAAATTACTAAACGTCATCTAATTCGAAAACAATTAAAGGAACATGGAGTTAAAGAAGAACAATATGCTTTAACAGATGAAGCAATAGAATATATAATTGAAGCATATACTTCTGAAAGTGGGGTAAGAGGATTAGAAAAACGAATTGCTAAAACTGTTCGTTATAGAGCTAAACAGTTAGCACTTGATGAAACATTTGAGACAACTATTCGAAAAGAAGATTTGGTTGAGATTTTAGGTCCTTCATATGAAAAAGATAAATATATTTCAAATGATGTAGCAGGTGTTGTTACTGGATTAGCTTGGACAAGAAATGGAGGAGATATTTTATTTATAGAGTCTTCTATTACTAAAGGAAAAGGTAAATTAACTTTAACAGGTAACCTTGGTGATGTGATGAAAGAGTCGGCTGTTATTGCTTTAGAATATTTAAAAGCTCATGCTGAGAATTGGGGAATTGAAGCCAAACATTTTGATGAGCATAATGTTCATATTCATGTTCCTGCTGGAGCAACACCAAAAGATGGACCATCTGCTGGTATCACAATGTTAACAGCTTTAGCTTCTTTATTTACGCAGCGAAAAGTTAAAAAGTATTTAGCTATGACAGGAGAGATCACTTTAAGAGGTGATGTTTTACCAGTTGGAGGAATCAAAGAAAAAATTCTAGCAGCTAAACGTGCTAATATTAAAGAACTAATTCTTTGTGAGAAAAACAAAAAAGATGTAGACGATATTAACCCAGAATACTTAGAAGGATTAACGTTTAACTATGTTTCTAAAATGAATGAAGTTGTAAAGTTAGCCTTGTTAGAAGAAGAAGTTGAAAATAAATTTCAACTGGTGTAACTTATTCCAAAGTTGATCGTCTCACAAAAAAATAGTCTATTAAAAGCAACATTTTGTTTTTTTAGTTGTTCTATTTGACAAAGAATTAACATTTAATTTGAATATACCTGTTAGTTTTGCACTAACAACTTAATTTGTAATATGAAAAATACCATCTTCGGACTATTCCTAATTTTAAATTTAGGATTTTTCGCACAAGAGAAATTTACCATAAGTGGTAATTTGAATGACGCTTCAAACGGTGAAGGTTTAATTGGAGCAAGTATTAAAATTGCTGATCAACCCAAAGGAACAATAACCAATGTATATGGGTTTTATTCGTTAACCTTACCAAAGGGGACCTATAAAATTGTTTATTCGTATTTAGGATTTGAAAGTGTTACAAAAGAAATTGTTCTCGACAAGAATGTAAAGTTGAATGTTGAACTAAATGAAACATCAACTACTTTTGAGGAAGTTGTTATTACTGGTGAGGCTAGCAATAAAAATGTAGAAAGTCTCGATATGAGTAAAAACGAATTGAATATTGAGCAAATCAAGGGTATTCCAGCATTAATGGGAGAAGTGGATGTCATTAAAGCAATTCAATTACTACCAGGAGTTCAAACAATAGGAGAAGGAGGTTCTGGTTTCTTTGTAAGAGGAGGAGCAGCCGATCAAAATTTAATATTATTGGATGAAGCAAATGTTTATAATGCTTCTCATTTAATGGGATTCTTCTCTGTTTTTAACCCAGATGCAGTAAAAAATGTGGAGCTATATAAAGGAGGTATTCCTGCTCAATATGGAGGACGTTTAGCCTCAGTTTTAGATATCAGGATGAAAGATGGAAACATGAAGAAATTCTCAGGTCAAGGAGGTATAGGAACTATTTCAAGTCGATTAACATTAACAGCTCCTATCAAAAAGGATAAAGGAGCTATTATGCTTTCTGGAAGAAGAACATATGCTGATTTATTTTTACCACTAGCTAATAATCCTGATTTGGATGGAACGAAATTATACTTTTATGATGCTAATATTAAAGGAAATTATACTTTAAATGATAATAATAGAATCTTTTTATCTGGTTATTTCGGTAGGGATGTCTTAAGTATTAATAATCAGTTTAATATGGATTGGGGGAATGCTACAGGAACATTGAGATGGAACCATATTTTTAATGATAAACTATTCTTAAATAGTACAGTAGTTTTTAGTAGTTATAATTATGAGTTAGGAACGCCTTCAACAGATGATGATTTTAATTTCTCTTGGAAATCGAGAATCAATGACTACTATATCAAAGAAGACTTTAATTATTATTTAGACCCTAAGAATACAATTAAGTTTGGTTTACAATCAGCATTTCATGAAATTTCACCAGGGACAATCAGTTATATGTCTGAAGGAATAGAAAATGAAATCATAACTCCAACTACAAATTCGTTGGAACATGCAATTTATGTATCCAATGAGCAACAATTTAACAGTCGCTTTTCTGCTGTATATGGATTAAGGTATTCTTTATTTCAGAACATTGGGAAAGCAACAGTGTATAATTATGATGATGACTTTAATGTAAGTGATACGACTTATTATCAGGACGGTGACATTTACCAAACTTATGGAGGACTTGAGCCTCGTTTAGGGTTGAAGTATACTTTGGATGAAACAAGTTCTGTAAAAGCGAGTTATAATAGAACAAGACAGTACATTCAATTGGCTTCTAATTCAACCTCTTCATCTCCATTAGATGTATGGTTTTCAAGTAGCCCAAATGTTAAACCTCAATTTGCTGATCAGGTAGCATTAGGTTATTTCAAGAACTTTAGCAATAACGCTATTGAGACTTCAGCAGAAGTTTATTATAAGAAAATGTATAATACAATTGACTTTAAAGACCATGCCCAATTAATTTTTAACCAAGGGTTAGAGGGTGAGTTAAGAATTGGAGAAGCACAATCTTATGGTTTAGAGTTAATGGCAAAGAAAACAAAAGGAAAATGGACAGGGTGGTTAAGCTATACGTATTCAAGAGTCTTTAAGGATATTCCATTGATTAATGAAGGAGAAGCATACCCAGCAAAATATGATCAGCCACACAACATTTCGTTTGTAACGAGTTATGAATTTTCTAAACGTTTCTCATTATCATTAAACTGGGTATACAATACTGGAAGAGCAGTTTCAATGCCTACTGGAAAATTTGTATATCAAGGGCAAACGATTCCAATCTATTCAGCTAAAAACTCTGAAAGGTTACCTGCATATCATAGAATGGATATCTCTGCTACCTTAAAAGGGAAGAAATATGATACGAAGAAATTTAAGGGAGAATGGGTATTCTCAATCTATAACCTGTACAATAGAGCCAATGCTTATAGCTTAAACTTTGTTGAGAATAAGGAAACAGGAGTAACAGAAGCTCAAATGTTATACTTATTTAAAGTTATCCCATCAATTACTTACAATTTTAAATTTTAAGACATGAAAAAAAGTTTATTATACATACTAGGATTAGGAGTACTAGCTTTATCAAGTTGTACAAAAGTTATCGAGGTCGATTTAAATACTGAAGAAAACAAAAGGTTAGTTGTTGATGCTCAGTTTTCATCGCATGCACAAGAACACGTTGTGAGGCTAGGGGAGTCAGCCAACTTTTATTCTTCAGATGAGCCAACATTAATTTCTGGTGCTACAGTAAAAGTCACAAACGGAGTGAATGCTTATACTTTTAATGAGGTTTCTCCAGGTGTATATAAATCAGATAATAGTGCAGCAGCTCAAATAGGTAAAGAGCATACTTTAACAATAAATTATGGAGGTGTCACCTACACTGCTAAGGACTATTGTGATTTTTCTCCAACTGTCGATACAGTAATTCTAGAACCTAATTACGTAGATGGAAGTACAACAGAAATAGAAGATTATACGATCCGTTTTAGTACACAAGAAGCCCCTGGGTTTGGAGATTATTACGCATGGAAAATCTATGTAAATGGAGTTTTAAGAAACGATAGTGTTCCTGAGCAATTATCTCAATCAGATGAGTTCTTACCAGACGGAACTTATTTATATGAAGTGGAGTTAACATATATCGATGATGTACAACCAGGAGATACGATTACAGTAGCACAACATGCTATTTCAAAAGAAATTTATGATGCTGTTTTTGCCATTCGTTTTCAAACTGACTTTAGAGGAGGGATTTTTGATTCGCCACCTGCTAATGTTCCTACAAATTTAAGTGATGGAGCTGTAGGATTATTTTCCGTATCTGGAGAAACACGTAATTTTGCAATTGTTCCTTAATTCATAAAGGAAATATATTTGTTAAACTCCAGATTTTTTAGTAAACTCGCAATTCAATTGAAACAAAAATTTGTAGTCATTTTTTAGACTACACCCTAAAATTGATAGAGCCGTATGAAACGAATAGTATTAGTTGAAAACAAATCTGAAATTGGCGCAGGAACTAGAGGGGCAAGCTTGGGAATAGACGCTGTTAAAATAGCTGCACTTAATTCAAAAAGTGATTATTTCAAAAAAGCTAAAATTGTAAAGATTGAAAATGAAAATGACCGCCTTTGGGAAGATGTTACTTTTGAATCAGCCAAAAGAATTAAAGGCGTAGTAGAGGTTTATAAACGAGTTAGTGGTACTGTTAGCGAAATTTTAGGAAAAAATAAGTTCCCGGTTCTTCTTTCTGGAGATCACTCTAATGCTGGAGGAACGATAGCAGGAATCAAAATGGCATATCCAGATAAACGTTTAGGAGTTATTTGGATTGATGCACATGCTGATTTACATTCCCCATATACATCCCCTTCTGGAAATATTCATGGAATGCCTTTGGCAACAGCATTAGGTGAAGACAATACGAATTATGCTGTCAAAGAAATTTCAGATGAAGTTAAAAAACAGTGGGAACGATTAAAAAATATTGGAAATATTAATCCAAAAATCCAACCAGAAGATTTAGTATTTATTGGGGTTAGAGATACAGAAGACCCTGAAGACTATTATATTGCTAATAATAAAGTGAAGACAATAAGCGTTGAGCATGTTCGTAGAACTGGCGCTCAAGAAGTTTCTGAGCATGTTTTAGAATACTTAAGTGCATGTGATATTATTTATGTCTCTTTCGATGTTGATAGTATGGATTGTGATTTAATTTCTT
>JAUHZI010000226.1 GCA_030426105.1 Bacteroidia bacterium | reverse complement strand
ATCTATTGCTATACTTGATTTATAACCAATATCTATTTTTGACCCTTTAAACTTTTCTAATTTTGAATTGCTTACACGATAGATACTCATATGTGTCCCAACGAATCGTACTTCTTGCCTTTGTTCATTGTATGAGAACAACCCTAAATCCATACTGTCTCTTACCTGAGCTGTTGGGCTTCCTCCAATTCTTAACTTAATCCGTTGATGAAGTTCTTCGACTATCTCTTTTGGGGTATTATAGTTGTCTTGTATAATTTCATTTAATAAATTATTAGCGACAATTGTCATAAAAGCTCCAGGAACTCCATGCCCAGTACAATCAACTACAGCCAGATATACTAAGTCCCCTTTTTTATATGTCCAAAAGAAATCTCCACTGACTCCATCCTTGGGTTTTAACAAAACAAAACTGTTAGAAAAATTTTGATAGACCGCTTCTTTCGAAGGTAACACTGAGCGCTGCAAATTCTGCGCATAATTGATACTATCTCTGATCTCTCGATGTTGTTTTCCTAAAATTTCTTTCTGTTCCTCTGCTATTTGCTGCTGTTCCTCTGCAAAGTCTTTTTGTTTTTCTACTTCTACTTTTTGCTCACGTACTTCTCTATTTTTCCTTACAAAATAGATTGAAAATAACAATGCTATCCCCAATCCCCCATAAAGCAATAATTGCCTATTCTTTTGATTTCTTATTTCTACTTTTTGCTTTTCAATTTCTACTTGTTTTATCATTTGAGCTTTTTCATGCCTTATCGAATCTATGGCTACTTTTTTCTCGTAATTATACTTATACTCTTGGTCATATAATGACCTCTTTGTTTCTTCATCATCTAGACTATCTCTAAAAAGTACATATTGCTCAAACATATCTACTGCTTGTTTAAATCTACCTTGTTCTTTATACAGTAAATACAGTTCGTTTGTCGCCTCCATTCGATTTTCCAACTTCTTTTTATTACCTTCAATTTCATTAACAACATCATATGCCTTAGTGAAATTATCAATTGCTTCACTCATGTTTCCTTGTCTTCTCTTCAATCTTCCTTTTACTAAAAAAGCATTTGATAATGTGTACATATTTTCTTCTTCTTTAATATACCCAATACCTATATCTAATAATTCTTCGAGAGAATAATCTCGAATAGTTTTATAGACTTTTTCAGAAAGTATCAACTCTTCTTTAGTAGTAAAAGTTTTAACCTCAATATAGTTAGAATTTGTTTTGTTGATTTTCAGGTAAACATCAACAATATTACAATACAAGTATGATATATCATTTTTATTACCAATTCTAAAAGTATAGTCCAGTGACTTCAAATACATTTTAAGCGCCTCAACATATTGTTCTTTACTTGAATATATCCCTGCTTGAATAGAATAACTTGTAGAAAGCCCATCCCAATCATTAACCTCTAAATAATAAGATGTGGCCTTTTCATTATAAAACAATGCTTTTTTAAAATCATTGACCTCCCAATAATAAGAAGATATATTCATTAGATTTCTGGCTATATTTGATCTAGATTCTTCAGCCTTTTCATTCCATACTAATGCTTTAAAGTAGTATTCTAAAGCCATCTTTTTCAAGTCTTGTTCATCATAAACATTAGCCATATTGTTGTATAGACTTGCTAATGCTATTGTATCATTTTCTGACTTAGCAATATCCAAAGCTTTCCCATAATTTTCTAACGATTTTTGATATTCTCCTAAATCGCCATAAACATCCCCCATTCCCTTATAGCCCTCGGTTATTAAGCTTTTAATATCATGTTTTATAGACTTTTCTAATACTACTTTATAATATTTAGAAGCACTATCTAATTTTCTTTGAACACTATATGATATTGCCCTAATTAGAGAAGAGTATATTTCATACTTAACCATCTGCTTTTCAACAGAAAAGTCTTCGAGGACATATGATAACTTAACGGCACTATCTGGATTTGAAAATAAAACCCCTTCCCATGAGTAATGGTATAAAGCTCTATATCTTATTGAATCTTCTTTAGTCTCATCTTGCCACACTTGCCATAAAGAATCTAGATTTACTTGACTGAAACAAATAAAACTGAAAACAAAGAAGATTAAAAATAATGTTATTCGTTTCATCGAGCTTTTTTTCTAGAACATCTAATTGTTCCCAATTTAAAACATTTATTCTGTTAACAAAATTTTAAGAAGTGTTAATTTTTATTTTAATGTGTTAATTCTTTTTTCAAACAAGACAAGCTTTTACCCATTACATTTGTGCGAAATAAACTTTCAATCTAAATATAAATTAAAACCACATGAAATTTTTTATTGACACTGCAAACCTCGAACAAATTAAAGAAGCCGAAGATTTAGGCATCTTAGATGGTGTTACAACTAACCCTTCACTTATGGCTAAGGAAGGAATCGCTGGAGCTAACAATATTTTACAACACTATGTTGATATCTGCAACATCGTAGATGGTCCTGTAAGTGCTGAGGTTATTGCAACAGATTTTGAAGGTATGGTGAAAGAAGGGGAAAACTTAGCAGAGTTACACCCTAACATTGTAGTAAAAGTACCTATGACTAAAGATGGAGTTAAAGCAATAAAACATTTCTCTAAAAAAGGTATTAAAACAAATTGCACATTAATATTCTCTGCTGGTCAGGCTTTAATCGCTGCAAAAGCTGGTGCTACTTATGTCTCACCTTTTATTGGACGATTAGATGATGTTTCAACAAATGGAATTGCGTTAATTGAACAAATCAGATTAATTTTTGACAATTATATGTTTGACACGGAAATTTTAGCGGCTTCTGTTCGTCATCCAATGCATATTATTGACTGCGCTGAAATAGGTGCTGATGTTATGACTGGACCTTTAAATGCAATTTTAGCATTAGTTAATCACCCATTAACAGATAATGGATTAGCTAAATTCTTAGCTGACTACAAAAAGGTTAACGGATAATTTATTCCACAACAAAAACAAATCAAGACGATTTGATTGGTAAAACCCTCATTTTTATTAGCTTTGCGCATTAAAAATTGAGGGTTTTATGTTAATAGAGTTTTTTTCAAGTAAAAATATTGATCAAAGAAAAATTGAGGAAGTTGTCAGTTTTTTAAGAAAGGGAGAAGTTATTGTTGTTCCCACTGATACCGTTTATAGTTTTGCTTGCGATTTAAATAATAAAAAAGCCCTTGAAAAAATGGCTCGATTAAAAGAGCTAAAATTAAACAAGGCTAATTTCTCTTTAATCTGTTATGACCTAAGTAGTTTATCTGATTACACTAAACCCCTCGATAGAAGTACATATAAAATACTTAACAAAGCCTTTCCAGGGCCTTATACGTTTATACTAGATGCAAGCAATTTAGTTCCAAAACTATTTGGTAATAAAAAAAAGGAAGTTGGTATTCGTATTCCTGATAATGACATTACTCGTACAATTACCAATACGCTTGGTAACCCACTAGCTGTTACATCTGTACATGATGATGACGAAATTGTGGATTACACAACAGACCCTCAAGCTATTGAAGAGCGTTTTCAGAATGATGTCGCTGTAGTTGTTGATGCTGGTTTTGGGAATAATGTCCCATCTACCATTGTAAATTGTTGTAATGGAAATATAGAAATAATAAGAGAAGGGATTGGTGAAGTGTTTTTTTAAATACAATTATTTTAAAACTACAAGCTTCTCAAACTTTTCAACCTTATCTCCTTTTTCATTCACAACTTTTACTTTGTAGACATAAACTCCTTTTCCTATATTATCTCCAAAGTCATCTCTACCATTCCATTGAATGCCATCAATCCTATATCCATTAGTGTGCGCTCTTTGGTTAATAGTCTTTACTATTTTCCCTGAGATAGTAAAAACTTGAATTTGCACATCTAAATAATCACATACTTGATTATGCTCAAATGAAAACTCTGTTTTTGTAGTAAAAGGATTGGGATAATTCAAAACATGATCCAAAGCTAGCTCTTCATTTAGAGCTACGACAAACTCTAGCTCTTCCGTTTGTGAATTGTTATAAACATCCCAAACTTTCAAACTCAACGTAT
>JAUHZI010000225.1 GCA_030426105.1 Bacteroidia bacterium | reverse complement strand
GTCTTACCTTTCATCGTAAAATTAGACCAAGCAACTGGGTAAGGTGACAAACCTCTTACTTTATTGTGTACTGTTTGAGCATCTTCATTCCAATCTATCTGACAAGTTTCCTTAAATATTTTTGGAGCTGGTTTTTCGTTTCCTTTTATTAACTGATTCTGTGGAGTTCCATTAACAACTCCACTTTCTATTTTATCTAATGTTTCGATTAGCGTTTTTGCTCCCAACACCATCATCTCGTCATGTAACTCACCTGCCGTCATGTTTTCTCCAATTGGCAATTTAGCGATATCAATAACTTCTCCCGTATCAATCTCTTTTTCTATAAAAAATGTAGAAACACCTGTTTCTTGATCTCCATTTATAATTGCCCAGTTAAGTGGTGCAGCACCTCTATAATTTGGTAAAATAGAACCATGTAGATTAATGGTTCCCTTGGGCGGCATTGCCCAAACTACTTCTGGCAACATTCTAAAAGCAACTACAACAAAAATATCAGCTTCTAAAGCCGATAACTCAGCAAGAAAATCCTCATTTTTGAACTTTTCTGGTTGCAATAACTTCAAATCATTTTCAACAGCATATGTTTTTACAGCAGAAACAGATACTTTCTGTCCCCTCCCCGATTTCTTGTCAATATTGGTTACAACACCTACAACTTCATGCCCACTTTTATGAATCGCATCTAAACTTGCGACAGCAAAATCGGGAGTTCCCATAAAAACAACTTTCATACTTCCTCTTATTTTTAGTTATGAACGCGAAAATAAGTTATTATTCATAATCCCATAAATTTTATGTTTAGTTTTTTATTTCATTTTTAGCATTTAACCTTACTTTTGCTGCCAATTAAAAAAACACTTATGAAAATTAATTTATTCCCCCTTATTCTATTATTAGGAACAATTTTGCTTGCTTCTTGTGAAGAAGAACTCCCTACCGAACCTCAGAAAAGGATGACTATTGAGGCAATATTAGAGGAATACCAACAATGTAAACAAAATGAATCTTCTTCTTTTTGTAAAACGTTTACTGCCAGAGCTATTTGTGAATATAATGGTGTTGACGATTTAAAAGAAAAAGGTGAATTCATCGAATATCACGATATTCACAATAAAATATTAAAAGACGATACTTGGAAAAACTTGGGAATGGCCGATTCTCAAGAAGCACTCGACAATGCTCAACTAATGGCTAATAAAGGGTTTCCTGTTGTCGCTATTGATACAAAGGATAAACACAAATTTAGTGTACTAGTCCTACAAGGAGAACAAGCAAAATCAGGAAAATGGGGACTAAATGTACCTAACTGTGCTGCATTTTTCCCTACTAATTATAAACGTTCTTTTATCAATAAGACCTTAAATTATGCTTGGAAAAAGCCTAATGGGATTCAATTATGGGTTAGAAAATAATCCATAACATGCTTGTTTTTAAAACACAACGTTTATCAATCAGAGTGCTCGAAGAAAAAGATCAGAAATTCTTTATCGAACTATTATCTGCACCAGAAATTATCAAGCCTGTTCCACAAAAAGAATGGAGTTTGAGTAAAATTCTTGAGCATTTTAAATTGGCTATTAATGCCCCTAAAATTACACCTGTAAATGACAAAGTAATTTGGGGCGTATATGAGTTGGACAAAGATGAACTCATAGGCTTATGTGCTATTCTTAAAAATGATGAACAACAAAGAGAAATTGGTTATCGTTTTAGAAAAAAATACTGGAGAAAAGGGTACGGTACTGAGTTAACCCAGCATTTAATCGACTATTGTTTTAATACCTTAAATTTTCAGCTGATTACTGCTGATGTCAACATTACCAACACTGGTTCAGTAAAAATATTAGAGAAATTTCTAAAACCAATGAAAGAGTTCTATAACAAAAATGACAACTGCATTGATAGAAGGTATATTCTAGAAAACAAGAATACAAATTCTTTTAATATTTAATCTCCCTATAAACACTAAGATTTCAACTTTCTGGCTTACCTTTGGTAAAACTAAGATTAGCACATGCAACTGGGATTAATTGGCAAAACATTAGCACATTCATTTTCGAAACAATATTTCAATGACAAATTCAAGCAAAAAGCCTTGTCTAAATATTCCTATAAAAACTTTGAAATGGAGACTATCGATACGATTAGAGACTTAGTTCAAGAGCATCGATTAGATGGATTTAATGTGACCATCCCCTACAAAGAAGCTATCCTTCCTTATTTGGATCATATCGATTCTTCAGCTCAAGAAGTTGGAGCCATTAATACGGTTAAAGTTGATTGGTATGGAAATGACTTCAAACTAACTGGCTATAATACTGACGTTTTTGGTTTTCATCAACTTATCAAGCCTTTTTTTAAATCTCGTCATGAACGCATTTTAATTTTAGGTACTGGTGGGGCAGCTAAAGCTGTTGCCTACCTTTTGAAAAAACAATATGGCGCTACAATTATGTATGCTTCTAGACAACCTACGAATGGGGATGTTATCAATTGGGGTGATATAAATGATAATGTGATTCATTTTCATAAAATGATTATTAATACAACTCCTTTAGGAACTTTCCCAACCATAAACGAAACTCCTAGCCTTCCGCTTAACAAGGTTACTGATGAACACCTTTTTGTAGATTTAATATATAACCCTAAAGAGACGCTTTTCTTAAAAAATGGAAAAGCCAAAGGAGCTGTTATTTTAAATGGACTTACCATGCTGCACCAACAAGCAGAAAAAGCTTGGCAAATATGGCATACTAACGCTTCCTAAATATGGAGGAAAAAAGGCAACATATCATTGATAAAATTTTTGCAAAAAGAAATAAAGAAGGATTATGGAAGCTACTTCCTGAAAACCATAAATACTATCCCGATTATTTACATTATGTGCCCAACTATAGAGCTACATTGTGGACACTTATCTTACTAGCAGAACTTAAGTGTGCTCCTAATGATGAGCGAATTATTCATCCTTTAAAAACAATTCAAAATCATTTTTTTGATCATGAGCATAAAATTTATTCTTTAAAAGAAGATCACTTCCCTATTCCTTGTCTTAATGGAAATATGCTTTTTTTGGACGGTTATTTTAATACATATCCAAATGAAAAGAGTTTACAATTATTAGATTTTTTTGCTAAATATCAGCGGTTTGATGATGGGACTTATGAAACACCTAAAAATCGTTTTTGCACCAACAAAAGCTGTTATGGAAAACATACGTGTTATTGGGGAGTCGTTAAACTTTTAAAAGGAATTTCTTTTATACCCGAAAACTATAGGACTCCATCTATACAAGTCTTGCGATCTAAATGTATCGACTTTATTTTAAAACATCAGATTTGTTATAGCTCTAGTAATCCAGAGCGTATCATGATTAATAAATTAGACCTACTTACTTTTCCTAATTTCTATAAGGGTGATTTCCTTGAAATTCTCTGGATTCTTAAAAGGGAAAATGTTCATTCTGAAAAACTTAATCCTGCTTTAAAATTACTAAAGTCTAAACAACGAAAAGATGGTTCATTTGAACTAGAACGTACAATGAACAACATGATCACTTCAGTTGGCTCCATTAACCTTCCTAATATTTTTATTACCGAACGAGCAACAGAAGTTTTGAACTTCTATAATGCTTGATAACTTATTTAGAATCAAGACCTAAAAGATGCTAAGACTTGGGCTTCTAGAAGTAAACTTGTCTTTTCTCTTTTTTCTCTATTCTCTGTTCTTTTCTCTTTGTTTTCTTTTCTAATTAGTCCATTATCACATCAGCTAATTAACTCATTATCTAATTCCCCTTAATGCATCGAACTGAAAAACCATAAGCTCGATTATCGCTATACATACTGACGCTACTGTTGTTGAAGGAAAGGAAGCGAATATTTATACCATTCACAGAACTTGCCCAATAGTAACCATGTGATCCTACATTACCAAGTACCCCTGTACTTCGAAGACGAGCCCCAGCCAAAGGCAATTTCAATGGTGATCCATAAGCACCTAAACTGTTACTCCCTCCAGTCCAACTTATAAACTCAGCATTTAACTCATTTTCGGTTGGGATACG
>JAUHZI010000052.1 GCA_030426105.1 Bacteroidia bacterium | reverse complement strand
CCTCCTTAAATTCAGAAACCTTAACACGATACTTTTGTTTTCCACTAGCATCAGCAGGTAAAAGGAAATCTGTGGTCCCAATAAATTGTTCTCCTTGAATAGTAACGCTCTTTTCTTCTAGTTTTTTACCATCTTTCCATATAGATACGAGTACTTGTTTCCCAGACAAATAGTTTGCTTTTAGGTTTACTTCTACAGGAAATTCATTTCCTTTGTATGCTATATCATTGTTGTGAACTGCTTGAATAATCAAATCCTTACGAATAGCTGTATCCCCCATAGCAATGGTATAGATTACCGTATTTTCTATATTTTTAGCCGCATATTCAGGATTCAATCCTTTATTGATTATTCCATCAGAGGATAAAATTACACCACCTAAATTACGCCCATAATATTTCTGTTCAATGTTTTCAAATAGTTCAGAAATATCTGTTTGCTTCAATTGATAATCAAATCTTAAGCTATCAGCAGTCTTCCCTCCAAAATGAAATGTTTCGACCGTATATTTTTCCGATAAATTTTCCTTTAATTTCTGTAGTGCTAGTGGGTAATTACTTTTATAATAAACTGAATCTTTAGATAATCGGATACTTTCCGAATTATCTTGAGCTATCACAATAATTGGTTTTTCAATAATCTGCTCTTCAGTTTCAACTAATGGTTCTAGCAATAAAAAAGCAAGTATAGATACGCTTAAAAAACGAAGTACCCCTAAAAGATAAGGTAAAACTCTAGTTTCTTCACCAAATGTTTTATCTTTTCGATACAACAAAACAGCATATCCTATTCCCAACAGAATACAAAAGAGTATATACCAAGAAGGATAAACAAACGTAAGCATTTACTTCAAATAATTTATTGAGAACAATATTACTAAAAATCCAAACAATGTCACACCAGTTGACAATAAATAAGCTCTAATATATGCTGGAGGGATATGATTTTCTTTCATTTTTTTACTCGACATAAAATATTTTATTACCATATAAATCAACAAGATAACAAAGTATATGTTCGTAATTACATTGGGATTAATTTCTGTTAATTTGAGTAAAATAAAATAGCATAAAATCAGTAAAAAAATTCCAATATAAGTATAAGTTTTATTGGTACTGAATAGGTCCATTAAAAGCACTTTTTCTTCAGTACTCAATTTCTGTTGTACCTGATTCAATATAATTCTAGAAAGAAATATACAGCCAACAAATACAAGAAGGTAAGTCATATTATCCATACTAAACTCAGTATTACACTATATAAAAAACAAAAAACCAACTTCAAGTCAAGTTAGAAGTTGGTTTTATATATTTAATGATAAATCTATGATTATCTCAACATTCCACCACAAACACTTAATGTTTGCCCTGTAACATAAGTACTTAAATCAGAAGCTAAGAATAAAGCGGCGTTAGCAACATCCTCTGGCTTTCCTCCTCTTTTTAATGGAATTTCTTTTACCCAACCTTCTACAACTGAAGGGTCAAGAGCACCTGTCATTTCTGTCTCAATAAAACCTGGAGCAATTGCATTACATCTAATATTTCTAGAACCTAATTCCTGAGCTGTAGACTTTGTAAAACCAATTACACCAGCTTTAGAAGCTGCATAATTTGCTTGACCAGCATTCCCTTGAATACCTACAACAGATGTCATGTTAATAATAGATCCAGCTTTATTTTTAAGCATTGTTCTCAAAACAGCCTTAGTCATATTAAAGATTGACTTTAGGTTGATCGCAATTACATCATCAAAATTTTCCTCAGACATTCTCATCAATAATCCATCCTTAGTGATTCCTGCATTATTCACAACAACATCAATTGTTCCAAAGTCTTTTAACACTTGATCAACCAAATCTGTAGCTGACTGCATATCTGCAGCATTTGATTTATATCCTTTTGCTTTAACACCTAAAGCAGCTAATTCCTCTTCAACTAACTTTGCTTTTTCTTCACTACTTACATATGTAAATGCAACATCAGCTCCATTTTGAGCAAATTTTAATGCCACACCTTTTCCAATTCCTCTTGTAGCTCCAGTTATAATAGCAACTTTACCTTTTAACATAGTCTATTTTTTTATTATCTCAATTTATTAATACCAACGAATTTATCATGGCAATTTAGCGACCAAAGATAAAAAGATAATACACCTTATAAAATAATTTAAACTAATTTTCCTAAAAGACTTAATATTCCTATATTTAGCCACATGAAACAAACATTCACTCTAATTACTTTTTTCCTCATTACTTTAACATTCAATGCTCAAACATGGGTTGATTTAGGTATAAAGGGAGGACCAGGAGCCAATTTTCTCATGAATCAGAATATTTGGAGCGATGTCAATTACAATCATACCTTTTCTTCTGGGTACTCTTTTGGCGGTAAAATAGGATTCAATTTTAATCAAGAACATGAAATTACATTTGATGCCATGTTTGGTAACTTTAAACAAAAGTTTGATTACAGTATTACAGATACAATTTCTGACGAAACAACAAATTATTTTTCTGAAATGGGGTTTAAAAGAACTGACCTTTCTCTCATGTATCGTCATAATAAAAATGGTAGTTATTTAGAGTTTGGCCCTTGCATCGCTCTCTTAAGTGCTCCATACAGACAAGATAGTCGTTTTGCAAACAATGAATTTAACGAATCCCATGTAAATCTAATGAATAAAGGTTTAATCTTAGGATTTGGGAACTATGTGATGGGTACTGAAAGTTTTGGTATAACTGCTGGAATGCGTATTACTCAATACTTCGATGACTTTATTTCACCAGAAGGTCAAACAGCACTCTTACCTACATTGACAAAATACGAAACATATAAAGCTTCTCGTCCTCTATTTATTGAATTGATATTTGAAGCTAATTTTGATTTTGCTTATGTAGCAAAAGCTAAATGTGGGAGAAAGAAATTAATGTTCTTCTAAATAATTAGAAATTTTAAGCACTTTATTATGAAAACAATTCTAACAACACTAGTTATAACTTTATCAATAATGAGCATAAATGCTCAAAGTTTTACCAAAGAAAAGCAACAAGCGATCTATTCATTCTTAAACGAGTTCAAAGCATCTGCTAATGCTAAAGATAGAACTCAACTACTTGAAATGGTTGAACCATATGAAATAGAAGGTAAAAAAGTAAATGAGTTTATAGTAGACAAAGCTATAGAAGCCAATCAAAATTCAACCAAAGATTTTTCTTATTCAGATCAAGCTATGAAGATTTTAGTTGATGATCTAGTAGAAGATTTTGAACCTCTTTCTGAAAAAGTCAGAGAAATTCTAAATAAAAATGATGAGTTTCATAAAATCATTCATCAACTTCCAAACAATAAAATTGCGATGTTAAACCATAATAAAGTGCATGTTATTCTTACACTTAATGATTCAGGAATTAAATTATTATTTTGGGAAAACTTAAATGATTTAATTCAATAGGTTTATATCATAATAGCATTCCCGTTATTCACATTTTTTAACTTAAAGTGTAATGAAAATCACAGAAAAGTGACTTATTTAATTATTACCTTTGTAGTATTAAAAATACATAGCGAATAAACACATTAAAATAGTATTAAATGATAGAAAAAGTAAAATGTTTAATCATTGGATCAGGTCCAGCTGGTTTTACAGCAGCAATTTACGCTGCAAGAGCAAATATGAGTCCTCTACTTTACCAAGGGCTACAACCAGGAGGTCAATTAACTACGACTACTGAAGTTGATAACTTCCCAGGTTACCCTGAAGGAGTTAATGGTACAGAAATGATGATGCAATTAGAAGCTCAAGCAAAAAGATTTGACACAGATGTACGTTCAGGTATGATTACTAAGGTTGATTTTACTGGACCAATTCACAAGGCATGGGTAGATGGTGAAAAAGAAATTCACGCTGATACAATTATCATTTCAACTGGAGCTTCTGCTCGTTATTTAGGACTAGAATCAGAACAACATTATCTTAAAAATGGTGGAGGGGTATCTGCATGTGCTGTATGTGATGGGTTCTTCTACAGGAACCAAGAAGTAGTGATTGTTGGTGCTGGTGATTCAGCTTGTGAAGAAGCGGCATACTTAGCTAATATCTGTACCAAAGTGACAATGTTAATTCGTAAAGATCACTTTAGAGCTTCTAAAATTATGGAAGAAAGAGTTAAAGGAATCGAAAATATCGATATTAAATTCAACTCTGAAATAGATGAAGTATTAGGAGATGGAAATGTTGTTACTGGATGTAGAATTATAAATAACCAAACCAAAGCTACTGAAGAAATCGATGTAACAGGTGTATTCATTGCTATTGGACATACTCCAAACACAGCCATCTTTAAACCATATATAGATATGGATGAAACAGGTTATATCATTAACCAACCTGGAACAGCTAAAACGAATGTAGAAGGTGTATTTGTTGCTGGAGATGCAGCTGACCATGTATACAGACAAGCTATTACTGCTGCAGGTACAGGTTGTATGGCTGCTTTAGATGCTGAGCGTTATCTAGCTTCTAAAGGTTTACATTAAGTCTAAAAATTAGTTTAACACATATTTAAAAGCTCGTTGTTATTTAGTAACTTCGGGCTTTTGTCATTTATATAATCAAAATTTAACATGGACGAACAATACCAATTCAATCAAGAACATATTGATTTTATTAAAAAAACATTCAATAATAAATCAAAATTTAAACTCCTTCTTTTCAAAATACTCCCTATGGGGTTCTTGTCTGGAATGAAAATTACTGAATTGAATGAAGAGCGCTGCATTGTTACAGTTCCATACAAAAGATTAAATAAAAATCCATTTAAATCAACATTTTGGGCAGTTCTTGGTATGGCTGCGGAAATGAGTTCTGGGGCTTTAATGACACTATACACACACAAACAAAAGCCTTCTATATCTATGCTTGTAGCCAACTGCGAAGGAGAGTTTATAAAAAAAGCTACAGATATTACGACTTTCACATGTAATGATGGGGCTCTGATCAAAACTAAAATAATCGAAGCAATTAAAACTAAAGAAGGACAAATTATTCCTACAACAATGGTTGGAAAAAACAAAGCTGGAGAAGTTGTTGCCAAATTTAAATTTACATGGACTGTAAAAGCTAGGAGCCCTAAAAAGTAAAATATTTGTTAATGTTTACTATAATTCATTGAATCGTTTATCTTTACAATACTATTATTCATCTTAAACACCTAATTATGAAGAAAAATATAATTATCGTAGCTACATTATTAGCAAGCTTATCACTGCATGCAAATACTGCTACTACAACGATATTACCTCAAAGTGAAATTAATGAAGTAGAAGCTGTAAGTGTTTCTGTAAATGTTGTCACAGGAAATTCACCTTTAAGTCAAGCTACAGTTTCTATACTTCAAAACAATAAAGAAATTGGGGGAGCAATAACAGATACACGTGGTACAGTTTCTATAAAAATTGAAAACTATAACGGTAAAGAAGTAACTATAAGAACCTCAAAAAATGGTTTCCAAACTGTAATTATGAGGGCATTATTAAATCAAAGAAGCAAATTCAATGTTTCTTTAATTAAAATGATGGTTAATACCCCTACTTCAACTACGATTGATTTGGAAAACAACATCAATGAGATTGAGTCAAATTCAGCTGAAAAAGTTAACAGCTTAAATACTAAAGCTGAAAGTCATACTGAAAAAGCTGAGTCTACGAAGCAAGAAGCTGAAAAATATGTTTCTGATAAAGAAAAATCTGCTGAAGAGCACAGAAAAATAGCTGAAGAGAAAGCTAAAAAAGCCAAAGAAGATGCTGATAAAGCAAAGACTGCACAAGATAAAGCTGATCAGACAATGAAGCAAGTTGAAGAAGCTAAAGATCAACGCGAAAAAGATGCGATGGATGCTAAAGCTCAAAGAGAATATGATGCAAAACAACGTGCTGAAGATGAGAAGAAACGTCAAGAGAACCTTGCTAAACTAAAAGAAGAACAAGCAAAAGAAGCTGCTAAGGAAGAAGCCGAAAAAATGAAAAAAGAGGCTGAAAAACAAGCTTCAAAAGCAGAGAAAGAAGCTAAAGATAAAGCCAAAGAAGCCGAAAAAGAAGCTAAAGACAAAGCTGATGCTGAAAAAGACAAATTAAAAGCTGCTGAGGAAAAAGCTAAGGAAGAAAAAAGTAATGCTAAAGAAGCTGAAAAAGAAGCTAAGGCCCAGGCAAAAGAAGAAGCAGAAAAAGCTAAGACTGCTGCTGCTGAAAAAGCTGCTGCTGAAAAAGCAGAAAAAGAAGCTGCTAAAGCCAAAGCTACAGAGGCTAAATTCCAAAGCTCTTTATCGAAATTAGATAGTAAACAATCTAAGTTAGAAGCTAAAAGAAATAAAATCAAGTCAACTCAAAGTAAACTTGATAAAAAAATAGCTAAAGGAAAAATTGACGCATCAAAAGCTACAGAGGCTCAACATAAAATAGATGCTCAAAACTTAAAACTAGATGCTGCTCAAAAAAAATTAGACGCTGCTAGAGAAAAACTAAATAGAAAGTACAAAAAGAAATAAGCGGTTAACTCCACGATAAAAAAAGCTATCTAATTTTAGATAGCTTTTTTTATGCTTAAAACTTAAGTTAAACAGAGTTAGTATCATAAATCAAGTACTATTTTGTATTTCAAAATTAGATTTTGTTATTTTTAGCATCGTTTTTGATTTATACTAAATCGAATTAGCTACATTTTTGTAACTAACGATAACAAAATGCAGTAAAGCATTTAAAATAATAAAGACTATGAGAGTACTTATATTTATTTTACTTTGTATTCCTTTGACTTTAACTAGTCAAAATAAAAAAGACAGTAAAGGAAAACAAGGAAGTTGGGTTGTAAAATACGACAATGGAAACTCTATTCGTTATAAAGGACAATTTAAGGATAATAATCCTATTGGGAAATTTATCTACTACTACCCTTCTGGTGAGGCCTCTAGTGTAATGCTATTTTCAAATGAAGGAAATAAAGCTGAATGTAAAATGTATCATAAAAATGGTGAGTTAATGGCCATGGGAAACTATATCAACCGTAAAAAAGATAGTACTTGGTGGTATTTTAATGATCGAAAACAAGTATTAAGAAAAGAGAATTATAAAAATGATTTATTACATGGGGAGTCAATCGTATATTACCCAGCAAACCCAAAAGAAGAAAAAGTATTAAAGTCTGAAGTCACCAACTTTCAAAATGGTTATTATCATGGCGAATGGACGCAATACTATAAGTCGGGAAAAGTAAAAGCACATGGTATATATAAAAACGGGTTCTTCGATGGACAAGTCAAATACTATTATGCTGATGGTTCTGTACAATCTTCTGGATGGTACAAACACAATGTGCGCAATGGGTTTTGGAAAACATTTGATCCTGAGGGTGATGTAGAAGAAAAAGTTTACTATTATAACGATAAAGTTCTTGAAGGAGAGGCTTTAGAAAAACACCTTGAAAAAATTAGGGCTGAGAAAAATAAATAACATGTTAATTCCCCCTACAGTTCTAAAACAATTAGAGCTTTGTATCAACCAAAGTTTGCCCATCACTTTTTTAGTTGGTGCTGGTGTTTCTGCTGATAGTGGGATACCAACATTTAGAGGAAAAGATGGTTATTGGACTGTTGGTTCTGTAAATTATAGAGCTGAAGAAATTGGTACTTATAACATGTTCTCTCAAGCACCTAAAGAAGTCTGGGAATGGTATTTATACCGTAAATCTGTTACTCATCAAGCCCAACCAAACGATAGCCATTTAGCCTTGGTTAGGATAGAAAAACTTTTAGGAGAACAATATGCTTTAATTTCACAAAATGTTGACAGTTTGCATAGAAGAGCGGGAAGTTCTGACGAACAAACTTTTTTAATTCATGGTGATTTTGACTTCGTACGATGCGCTAATGAATGTACAAAAGAATTACTTCCATTTCCTACAACTATAGACCTCACTAATAGAGCTAAACATACCATTAGTGAATACGATTGGGAAGCTTTAACATGTCCTTATTGTGGGGGAAAATTGCGTCCTCATGTACTTTGGTTTGATGAATATTACAATGAATTGTATTACAAATTTGATACAGCTTTAACAATAGCGAAAGAATCTCAACTATTGTTTATTTTAGGGTCATCTGGAGCTACTACCCTGCCTCAAATGATTGCTGAGCGCGTACTTGCTAAAGGAGGAATGGTTGTGGATGTAAATATTAACGAAAGCTACTTTAGTCAATTGCTAAAGAGCCATAAAAACGGAATAGCAATTAATAGTAAAAGTTCTCCTTTTTTGCTAGAGCTTGAAGGCCTAATAAAACAAATACTAAATTTATGAAAAAAGAAACTTATATTGATGCTACTCCTGAAGCTGGCAAAAACTTTTACCTCAGCAATTTAGCAGGAGAGCTTGTAATGCTTAATTTACTCAAGTTTAAACCTACCGCTGATTATTCAGGATTCCCTAACTTAAAGCCTAAACAAACTATTACTGGAAAAGAAGCTTATCAAAAATATATGGAACACACCCTTCCCTATTTAGAAGAAGTTGGAGGAGTCATTCTATTTTATGGTAGAAGCCACTCTTTTTTAATTGGTCCTGATTATGAAAAATGGGATGCTGTATTATTAGTCAAACAAAAAAATAAGGAAACTTTTCTCCAATTTGCAAGCAACAAAGGCTATTTAGAAGGCATTGGACATCGGGTAGCTGCTCTTGAAGATGCTCGATTACTTCCAATACAACAAGCGGATGATTTTATCTTGAATACTTAAAAATTGTTGTAATAATTTTATAACCAGCCATGATTGTTCCTTTCAGCGTACCTGAAACTTTAGATTTTCCTATTCGAACTCTATAATCGACAGGTAATTCAGTGCATTTCATTTTTAATTTTGCAGCCTTGACTTGCATTTCTACTGTCCAACCATATGTACGGTCTTGCATATCAATCTTTAATAAGCTATCATATCTAATAGCTCTAAATGGTCCTAAATCAGTAAATTCAACTCTGTAAATAAGTTTAATTAAAAAAGTAGCTAACCAATTCCCAAACACTTGTTGTGGTGTCATTGAACTTCTCTCTTTTTTACCCAATGCTCTTGAACCAATTACCATATCTACCCCATCATTGATTATTGGCTGAACCAAATCAATCAATTGTTCAGGATAATCTGAATAATCAGCATCAAGGAACACTACAATATCAGGATGAATGTCATTTTCTACCAAATATGCCATTCCTTTTAAACAAGCATTACCATAGCCTTGCACAGGTTCATCTACAACAATTGCTCCAGCATTTTTTGCATTAATTGGGGTTAAATCATTTGAGTTATTATTGGCAACTATGATCTCTTTCACCCAATCTTTTGGAATATCATTGACTACTTTCCCTACTGAGTTTTCTTCATTAAAAGCTGGTATAATTACTACGATATGTGGTTTAGTCTTCATTTCTCTCTGATATTATTTTCCCTTGCGAATTGTACTCTTTCCAGATTCCAACCTTTTCTCCATCTTCATATGTTCCTTCACAAAAGAGGTACCCATCAATGTACAATCGATATCCTCCATTTCTGATCCCACGAAGGTAAGAACATTCTTCTCTCAACGTTCCATCATTATTATAAAATTCAAACCAACCATCTTTTTTACCACCTTTATAATTTCCTTTTTCAATTAATATAGAATCCTGGATGTAATGTTTAGATAGTCCATTGAGTATGTCATTTACATAATTAGCTTCGTATACTCTTTGTCCTAAAGCATTGTACTCAAGCCACAACCCATCTTTCATTCCTTTTTTATAAGCTCCTTTTTGTTTCAATGTTCCATTCGGATTGTAATAAATCCAAAAACCATTAGATACATCATTTTGATAGCCACCTTTGGACTGAAAATTTCCATTTTCATAAAAATACTCCCACCAGTCTTGTTTACTACCAAGTATATATGTCCCTTGGGATTTTAACTGTTGATTCTCAAAAAATGTTTTACAATATCCATGTGGAATTGAATCTATTTGTTGGCCATAAAATTGAATTGTACCATTCTCATAATATCGTTCTACATAGTGTTGTCTAATCGTATCTCTTAAAGTCAATTGATGAGTTTGCTTAATATCTTTTGATACATTTTCTTTCTCATCACCTATAGCATCATACGTACAGCCTATAAAAACTTGAAAGACAACTAATATGAATGAAACTTTATGCATTTTGGGGTTTAAACTGAAAAACCGAATAAATAAAAATTAAACTGTAGCCTAGAAACAACATCAAATGGAAAGGCAACAAACCAAAATCTCCCATCTGAATTCCTTTAAATATTCCAAAAGCAAAATAGATTGCTAACAGGCCTTCCAAAAATGATAACCACCCAATATTGTTAGGAATATAGATATTCTTCTTAAAGCTATTATCATCAACATTTATATTAAACTTTGGCGTTCGAACAAAAGGCGTCTTCCTACCTAAATAACCTTCAATTACTGCAATTGCATTGTGTAACGAAAGTCCCATAGACATGGCTAAAAAGAATGGAAATAAGAAAATAAACTCAAACACTGTAGTTATTGATTTTCCCTTTATTTTTAATACTGATGTAAGGTAAAATGAAGCTAAAACAATAAAACTGACCAAAAATACTGAAGCTATTACAAATACATTTTGAAATTGTGGTAAGGTCTGTTTAATCGATAATAATGGAACACTAAGTATTGCGCATAATAATATACAAACAAAAACTCCACTGTTCATCAAATGCATTACACCATGCCATTTTATTCCTAAAGATTTATCACTTCTAATTACATTAGGGATATGTTTTCTAGCAGTTTCTGCTCCTCCTTTTGTCCATCTGTATTGTTGAGATTTAAGGGCACTCATTACTGGTGGCAATTCAGCAGGAGATTCTACATCTTCTAAATAGACAAACTCCCAGTTTTTTAATTGAGCTCTGTAACTCAAATCTAAATCTTCTGTTAAGGTATCTGGCGACCAATTTCCGCTATTAACAATACATTCCTTTCTCCATACACCAGCTGTGCCATTAAAATTAATGAAACCATCTGAAGCATTTCTTCCCACTTGTTCAACAGTAAAATGAGCATCTAAAGCAAAGGCCTGCAATTTTGTAAGTAGACTATAGTTCCTATTAATATGTCCCCATCTCGTTTGTACCAACCCAACATTAGACTGATTAAAATGTGGTATTGTTTTTTGCAAAAAATCTGGTTTAGGAAGAAAATCAGCGTCAAATATTGCTATGAATTCTCCCTTAGCAAAATCCAAAGCTTCTTCTAATGCGCCTGCTTTAAATCCTTTTCTATTGGTTCGATGAATATGAGAAATATCATAACCTCTAGCTTGCCATTCACTTACTTTTCTTGCTATTACATCTTTTGTCTCATCTGTTGAATCATCCAAAACCTGTATTTCCAATTTATTCAAAGGATAATCAACATTACAGACAGTATCAATTAGACGTTCAACAACATAAATTTCATTAAATACTGGAAGTTGAATCGTGACATGTGGTTTAAACGTTTCTTCAACTTCTTTTTCGACCTTAAACCTTTTTCTTTTTGTTATATATTTCCATACCAATGTTAATTGGGTTAAAGAATATAAAAACAAAAATAATGATGCTATAAAATAAATAGCTAAGACAAAAATCATAATGACTTTCATAAACCTGTAAGTGTTTTTTGTGTTTTCGTCTAATTGGACGCAACACTTGTATTTTACTTACATAAAAAAGTCACTTTTTTATTAAAAACTATTTTTTTATTCTCACAAATAAAAAAATAGTGATTCAAATAGCACTACTTCACCAAGTTATATTGATATTATAGATTCAATTTCCCGATGTTATTTTCAAAAATAATAGGATTATCGTCTATTTTTTTAGGAGCTGTTGAATTTTCCAATTTTAAAACACCTCTTGGGCAAACAGCAGAACAAACTCCACAACCAACACAAGATGCGCGAATAATGTCTTCACCTTTTTGAGCGTAAGCTCTAACATCTATTCCTTGCTCACAATAAGTCGAACAATTACCACAAGAAATACATTGTCCTCCATTAGTTGTAATTCTAAATCGAGCAGATTTTATACGTTGGACAATTCCCATATATGCCGCTAAAGGACATCCAAATCGACACCAAGTTCTACTTCCAAAAATCGGATAAAATCCTGTTCCTATTACACCAGAAAATATCGA
Source organism: Bacteroidia bacterium (assembly GCA_030426105.1). Taxonomy (GTDB): domain Bacteria; phylum Bacteroidota; class Bacteroidia; order Flavobacteriales_D; family Parvicellaceae; genus S010-51. The sequence goes on along the minus strand of JAUHZI010000052.1, from coordinate 7,662 downwards.
ACCAATTAAGAAACCGTACACTTTTTGAATTCCATACATATCAATTCCTAAAAAATTGGTACTACCAGTGAAAAATCCATATAATGTAACAAACGTCATTACAACTGCAAAGACTAAAACTCCGTGTACAATATACCTTTCAAATTTCCATGCTTTTAACGACTTATCTGAATGTTGACGGTAAGGATCTCCTAATGTTTCTGCTAAACCACCACAACCACATACCCAACTACAATACCAACGCTTTCCATAAAAATAAACCAATGTTGGAATGATAATTAAGGAAAGAAGTACCCCCCAAACAAACATGAACAAACCTAAACTGTCATGCTCTATTAATTTCGTTATATTCCATTCAAAGAAAAAGTCATAGTCTAAAGGCCAAGCATTTTTAAAATCGAAATAAGGTTGATTTAAACGTACTAGTATTTCTGGAATTAGGAAAGCAAAAATAATTTGGAAGAAAAGTACAACTGCTGTTCTCACTAGTTGATAGTTATTATGTCTATATTTAATAAACATTCTTATTGCCATTAATGTCATGGCTACACAATAAATAAAACCATATAAGAACCAATGTCCTGCTGGATTACCACTTAACGAAAAGCTAACTGGATCTACCAAGATAATATTGTTGGCAAGGTATTGTGGCCAAAAGTACAGTAATAAATAAAATCCAACCAAATAAACTAGGACTAACCATGCCACCCAACCTCTATTTGTAATGTGGCTATGGTAGATTCCATTGTGTTTAATTCCTGCAACTCCTAACAGTTTTATATTAGGTAAATTATAAGCTATAGAACCTATAATCACCAACCCAAAAGTTAGAAAAAACCATAGTCCTGTATTTGATTGTGCTCCGCTTTCTATCAAAACTTTATTTAGAGTTAACAAGGTACCAGGTTCATTTTTCACGAAGTACTCTTGCCCGACCTTACTATTAAGTTCACTAACTTTAGTGTTTAAATCATTTTTGAAATTATTAATATCTGTATAAGTTCTTGACTCAGTAAACATCCAACTAGTATTGTCTGTTAACAACTTAATTTTATTCGTTTGGTCTCCAAATACACTATTTAATATCTCAGAACTATATACTATATCTCCTGATGTTTGAACAGCTAAAATGACTTGCTCTACTTCTTTTTCTGTAATACCGTCCGAAGCAATCATTTGTTCAGAGACTTTAGTATTATGCAATGTGATAATTTTTGGAAGTGCTGCATTAAAACTAATTAAATCAGCTATTGCCATTGAATTCTGACTCGAATATTCATCTACAGCTTTCAAAAAAACTTGGGCAATAGTATCTCCACCATCAATTTTCTCTGTAGAATCAAAATGTGCTTTAAGTTTATTAGAATCAAAAGAATAAGTTCCTAGGAAAATATTCACTGTGAAAAGTATTATTCCAATAAGGAATAAGTATAAACCTGTTTTTTGTATATATTTCATCGCGTTATTATGCCTTTGCTGTAAATAAATTTCTCCAATTTCTCTTTTTGACAACTAGATTAGTTCCGTTTTCTCTATTAAATTGATCCACTATTTCTTTTTCATGTAGTTTAAAAAATTCAGGATCAAAATTAGCATCAGCTAAGTGTTCTAATACGTATTCAACGCTTCTCTCTTCATTAAGCCATTTATCAAAAGCTTGATGACGCATACGTATGCCAAAAGTGTTGATTCCTATAAAAGTTCTTGTTTTAGAATTATAATTTAATCGTACAGATTTTTTTCCTGCTTCATGCTCCCAATAAAAATGTTGTTCATTTTCTTTAGGTTTAGGAAATACCCAACCATAAGTTTGATATTCAATATCCATAAACTTCGCTGAATTAAACCAATGTCCTGGGGTATATTGTAACCTTGAATTACAGATTGTCTGAGCCAATGTCTTCCCCATAATTTTTCCAGTATACCAAACTTGCTCTATAGGTCTTCTATCCCCTGAAGGATGCTGCTTAAACTCTGCACAATCTCCTATGGCATATACATCAGGAATATTAGTTTCTAAATATTCATTAACAAGCACACCTCTATTCGTTTCAATTTCAGAGTTTTTTATAAACTCGATGTTTGGACTTACTCCAGCAGTCAATCCAACTATTTGACATGGGATTTCTTCTCCTTTATTTGTAACAATAGCCTTTGCATTACCATTAGCATCAGACAATATTTCTTTTAACTCTGTATTTAAACGTAAATCGATATGATGTTCCTTCATATGGCGTTTAATCATCTCACTTTCTTCTGTTGGCAAAACATTCCCCCAAAAAGCAGATTCTCTTACCAAAAATGTTACAGGAAAATTTCGGGACAATAACATCTCAGCCATTTCAATGCCAATGAGTCCACCTCCAACGATTACTGCTCTGTTGATACCGTTTTTGGTGTTCTCTTCTAAAGATTCTAAATCTTGTTTACTATACAAGCCTTGTACTCCATTTAAATCCTGCCCTGGCCAACCAAATTTATTGGGTTTTGATCCTGTAGCTATTACTAATTTCGAATACTTCACTTCCTCACCATTGTCTAAACTTAAAGTTTTCTCTTGTGCATTAATTGCTGAGACTAAAGCTTGTTTTAAACGAATTCTATTTTTCTCCCAAAACCAATTTTCGTAAGGTTGAGTATGTTCGAACTTCATATGTCCCATATATACATACATCAATGCAGTTCTAGAAAAAAAGTATTGACTCTCAGATGAAATCATTAATATTTCATGATCAGAATATTTTCGAATATATCGTGCACAAGTCACACCTGAAATCCCATTTCCTATGATTACTATTTTTTCTTTCACTACAATTAGTTTTAAAAATTGAATTACCTCTTAGTAATCAAAAATAAGAATTCCTTACAAGGAGAAACTCATAATAATGACTTTATTTTGACAAAAAATATGGAAATCACCTTAAAAATGGTACAGTTTATGCAGTCTTTGATAAAAACATTTTTATTATGAGATATTTAGTTTTATTCACCTTAGTCCTCACGGTTTTCTTAAAAAGCTGTGCACCATCTATACGTCAATTAGAGAATTATGAACTTGTTCAATCTCTTGAAGATGGGTACCTTATTGTAACCTTAGAAAATCACACAGAAGAAATTCTTTTATTAAAGAAATATGGACAACATAAAAAAGCTGAACGAATTGCAAAAAGAGATGCAAAGCATAATTCTAATATCAAACAAGCTATAGCTAAAAATTATGATTTCTCAGAGGTCGTTTTTACTTATGCCAATAAACACTCAGACAGCATTGTATATGAAACCATAGATGGTGAAATCATAAAACTAAATAATAAGAATAAAGTCTTTAACCTTTCTTTCTATAACACCATAAACTATAGTAATAATGACAATGGAAACGATCAAGAACTATTAGCATTAAAAATAGCTCCTAAATATGACTCTTTCTTAGAATCATCATCTATTACAGTTGAAGCTAATGTAAATCATGGTTTACATGGATACAGTCACTTACTTAAAAGAATGAATCAAAAATTATATCGTTTAGAACAAAACGCTGAAGAAAATCTAGTATACAGTCAACCTTAAACTGTTTATTCTATAATAACAGTTCTCGTTAAACTAGTATTTCCATTCTCTACGACTACTAAATAGAATCCTTTTTCCATTCCTGTAGTATTCAATGTTACCTTATTTCCAGAATAAGTCATTGGTAACTCTATTAATTGCCCTACAGAATTATATAGCTTTACTTGATATGTATTTTCATCCTCAATAACAACATTTAAGATGTCTTTTGTAGGATTAGGGAAAATAGAAGCTTCTAACTCTTGATCATTAATAATTGTTTTGATTTTAAAAACCGTTAATGTACCATCATAATCAACCTGCTTTAAACGATAATAAGAAACCCCATACAAAGGATTATTATCATAAGCTACATAATCAATATTTGTTACAGAATTTCCTTCTGCCAATACTTTTGCTACTTCTTCCCAATCATATCCGTCTTGAGAACGTTCAACAATAAAATGAGAATTATTCAACTCAGTAGAAGTAACCCATTTTAGCTCAACTAAACTTTCCTTAATTAATTCTGCATCAAAAGATTGCAACAAAATCGGTAAAGGACCACCTGTACTACCTCCAGATACACCTGAACCATTAGTTCCTCCACCTGTACCAGCTACAGAATTACAAGGATTACTATTATTCGAACATCCACCAGTTCCATTATTTGTATTTGTTGTTGTATTTGTTGTTGGGACAGCAATAGAGTATATTACAACTCCTTGTCCTCCTCCTCCTCCGCCGCCATGCGTTCCAGAGTTAACACTTCCTCCATCTCCACCATTGGCTTGGATTGTAATTGGACAGGTACCAGAGATATTCCAGCTATTCACTTCAATAACAATACTACCACCAGCTCCAGCTCCACCAGCTCCATCGTTACCAATATCAAGACCATTTTCTCCATCAGCAGTAATCGAAATTCCTCCACAGAACCCTGAAGTTCTTACTTCATTTGCCTTTATTAAGATGATTCCTCCTCCATCTCCTCCAGAAGTATTCCATCCATTATTTCTTTCTCCAGCTCCAGCTCCTCCACCTAAAAATACTCTTGCAGAAGAAATGTGAGTACTTAAAGCTATACCTCCAAGTCCTCCAGATGATCGACCAGATGTATTTCTACATCCCCAACCTACACCACCGTCGCCCCCAGCAGTGAAGTTACCTCCACCACCTCCGCCACCATTGTGTGCAGAACCACCACCTCCACCATTCAAGATTTTTCCTCTTGCAGCTTCAAATGATGAACTTGTGTTTTTGTAAATACCTTCTCCTTTATATGCTCTAGTTGTCCATGTTGAAATAAACACATTATCTTCACATCCTCCACTAGTCTGATTTTTATCTGTAGAACCACCTCTAAAGCCATTTCCATCAGCAGAAATATCATGGGCTAGAGTAAAAATCCCATCAACATTAAACGCCAATACTCCACCAACATTACCATCCCAATCAAGGGCTGTCATATTTGCTGTTGTTGTATAATCTGGGCTTCCTAATGTAGGAAAAGAAATAACCTGTACAGATGTATTTGAACTAATATTAGGAGTAAACTTTAAAGGCCTAGAGAAAGTTATCGTATTTGGAACTCCTCCACTTTCAGTATGAGAAACAATATCAATGATATCGTATAATCCAGCTGATTCTATATTAGACAAATTCCCAAAACTCGAATTATTAGAAGTGTTTGTTCCAATTACATCATCTTGCATTTGCATAACAATGACAAACTCTCCATCCTCAAATGTATCATTGGTTTCATTGATGTTAGAAACATTAATTGTATTTCCAGATAAATTAGTTACCTTTCCGTATGCATTAACTGCTTGAGCATATAAGTTAGTAGTAAAAGCTACTACTAAAATGGCAGAATATATGTATCTCATAAAATTAATTATTTAGTTTTCAATTGGGTAGCCAAACAATTAATTTTCAAAGGGTTTAATAAGCAAATTTAAACATTTTATTTGAGCAATCTAAAACTCAAGGTCATTTTATTGTTAATTCTATGTTATTCATGTTGAAAATCTATTATTTATAAACTAAACAATTAAAAAAATTATTTCGTTATTTTGTAAACATAAAACTAAACACGCTACATAACATTGAATTATGAAACATCTTATCGCCCCTTCCCTATTAGCTGCTGACTTCGCTAATTTACAAGCCGAATGTGAAATGATTAACAACAGTGATGCCGACTGGTTTCACCTAGATATTATGGATGGAATGTTTGTCCCTAATATTTCTTTTGGAATGCCTGTAATTGAAGCTATCAATAAACATACGCTAAAACCACTTGATGTGCATCTAATGATTGAAAATCCTGATCGTTATATCAAAGATTTTAAGCGTGTTGGAGCAAATATTCTTACAGTTCATTACGAAGCATGTACGCATCTTCATCGAACTCTACAAGCAATTAAAGCTGAGGGGATGAAGACAGGTGTTGCTTTAAACCCACATACCTCAATCGATTTAATAGAACCAATTTTGGAAGAAATAGATTTAGTCTGTATAATGAGTGTCAACCCTGGTTTTGGAGGGCAATCTTTTATTGAAGGAACCTATAGAAAAGTAGCTAAATTAAAAGAATTGATTACCAAATATAACCTTGAAACAAAAATTGAAATTGATGGAGGTGTTACAACTGCTAATGCTAAAGCTCTTCTTGAATGTGGTGCAGATGTATTGGTTGCTGGTAGTTTTGTTTTTAAATCAGAAAACCCTGCTCAAACAATTAAAGAATTAAAAGAAATTAACATATAAATATCAATGATTACAATAATAGCTGGAACCAATAGACCTGACAGTAACTCCAAAAGAATTGCAAATTTTTATCACAACTTAATTCTTGAAGAAAGTCAAGTTCTTGCTCTAAAAGATTTACCTAGGGATTTTGTATATGCAGATACCTATGGTGAAGGCTCAGATGCTTTTAATACAATTGTTAAGACTAACATTATAGACGCTGATAAATTTATTTTTATTATACCTGAGTATAACGGAGGGTTTCCTGGGGTATTAAAAGCTTTTATTGATGCTGTCCACCCTAAACATTTTAATGATAAAAAAGCTGCTTTGGTTGGTCTTTCTTCAGGTCACTCTGGGGCTTTGAGACCAATGGATCAGTTTTCTGATATCCTTCATTACTTAAAAGTTGAAGTATTATCAGCCAAGCCAAAATTATCTGGCATAGAAAATTTAATGAGCGATGGCCAGCTTACAGACGAAAGAGCTATTGGTTTGTTAAAAGATCAAATAGAACGATTTGCTAAGTTTTAATTCAACATCAGCTGAATTAAGCAATTTCTTTTTGTAATTACCAATAAGGATGTATAAAGGAAAAGAACCCATTAAAGGCTTGAAAAATACCAGCATCATTGATTTCTGGCAATGGACCTATTCCGATATATTAATCAACAAAAACAGAGAAGATTTAAGTTTATTCCTCATTGCTAAGGCTTTAGAACTCACAGATATGCCAAGAATCGAATGGCAAGGATGCGAGTTGCGTTATCGTAAGAAAAAAATAGCTGTTAAAACTTCTGGCTATATCCAGAGTTGGAAACAAACCAAGCCTAAAAGGGTGCTTTACGATATCACTCCCAAAAAAGGAATTGATGCAAAACGAAAGGACTCGATGACTTTTAGAAATCGTGAAGCTGAGCTCTATATTTTCGCACTTGCTACTGAAAAAGATGTTAAAAAAATTGACATTTTAAACCTTGATCAATGGCGCTTCTATATTGTGCGTACCGCAGTATTGGATGATGAATTTGAAACAAAGAAAAAAATAGGTTTACGCGCCCTAAATAAATTAGCGACTCCTGTTCACCATAGCAGAATAAAAGAACAAATTGATATTTTAATTGATTTGGAATTGACTGAAAGAATGGTTTTATGATTCTTGTATCCCGCCAAAACAATCAACACTTTCTTCCAACTTAAAGCCATTTAAAAAAGATTTGATATCAACTCGTTTTTTTCCTGGTAATTGTAGCGATAATATCGAAACACTTCCTTCCTTACACCCAACTGTCAAGAAAGTTTTATTATCTGTAATAATTTGTCCTGATTCAAGGTTCTCTTCAGCAATTCTTGTTTCATATA
>JAUHZI010000051.1 GCA_030426105.1 Bacteroidia bacterium | reverse complement strand
TTACAATGGTTGTCATATTGTATTCAACTGTTAGCTCTTTGATTAATTCATCAATTAGCATTGAAGTAACAGGGTCTAATCCAGAATTGGGTTCATCACAGAAAAGGTATTTTGGTTTCATTGCAATAGCTCTTGCAATTGCAATACGTTTTTGCATCCCTCCACTTGTTTCAGAAGGGAAAAGTTTATTCTTATTGATGATATTAACACGCTCTAAGCAAAAGTTTGCCCTGTCTCGCATCTCTTCTTTAGACATATCAGAAAACATCTTTAGAGGAAACATTACATTTTCTTCTACAGTTAGAGAGTCAAACAACGCACTTCCTTGGAATAGCATTCCTATTTCTTTTCGAATGTTTTTCTTTTCCTTTCTTTTTAATTTTGTAAAGTCTCTGCCATCAAAAAGAATCTGTCCTATTTCAGGTTCTATAAGTCCTACAATACATTTTGTTAATACTGATTTTCCAGAACCACTTTGCCCAATAATAAGGTTGGTCTTCCCAGTTTGAAATTGAAAAGAGACATCATGTAATATTTGAACACCGTTAAAAGATTTCGATATGTTTTTTACTTCGATCAAATTAGTAGTAATTGAGTAATTAAGACATTTGAAAATAAAATAAGAATACTACTATATACTACAGCATCTGTACTAGCTCTTCCTACCTCTAAAGCTCCTCCTTTTGCATGATACCCAAAATAACTCGAAATAGAAGTCATTAAGAAAGCAAAAACGATTGATTTGAATAGGGTATAAAATAACATAAAATCGTTTCCTTCTGAAAAGGATCGAATTCCAAATAAGTAGTCTTCTAGCGTTACAAGATCTGTGGTAGAAGCGATAAACCCTCCTCCAACAAAACCAAATACCATGCTGAAAACAACGATGATAGGAAAGACAAACATTGCCCCAAATATTTTAGGAGCAATAAGATATCCTGCTGAGTTAACCCCCATAATATCAAGAGCATCTATTTGTTCTGAAACTCTCATTGTGCCCAACTCTGAAGCAATATTAGAGCCTATTTTTCCCGCTAGAATTAAGGAGATAATTGTAGAAGAGAACTCTAAAATCATTGATTGCTTTAACGTGAACCCAACAGTATACCTAGGTATTAAAGGGGAATCTATTGCTGTAGCTGTTTGAATGACCAGAACACTTCCCATAAAGAAAGACATCACAACAACTAGCCCAAGAGATTTTATTCCTAACTGTATAATTTCGTCTAACGTTCTATTCCAGTACACAGATAGTTTTTCTGGTCTAGTGAACATTGAGCCCATTAACATAAAGTATTTTCCTATATGATAAAACAGTTTCACAGTTGTTGTTTAAACAATTAGCAATAGCTAACAAAGGTAAATAAATTAATGACAAAGCTCAGTTTGATTTAAAAAATGACATTAACAATAGATTGTTTACATTGGAAGTACTTTAATACATTTTTATCGTCTAGGCTTTGGATAGTGTAGTTGAAAATGAAAATAAATAACAGAAAAATATTGAATACTGATATTCATTCTTTTATATAAGAAAAATAGTCCTTATACTTGCACGATTATTATTAAAATTAAAAGTAAGCTTATTAATCACTAGTTAATGATGAAAAAGAATAACCTAAAAGGCATAGCATTAGCTTCTGTAGTTGCAGGAGGAATGTTGATGAACAGTTGTGATCTTGTTAAAGACATTGAATACAATGTAAAGCAAAATCCGTTGGAAATGCATGGAGATAAAGTTAATTTAGAAATTAACGGAAAATTTATTGAAAAAGGATTGCATAAAAAAGCAGTTGTAGAAGTAACACCTACATTTGTATGTAAAGATGGAACTGAAATTCCATTCGATACAAAAATTTTCCAAGGAGAGAAAGCTGCTGGAAATGGAGAGGTTATTCCTAAAGGAGGAAAGTCTTTTTCATATTCAAGTACAGTTCCTTACAATGGAAGTATGGAAGAAGGAGATTTAGTTGTTAAAGTTTTACCTAAAAAAGGAACAAAAACTAAAGATTTAATCACTACTGATAAAATTGCTGATGGAACAATCATTACTCCATTATTGGTTCAGTTTGATGATAAAGTAATGTTTGCAAAAGATAATTTTGTAAGAACAACTGAAGAGACTACTGCTGCAACTATTAACTATGCGAAAGGAAAATTTGATGTTAAAGCGGCTGAGTTAAAACAAGAAGATATTACAGCTTTTGAAGCTTTTGCTACTGAAGCATTAGCTAACCCTAAAAGAGAAATGAAAGGTATAAACATTATGTCTTATGCTTCTCCTGAAGGTGAGGTTGATAAAAATGCAAACTTAGCTTCTGATAGAGCTGGTTCTGCAGCGACTTACGTTAATAAGTTAATGACTAAAATTAATTTTGAAGCTGGTCAACAAGCGAGTTTTGTTACACAATCACCTAAAGGTGAAGATTGGGATGGGTTTAAAGCTGAAGTACAAAAAACATCTCATGAAGATAAAGAGTTAATTTTAAGAGTTTTAGAGATGACTTCTGATCCAGTAAAAAGAGAAGAAGATATCAGAAATATGGCTAAGACATATAAATTCTTAGAAAAAGAAGTGTTGCCACAATTGAGAAGATCTACAATGACTTTAACTTATGATAAAATCGGATATAGTGATGAAGAGTTAAAACAATTATCTAAAACTAACCCAGATATTTTAAATGTTGAGGAGTTGTTATTTACAGCAGGATTATACGAAGATTTAAATGAAAAATTAAGAGTATACAAAGAAGCTGAGCGTTTATTTGGAAATGATTATAGAACATCAAATAACGTTGGGTATGTATTATACTTACAAAACGATATTGATGGAGCTGCTGCTAAATTTGAAAAAGCAAATGGGTTAGAGTCTAACGCAATTACTTTAAATAACTTAGGAGCTATTGCTCACGTTAAAGGTGATAAAGCTACTGCTGTTGATTACTTCGGACAAGCTGGAAGTTCTCCTGAAACAAACTATAACAAAGGAATTGTAGCTATCCAAGATGGAGTATATGCTGACGCTATTTCTAACATGGGAGATAATAAAACATTAAATGTTGCTTTAGCTAAGATTTTAAATGGAGAAGCTGATGCTGCTATGGCAATCATCGATGCAAGTGCAGACGCTGATTCAGGATTAGGTTATTACTTAAAAGCTATCATAGGAGCAAGAACAAACAATAAAGATTTAATGTTAAACAACTTAAAATCTGCTATTGCTAAGGATGCTTCTTTAAAAGAAAAAGCTAAGAAAGATAGAGAATTTATCAAATACATGGATGCTGTAAGCGCACTGTAATCGATAAAATAAATACGTTAAAAAAATCCCTTGCATGTATATGTAAGGGATTTTTTTGTTTTTGGCTTAAATAACTCTAATTTTGTCGAAAAATAAAGATAAAAAATGAAAAAATTATTACTTATTGCTATAGCAGCTATTTTATATTACGGCAGTTATGGACAAATCCTTTCAGCAAGTACATCTGCTGATTTTCAAACTTGGTCTATTGCAGACCTTAATAATGACGGGTTTAACTTCCAGGAGGTTAACTGGGGAAATGCAAATCCAGCAACTTTTCTTAACCCATTAGGAGAAGCGATGTTCTCTGAGTCGTATGATAGTGGAAATGGTGTAGGAATAACACCAGATAACTTGTTTATTTCACCTGCAATGAACCTTTCATCGGTATCCTCTTCTGATATTTCGTGGAAAGTTGCTGCTACAGATCCAAATTATCCAGCAGAAAAATACTCAGTGTATTTATCTACAAGTCCAACAAACCTTTCTAATGCGACATTGATTTTCTCAGAAACAATGGCTACAGGAGGTCAAATTTTCACACGTAGTGTGTCTAGTGCTGCTTATGCAGGGCAAAATAATATTTATTTAATTTTTAGACACCATGATTGTTTCGATCAGTTTAAGTTGACTATTGATGATATTTTGCTTGAATCAGGTTCTGGAGGGTGTAACTTTTCAGCAACAATTTCAAAAACAGATGTATCAGCTCAAGGAGCGAACGATGGAAGTGCAACAGTAACTACTTTTGGAGGAACAGCACCATATACATATTCTTGGGCTCCTTCAGGAGGCAGTGGGAGCACTGCTTCAAACCTTGCTCCAGGGACTTATACTTGTACTATTACTGATGCTGATAACTGTACAGCGACTGCTTCTGTAACAATAAATGATGGGCCTAGCTGCCAACTTGTTGCTTCAGCTACTGTAACGAATGTTTCTAATACAGGAATGAATAATGGATCAATCAATATTACAGTTAATAATGGTACGGCTCCATATTCTTATGATTGGCACCCTAATATTTCTGCTAGTTCTTCTGCTTCAAACCTATCTCCTGGATCTTATGTTATAGAAATAACAGATGCAGATGGGTGTTCTGTAACACTTACTGAATACGTAGAAGACTTTGTTTGTACTTTAAGTGCAAGTACAACTAGTACTGATGTTACAACTGTAGGAGGAAATGATGGAACTGCTTCTGTAACAGCTGTAGGAGGAACAGCTCCTTACTCTTATTCTTGGTCTCCAGGAGGATCTACAAGTATTTTCCAAAATGCTTTATCAAAAGGAACTTACACTGTACAAGTAATTGATGCAAATAACTGCTCTGTTTCTGTTACAATTATTATTAATGATCCAGGTTGTGATTTATCTGCAACTACCACTAGTACAAATGAAAGCTATTATGGAGCAAATGATGGAAGTGCTCAGGTAACTGCATCAGGAGGAACAACACCTTATTCATATATCTGGTCACCTTCTGGAGGAAACGCAGCTATGGCTACTGGATTAGCTCCTGATGTGTACACAGCTATTGTAGTAGATGACGCTGGGTGTTCTGCAACATCTATTGTAACAATTGAAGCTGGAAACTTTGTCTCTGTTGATGAGGTAGAGGAAGATGGATTGGACTTAAATGTTTTCCCTAACCCAACGAGTAATCAATTAAATATTGAAGTAAATCAATTTATTGAAGCGATTTCTATACTTAATTTAAATGGACAAGTTATCTATTCTAAGAATGTAGCGTCAGAAAGCTTTTCTATTGATGTAAACCATTTAAATAGTGGTATTTATTTTTACCAACTTAAAACTAAAGATGGTGCTATTATCACTGATAGATTTGTAAAGAAATAATAATAGAATACCCCCTTTTACCTGAAAGTAAAGGGGGGAACTTTTCGAAAATATAAAAACTAAAAAAGCCACTTATTTAAGTGGCTTTTTTTAATTCATTCCTAATGATTTTTTCTTAAAATCATATTTTTGACGAAGTTTTACAATTATTCTCGCTTGTTTAACTTTTGAAGCTTTAATAAACTCTTCGCTTTTTTTACTTTCTAAAATGTCCATAATTTCTTCTTGGACTTCAATAGGTAGTGTTTTCATTGGTTTTAGGTTGTTAGCGTTTTATTTTAAAGCAAAATTATTGCGTTTTATATTACTAAACAACCTTTTAATGTTAAAAAAACATTAACTTTCAATAAATGTTAACCCTAAATATTGTTTGAAAAAATGAAACAGATTATCCTTAACGCAGACGATTTTGGCCCTTCAAGCTTTTTAAATAACGGAATTATAGATGGTATTCGAAATGGGGTAGTGAATTCCGTTTCTGTATTTGTTAATTATGGAAGAGAGAACCTAATTAATATTAAACGTCTACAAGAATTTTGTAAAGAATCTGGATATAATGTAAAGATTGGTTTGCACTTTACAATGACTGCTGGTTATCCAGTTGCTCCAATAGAAAAAATCCCTAACATTGTCCAAAAGATTAAAGGAAAGTGGCATTTTAAGTTAGCATCTCAATTGGATTTAGATGTCATAACTTGCAATGAAATTAGGTCTGAGTTAATAGCTCAACTTGAATTATTAGCGAAGGTTTTAAACTCATCTATTCATGAAATCGATCATATCAATAACCATCAAGGTATTGTTTATTTCCATGATCCTTTTTGGAAAGAGTTTTTAGATACAGCAAATGAATACAACATTCCTATAAGAAGTCCATTGGCTTATCATACTTGGGGGCACCCTTTTCTAAATAATAAACGATTAATAAAAAAGTGGTTGCCAATTACTGGTGATGGTTTGGGGGTAATTATAGACTCTGTTTTTAATGGGAATGGCGATGACGCTTTAGAACTAATTCCTGGGACACAGGCTAAAGCTTTAAAAAACAAGAAAGAGGAAGCTGAGGAAGCTGAAGTGCCGCACCCTTCTTATTTTATTGCACATTATTATAAGCAGGCAAGTGTAAATAAGATTCACCATTTTCTAAAGTATATTCAAAGTGGTGAAGTGGCTGAGTTTATGTTACACTTAGGAAAAGGAGCTTTTTATAAAGAAGATTATTGGGGAATTAAACACGATTCCTATGAACCTAGAATAGATGAACTAAAAAGCTTAAAAGCGAGTAATATAAAAGAACTAATGCAACATTATAAGATAGAATTGGTAAACTACAGAACAATGCAACACTTAGCCTAGCCAACCGTTTCTATCTAAGCTTCTGTATTGAATTGCTTCAGCAATGTGTCGTGCTTCAATATTTTCCTTTTGATCTAAGTCAGCAATTGTACGAGCGACTTTAAATATCCTTCCATAAGAGCGTGCAGATAGCCCAAGCTTTTCCATTGCATTTTTCATTAATGCCTCACCAGCGTTATCAATGATGCAATGTTTTTTTGTTAATTTGGGCGAAAGTTGAGCATTATTATGTATTCCTTTTTCTTTTTCGTAACGCAGTTCTTGTATTTTTCTTGCTTTTAGTACACGTAGTCTTATTTCAGCGCTTGATTCTCCATTTCTTTTATTGGATAATTGTTCATATGGAACAGGTTGCACTTCAATATGCAAATCGATTCGATCCATTAATGGACCAGAAATTTTAGAAAGATAACGCTTTACAATATGTTCTGCATCTCCACTTAAGCTGTTGGGATCGTAAAAATCTCCGCTTGGAGAGGGGTTCATTGCAGCAACCAGCATAAAGTTGGCAGGGTAATCAACACTTATTTTAGCTCTAGATATAGTAACCACTCGGTCTTCTAAAGGTTGACGGAGTACTTCTAATACCGCTCGTTTAAATTCAGGCAGTTCATCTAAAAACAAAATACCATTATGCGCTAATGATATTTCCCCAGGTTTGGGATTGGAACCTCCACCAACGAGAGCCACATCAGATACAGTGTGATGAGGAGACCTAAAAGGACGGTTGCTTACTAAGCCTGTGTCTGTATTTAATATTCCAGAGACAGAATGTATTTTTGTTGTTTCTAGCGCTTCTGCTAACGATAAAGGAGGGAGTATGGTTGGGATACGCATAGCTAACATTGACTTTCCAGATCCTGGAGGACCAACCATAATAACATTGTGACCTCCAGCAGCAGCGATTTCAAGGGCTCTTTTAACATTTTCTTGTCCTTTAACATCCAAAAAGTCAATACCAAAATTTAACTGAGGTTGATTTAGGAGCTCGTTTACTGTACTTTTCTCTGGTTCTAAGCTTGCTGTACCATTAAAGAAGTGGATAACTTCTTCAATATTATTTGCTCCATAAACGGTTATGCCATCAACTATTGCGGCTTCTTTAGCATTTTCTTTTGGTAGAATTATTCCCTTGAACCCTTCTTTTTTAGCTTTGAGAGTAATAGGCAATGCGCCTTTAATTGGTCTTAAAACGCCATCTAAGGCAAGTTCACCCATTATGATATAGTTACTTACGTCTTCCCGATTTTTGATTTGTTCAGAAGCAGCTAATATCCCTAATGCTATGGTTAAATCGTATGATGAGCCCTCTTTTCGAATATCAGCAGGGGCCATATTAATGGTAATTTCTTTTCCTGGGATTCTGAAACCATTATTTTTTAACGCTGCAGAGATACGTTGATGACTCTCCTTAACTGCATTGTCTGGTAAACCAACTAAATAAAAACGTACCCCTTGTCCAATATTGACTTCAACTGTAATGGTCAGGGCATCGACACCATATACAGCACTACCAAAGGTTTTAACTAACATGATTTTTTCTATTAGGAGTAAATATAGTTGAAAAAAAAGCAAATTATTTGATTTCGGTATGGTAGAAAAGTACTGGTTTTAGTATATAATTAATTATTCCTATATAAACAGTTGTTCTTTTGTGATAAAAGTGATTATTTAGCATCTCTTTATTTGAAATGGTTGTATAAATCAATGAAGTTGAAATAAGAATGAAAGCTAAGTTTTTAATAATAATCCATACATTTTTCTTGGTGAGTTTCTTTTACGCTCAAAAAGAAAAATGCTCAACTAAATATGACTATTTAGAATTGGGAGAAGAAAATGAACGAAGTGATTCTATTTTTTTTAGTGTACCTGTCATGTTTCATGTGTTATATAATAACGAAGCTGAAAATATTCCTGACTCTTTGATAAAGCAGGCATTAAAGACACTTCAAGAGGATTTTACGGTGAAAAATGAGGACATAAATGCTGTTCCTGATCGATTTATTGATGCCGTTGGAAACCCTAAGATTAAGTTTTTTTTAGCAACAAAACTCCCTGATGGAAATCCAACTAATGGTATTATAAGAACATATACTGACATACAAGAGTTCAATCATAAAAAAAGAAACTGCTTTAACATCAGTACAATTATAGAACCCTCTAAATATTTAAACATTTATATTTGTGATTTAAATACAGCTGGATCAACTCCCACAGGTTCAGCTATTAGAAGTAATAACAAGCATAATGGGATAAGGGTCGATTATAAGTATGTTGGGGGTGGAAAAAGAACAATAACACATGAAGTAGGACATTGGCTAAGTTTATATCATACTTTTGAAGGAGGTTGTAAAAATAAAGATATGGTTCATGATACTCCTGCTCAAAAGAAAAGTTGGACATGTTATAAACAAGGAAAAAGACAATGTAGAAATTACATTATGGTTTCTAATTACATGGGATATGCAAGGTGTAGAAACTTTTTCTCAAAAGGACAGGTTCAAAGAATGCACAATTATATAAATAAGTACAAAAAATTTGATTATGCTAATTAAAAAAATCGCTTTTATATTATGTTTTATTCATGTTGTCAATCTCAATGCCCAAAATGTTGTCGAGGTTAAACAAAACAATGAAGTTATAGATAGGTCTGTTTATTTATCTAAAAGTGATGTTGAAAAGATCTTCAACTATTTTCAAAATTCATCATTATTTCAATGGGATGATGTTCACAATAATTGCGAAGATCGTGCAAACGCTCAAGCTTTAATGTTAGAGAACTGGGGAGTGCCTTGTTATAAAATATGGATTTATAACGGAAATAAAATAGATAAAGATAAAAGTGTGTTATGTGCTTCATGTCCAAGTAAGGTATGTTGGGGATACCATGTAACAGTAATTATACCCTATAAGGATAATGGAGAAATATATTATGCTGCTATTGACCCAGCTACAATGAGTCAATTAGGAACTCATATTAGTTGGGCACAAGATATGACTTGTTCAGGAACTAACTATTATCAGTATAGTGATGCAAACATGTATATATTTGAAACTAAAAACAAAAAAGCGATTTTAGGTTCATATAAAGAAAATACTTCTACACATTATAAATGGACTATGATAGGTCTTGCTGCAATTAATGGAGGGAGTTTAGGTGGGAAAATACTTAGTAAGCTAAGAAAGAAAAAAATAAAAAAAGTAACACAAAGGTTCGAAAAAGAGAAAGAGAATAAACCTGTTTTTCTAAACTAATAGAAAGCAATTTTAATTGTTCTAATGGACTTAAAAACGAATAATAATGGCTTGAATTAACAAGCTTCTTATTGCTTTCTAAATTTAAATCAAAAAAAAGTGGCATAAATTTGGTTATGTTTTTACTATATTTGTTAACTATTAAAACACAAAGGAAGTTATGAAAAAATTTTACATTTCGTTTTTATTCATCACATTCGGATTTTTCTTGAATGCTTTTGCTCAAGAATCTTCATGTTATGATCAGTATAGGAAAGTATTTGAAAATAGAGGTGCGAACCCAGTTGAAGATGGAGCACATGATAATATTATTTTGACAATAAGAACAGAAGGAAAGGCAGATTGTTATGTTGCGAGAGCTGTTGTTCAAAACAGTGTTATTGTTGAAATTGATATGTACTTTGAAGATGGTACTTTTGAGAAGAAAGAGTTTGAATTTAAAGATAAATCTTCTTGGTCTATTCATAATGGGATGTCAAAAACAAAAATTACTGAAAAGGATGAATATGTTAACATCATGTTTGTAAACAAGATTAAGCCTAAGAGAAAGAAATTAATGAAGGCACCTACACCTGATTTTGACTTAAACTAATTTAAGGAAAAGAAATAAAAAAAGCCTCAAGTTATTTAACTTGAGGCTTTTTTAGTATCCAATAGTTAAGACTAGAAATCAAATTTAATACCTTGTGCTAAAGGTAAATCTGTCCCCCAGTTAATTGTATTTGTTTGTCTTCTCATGTAAATTTTCCAAGCATCAGAACCAGACTCACGTCCTCCTCCTGTTTCTTTCTCTCCTCCAAAAGCTCCACCAATTTCAGCACCAGAAGTTCCAATGTTAACATTCGCAATTCCACAATCAGAACCAACTTGAGATAAGAACTCTTCTTGTTCTCTCATGTTCATTGTCATTATAGCAGATGACAGTCCTTGAGGTACATCGTTTTGAATGTCGATAGCATTAGCAACATCTCCACTATATTTGATTAAATATAATAAAGGAGCAAATGTTTCATGTTGAACCATTTTATAGCTGTTCTCAACAATAGCTATAGAAGGTTCTACATAGCATCCACTTTCATACCCTTCTCCTTCTAATAGTTTTCCTTCTACTAACATTTCTCCACCTTCAGCTTTAACAGCTGCTATAGCATCAAAATACATTTTAACAGCATCTTTGTCGATAAGTGGACCAACATGGTTAGATTCGTCTAAAGAAGATCCTATTTTTAATTGTCCATATGCATTCTTTAACACATTTTTAACCTCGTCAAAAATAGAGTCATGAACAATTAAACGACGAGTAGAAGTACATCTCTGTCCAGTTGTTCCTACAGCACCAAAGACTAAAGCAGGTAGTACCATCTTTAAGTCAGCACTTGGAGTAATAATTACAGCATTGTTTCCTCCTAATTCCAACAACGATTTTCCTAGACGTGCAGCGACAGCTTGGTTAACAGCTTTACCCATACGAGTAGAACCAGTAGCAGAAACTAGAGGAACTCTTTTATCATTTGAAATCAATTTTCCAATTTCTGCATCACCAATAACTAAACAAGAAATTCCATCAGGAGCATCCTCATTATTTTCAATCACTTTATTAATAATATTTTGACAAGCTATACTACATAAAGGAGCTTTTTCAGAAGGCTTCCAAATACAAACATTACCAGCAATCCAAGCTAAAGCAGTATTCCAACTCCAAACAGCTACAGGGAAGTTGAAAGCAGAGATAATACCAACAATACCTAATGGGTGATATTGGTCATACATTCTATGTTTTGGTCTTTCCGAGTGTAATGTAGATCCGTTTAATTGTCTTGATAAGCCAACAGCGAAATCACAAATATCAATCATCTCTTGAACTTCTCCTAGACCTTCTTGTAATGATTTTCCCATCTCGTAAGAAACTAAAGCTCCTAAGGCATCTTTTTGCTTACGTAACTCTTCTCCAAACTGACGAACAATTTCTCCTCTTTTTGGAGCAGGGACATTACGCCATGATTTGAAAGCTTCTTGTGCTTTTAAGATACTCGCTTCATAATCTGCTTCAGTAGCAGCATTTACACTAGCGATTAATTTTCCATCAACAGGAGAGTAAGAGTCTATTTTTTCTCCTCTAGTTGCAAACCAATGTGCACCTACTGCTGCTCCATTGTTTACTTCTTTTACTCCTAAGGTTTCTAATACCTTTTGGATTTCTGTAGTTTCATTCATTACGTCTAACATGCGTTTTTATAGTTTTGAGAATAGTTTATTAATTCTGATAACAAAGGTAAGGCTTAATTTTATAAAACCAATGGTTAGATATTAACACAAAATATAGTGTTATACACTAAAAACTAGGGCTTAGATCAAAATTATCATTAGAAATCCCAATTGCCAGTTTTAAAAAACCATGTAAAATAGCTATAGGTAGTAAAAGTCCACCCAACAGTAACATTGAAATTTCATAACCTAATGTACTATCTGAGTATATCTTTCCTTTAAACCTTGATTTAAAAGCACTAAAAGGTAATCCATACATATTTCCTACCATCATTATTTGTATTGCAGCCAGAATGATTTCTGCTTTTTCTGTCCCGTATTCTTTTATAATAGAGTTGTAGGTGTATAATTTTGGAAAACCTCTAGCATCTGCATAATGTTGAGCAAATGCAATTGCTTTTGCTTCTTGGGGTTGAATGAAATTTTGTTTGCCACTTAAAAAGCTACTGATTTCTTCATTACTCATTCCTTTCTTTAGAGCCATTTTGGTATGTTCGTATGAACAAACGGGACATCCATTCACCTCAGTTACGGCAAGATGTATTCGTTGTATAAATAGCTTGTCAATGATTTTATTTTTATTGTTTCGTATTAGAAGAGTTATGGCTTTGGCAAGAAGCATAGAGGCTTTGTAAAACTCGATGATGTTGTATTTCTTTTTATATGTTTGTTGGAGTTTCATAACTATGGTAAAAACAAAAGCACCAACTAGAAAGTAGTTGGTGCTTTAGCGAATTATTAACTTTTCTTATTTTTTAAAGAACTTGCATAGCAACCATTTGCCATCCACCACCATTGTACACATTGGTCATTCCGTTTTGTTGTAAAAACATTGTAGCTTGACCACTTCTGTTTCCACTTGCACAACATAAGATGATGTCTCCTTCGATGTTTTTAAACTCTTCAACTCTATCAGGAACTTCATTTAAAGGAATGTTGATAGACCCTTCTACTTTTCCCATTGAAAATTCTCCAGGAGTTCTTACATCAATGATTGTTGCTTTATTAAAATCTATGTTTTCTAAGCTCATTTTTTATTTTATTTTTTGTTATTTTTCTAATTTATATTTTCTACCTCAATATATAGTTTATAAAAGAGTTGTTGGACAAACGTATTCTGATAATGTTAGGTTAGTATCGTTTTTAATTGCTCTAAATCCACCTTGCACATCAATTACACTATCTACTCCATTGGCTTTTAAGATAGAAGCAGCAATCATCGAACGATACCCTCCTGCACAATGGATGTAATAAGTTTCGTTTTTGTCAAAAGCATTTAGATTATCAAAAATTGTATCTAAAGGTTCATTTCCTGCATCAATAGCATGTTCAGACAGGTATTCAGACTCTTTTCTAACATCTACAAGGTTGATTCCTTTAGCCAAGTCAGCTTCCATTTCGGTAGCTAAAATAGATTTTAAACTCCCTGTAGTTAATCCAGCTTCTATCCATGTCTGCATACCACCTTTTAAGAACCCTAAAGAATTATCATATCCTATTCTCGCTAACCTTGATACAGCTTCTTCCTCTCTACCAAACGGAGCAACTAAAATAATAGGCTGGTTAATGTTTTCAATTAATGCACCTACCCAAGGAGCAAATTGGCCATCTAATCCAATAAACATAGCTCCAGGAACATGGGCCTTAGCAAATTCTTGTTGTGTTCTACAATCTAGCACTAATGCCTCTTTATGCTCTGACATTGATTTGAATGTGTCAACATCTAACTCAACAGTCCCTTTCTTCATGATAGTGTCAATATCTGTATTGATAGACTTATTCATCATGGCATTTTTAGGGAAGTATTGAGGTGGCGTTTTTAAACCTGTGATAACTTCTTTTACAAATTCATCCTCACTCATATCAGCTCTTAAAGCATAGTTGACTTCTTTTTGATGCCCTAATGTATCAAAAGTTTCCTTACTCATGTTTTTACCACAAGCCGATCCTGCTCCGTGATTTGGGTATACAATTACCTCATCAGCCAAAGGCATTATTTTATTTCTTAAAGACTTAAACAAATGTCTTGCTAAATCTTCTTGCGTTAAGTCCGATTTTACAGCTAAATCAGGACGTCCAACATCTCCAATAAATAAGGTGTCTCCTGTAAACACACATTGGTCTTTTCCTTCTGCATCTTTTAATAAATAAGAACTCGATTCCATAGTATGTCCAGGTGTGTGTAATAGCTCTAAAGTAAGGTCTCCAACATTAAAAATTTCTCCATCTGTTCCTACATGAAAATCAAAGTCAGCGGTAGCATTTGGACCAAAAACGATGGTTGCTCCAGTCTTTTTTGCTAAATCAATGTGTCCAGAAACAAAATCAGCGTGAAAATGTGTTAAAAACACGTATTTAATTTTTGCATCATGAGCAATTGCCTTTTCAATATATGGCTCGATATCTCTTAATGGATCTATAACAACAGCTTCTCCTTTTGACTCGATGTAATAAGCCGCTTCAGCTAAGCAATTGGTGTACATTTGTTCTATTCTCATAACGTTTATTTTTTTAATCTTATTAATCCTAAATTTTACACTACAAAAGTAGAACTGTTAGTTTGTTTTCACAGTAACTAAGGTTACAGATTCTACTTTTGCCTTTATTTCTAAATTCTTTTAGTAAAGGTAATTGAAAGTTCTTACTTTCGCAAAACACTAATACAGCCAAATAAAGTTAAAAATGGTAAAAGCTAAGAAACACCTCGGACAACATTTTTTAATAGACGATAGTATCAGTTTTAATATCGCTAATGCACTTAAAAACGTTGAAAGCTATTCTCATGTGATAGAAGTTGGTCCTGGTACAGGAGCTTTGACAAAACATTTGTTGGCAAATGAAAATTTTACAACTGTTGCTGCTGAAATTGACCGAGAGTCTGTAGCATATTTAAACCAGCATTATCCTGATTTAAAAGTGATAGAAGAAAGCTTTTTGAAATTAGATTTTAATAAAATAACTGATGGAAATATCGCTGTTTCTGGAAATTTTCCATATAATATCTCTACTCAAATATTATTTAAAGTCTTTGATGAAAAACATAGAGTGCCAGAGGTTGTTGGTATGTTTCAAAAGGAAGTTGCTGAGCGTGTAGCAGAAAAGCCAGGTTCTAAAACTTATGGAATATTGAGTGTTTTACTACAAGCTTTCTACGATATAGAATATTTATTTACAGTAGATGAAGATGTTTTTGATCCACCTCCAAAAGTAAAATCAGGAGTGATAAGGATGGTTCGTAATGATGTAAGAGACTTGGGATGCGATGAAAAAAAGTTCAAACAAGTAATTAAAACCGCTTTTAACCAACGTAGGAAAATGTTAAGAAGCTCTTTGAAACCTTTTTTGAAAGAAGAACACAAAACCATGGAACTCTTTAGTAAAAGGCCAGAACAGATAGGTGTTGCTGAGTTTGTAAAAATTACTAATCTTTTATTTTAAGATATGAGCTGTTGTAAAAGCTTAGGACGCAAAACTCCAAGTGAATTGGAAAAGGAAGGAGGTTATACTGTGAAAGTTCAAAAACACACCTACTATACAAGTGCTATTGCTATTTGTAAAACCTGTAACAAACAATATAAAGGACAAGACCATCCAGGTTATCACTATAATTATTGGTCATGGAATGAAGTTTATTAAGTACAAATAAGAAATGTTAATAGATACACATACACATTTATACTCGTCTAAATTTGATGAAGATAGAGATGAAGTTATTCAAGATGCTATTGCAAAAGGAGTAGAAAAGCTATTGTTGCCTAATATAGATTCAACATCTACAGAAGCGATGTTAGAGCTGACAGTTAAATACCCAAATAATTGTTTACCCATGATGGGGGTACATCCATGTTCTATTAATAATGAAACAATAGAAAAGGAGCTAGCGCATGCTAAAGAATATTTGTTTAGCAATAGAAAATTTATTGCTGTAGGAGAGATAGGAATAGACCTTTATTGGGATAAAACAACTTTAGAAGCACAAGTCAAAGCATTTAAGACCCAAATAGAGTGGGCTAAAGAATTAAACTTGCCTATAGCTATACATGCAAGGGATTCATTTGATGAAATATTCGAAGTTCTAGATGAAACAAATGATGAGCAATTAAGAGGGGTTTTACATTGTTTTACTGGTAATATTGAACAAGCTAAGCACATCATCAATTATGGAGGGTTTAAATTAGGTATTGGTGGTGTAGTTACTTTTAAAAACGGTGGATTAGATAAAGTTTTAAAAGAAATAGAATTAGAGCATTTGATTTTAGAAACCGATGCTCCTTATCTTGCTCCTACACCTTACAGAGGAAAACGAAACTCAAGTCAATATATTCCGTTAATAGGTGATAAGTTAGCAGATATTTATAATTGTACATTACCAGATGTTGCTACTGTGACCACAAAAAATGCCATAGAATTGTTTGGCTTGTAATTGAATTTTTTCCTTAGATAAGGAGTTTTGAAAAATAATTGATTAAATGGAGCAATATATCCTCATAGCAATATGTCTAGTATTTGGGGGGATTTCTTTACGTCTATGGTATAATAATTTTTCAAGTAGAAGACAACAACGCAAGCGATTTAAACGAGGAATAAAGCTTGAAAAAAAAGCAGAAAGTTATTTGATTAACCAAGGCTTTTCAATTTTAGGAGAACAATTGGAATATAAACATTCCTATTTTGTCAATTCAGAAGAAACGTCTTCAATTCTTACAATTGATTACTTAGTAGAAAAAAATGGGAGGCTATATGTTGTTGAAGTAAAGTCTGGAAAAACAGCTATTTCTATCAAGAATAGAAGTACTAGAAGACAGTTATTAGAGTATGCTGTAGCAATTGAATGTGAAGGAGTTTACTTATTAGATATGGAGAATGAAGAGTTAAGTTTAATCACTTTTGATTTTCCAAATAGGGCAGTTTCGAACTCGAAAGATTATAGGTTGGTAAGCTTTTTAATTTTGATTATTATTGCGCTATTAATTATAGTGTATTACTATATTTTTTAACCATAATGAAGACAGCAATTTCTTTTCTTTTAATCGTTGTATTTGCTCAACAAACGATAGCTCAACGCAAACATTGGATAAATGTTAATGGGGGAGCTGTTAAGAAAGAGTTGGCTACTTCCTATTATACTTTAACAAAAACAGCTTCTAAATCCTATATTTATAAGGAGTATAACAAGCAAACAGATAGTCTTTTTGAAGAAGTAAATTATCCAACAAAAGAATGTTTAAGCAGAGAAGGACGCTATAAAAGGTATTTTGAAAATGGTAAATTAGCAGTTGTTGGGGAGTATCTAAATAATAAAAAGACAGGTATATGGAATTATTATGCAAGAAATGGAGAAAAATCCAAATCTATTTCATATCAAAAAGGGCTTAAAAAAGGAGATTGGATAGCTTTTAAAAATGGGAAAAAAAACTCAATATTTCGATACCAGGCAGATAGCTTGCATAGTTTAGTTTTGTTACTAGATGAAACAGGAGACGTTATTTTTAAGGAGGACACCTCTGATAGAGCTGTATATCATTTTGTGGATGAGGAAGCTATTTTTTCTGAGCGTGATAAGGAATTGAAAGAAATTCAAAGTACTATTAAAGGAATGACCAAGAAGATTTATATCTCTTTCAATGTTGACAAGAATGGTGTGATAACAGAAATAGGAATAAATAATTTAACTCAATCAACAAAACTAGAAGAAGAATGCAAAGAGGCATTAAAGATTATTGCGCGTTTACCTCAATGGAAAGAACCTGCTGTTCACAGGGGGAGGATTGTTAAGTCAAAACATGAAATAGTTATTAGGTGAGCATTAAAAGAAATGGAAGAGTTATGATTAACAAATCTGATAACACCAAGGTCTTTTTTCTTAAAAAATGATAAGGAATATTTTTTTACTTAACGGTTGTTTTTATTATGATTTTATGACTTTTTATAATCATAACTCTACTTTTCAATTCTTCAAAATATAATTATCTTTGCCCACTTTAAAATTTAGAATAAGATAACATGGCAGCAAACGAAGATTTATTTAAGAATGTAATCTCTCACGCAAAAGAATTTGGATTTGTTTTTCCAAGTAGTGAAATATATGATGGTTTAAGTGCAACTTATGATTATGCTCAAAATGGAGTAGAATTGAAGAACAATATCAAAAAGTATTGGTGGATGAGTATGGTTCAAATGCACGAAAATATCGTTGGTTTAGACGCAGCAATATTTATGCACCCTACAACCTGGAAAGCATCTGGCCATGTTGATGCATTTAATGATCCTATGATCGATAATAAAGATTCCAAAAAAAGATATCGTGCAGATGTTTTGATTGAGGAGCATATTGCAAAAATCGAAGGAAAAATAAATAAAGACATTACCAAAGCCAAGAAGCGTTTTGGAGATGCTTTTAATGAAGAAGAGTTTAGAGCAACAAATGCCAATGTTCTTAGAAGGGTCAAAGAAATAGAATCTATCAACCAGAGAATGGGGGATGCACTTAATAATGATCAATTAGATGATCTTCAACAGTTGATTGTAGATCTGGGAATTACTTGCCCAGTAAGTGGTTCTAAGAACTGGACTGAAGTAAAACAGTTTAACTTAATGTTTGGGACAGAGCTAGGAGCTGTAGCAGGAGATGCTTCTAAAATATATTTACGTCCCGAAACTGCACAAGGTATTTTCGTTAATTACCTTAATGTTCAGAAAACAGGAAGAATGAAATTGCCTTTTGGAATTGCTCAAATAGGTAAGGCATTTAGAAATGAGATTGTAGCGCGTCAATTTATTTTTAGAATGCGTGAATTTGAACAAATGGAAATGCAATTTTTTATACAGCCTGGTACCCAAATGAAATGGTTTGAATACTGGAAAGAAACAAGAATTAAATGGCATAAAGCTTTAGGTTTAGGGGAGGAAAATTACCGTTTTCATGATCACATCAAGTTAGCACATTATGCTGATGCTGCAACTGATATTGAATTCAATTTCCCCTTTGGTTTTAAAGAGTTGGAGGGAATTCACTCTCGAACAGATTTTGATTTGAAACAACATGAAGAGTTTTCAGGTAAAAAGTTACGTTATTTTGATCCTGAAACAAAAGAAAGTTACGTTCCATACGTGTTGGAAACATCTATTGGTTTGGACCGTATGTTTTTGGCTGTATTGTCTAATTCGTACAAAAATGAAAAATTAGAAGATGGATCTGAACGTACTGTTTTAGCAATACCTGCTCCTTTAGCTCCAATAAAAGCAGCTGTTTTGCCATTAGTGAAAAAAGATGGGTTGCCAGAAAAAGCAAGGGAAATATTAAAGTTATTACAGTTAGAGCATAACTGTATGTATGAAGAGAAAGATACCATAGGAAAAAGATACAGAAGACAAGATGCAATTGGGACACCATATTGTATCGCTGTAGATTATGAATCTTTAGAAGATAATATGGTAACAATTAGAGATAGAGATACCATGGAGCAAGAAAGAGTCGCGATTAGTGATTTAGCTGCTATTATTAGCAAGAAAGTTTCTATGACCAACCTATTTGTATAATAGTTCTGTTCTGAAAAGAGACTTTAAAAATGAAACTTAAATTGAAAAAGACCTAAGGTTGAAAAATCTTGGGTCTTTTTTATCTTAGCTTTTAAAATTTTGAAAATGCTCGAATCGTTTTACATAAAGAATGCAA
This sequence comes from Bacteroidia bacterium, assembly GCA_030426105.1. GTDB lineage: Bacteria > Bacteroidota > Bacteroidia > Flavobacteriales_D > Parvicellaceae > S010-51. Next base: position 189 of record JAUHZI010000051.1, on the reverse strand, counting down.
TAGAAGCTGGATGTGATGAGGCTGGTAGAGGTTGTTTGTCTGGGCCAGTGGTTGCAGCAGCAGTAATTTTACCAAAAGATTTTGAGAATAATATCTTGAATGACTCCAAAAAACTATCTGAAAAAAAGCGATATGAGTTAAGGCCTTTAATTGAACAAGAAGCGTTAGCATGGGGAGTTGGAATAGTGG
>JAUHZI010000224.1 GCA_030426105.1 Bacteroidia bacterium | reverse complement strand
CACACCGTAAAATTTACTACTGGAAAATTAAATAATGGATTTGAGTTCGCAGGACGTTTGTCTAACATTTATTCTGACGGATATGTTGACCGTGCTTTCACTGATTTAAAATCGTATTTCTTACAAGGTAGCTATACCGATGATAACACCTTGATTAAAGCTTTAGTTTTTGGTGGAAAGGAAAGAACCTACCAAGCTTGGTATGGCTTAACTCCTGAAGAACTAAAAGAAAATCGTCGTCAAAACCCGTATACTTACGATAATGAAACCGATAATTATTGGCAAGATCATTACCAATTACACTGGAATGAAAAATTATCTGAGAATTGGTCTACCAACATAGGTTTAAACTATACGCGTGGTAAAGGATATTACGAGCAGTTTAAAGAAGGAAGTGATGCTGCAGACTACGATGGTTTAATTGTAGATGGTAGTGATGTGATTGTTAGAAGATGGTTAGACAATCATTTTTATGTTGCTAATGCGAATGCTACTTACAAAAATGATAAACTAGAAATTATTTCTGGAGCTTCTTATAGTACCTTTAATAACGACCATTATGGAGAAGTAATATGGGGAAGCGATTTAGCTCCAAATACCAATATTAATGACCATTACTACGATAGTACTTCTGAAAAAACAGATTTGAGTGTTTTCTCTAAAGCTACGTTTAGTCTTTCAGAACAATTTAAAGCGTTTGTTGATGTACAAGGAAGGTTTGTAAATTATCAAACGAAAGGATTGACATCTGATAGAGTTCCTATTGATGTTGATAAAGATTATAATTTCTTTAATCCTAAGTTTGGGCTTACCTATACCATAAATGACGAACATAGTTTATATGCTTCGTACGCTAAAGCGAACAGAGAACCTAATAGAAATGATTTTGAAGGTGGTAATTCTCAACACGAAAGCTTAGATGATTATGAGTTAGGTTGGCGTTTGGCTAATAAAACAGTTCGATTAAATACAAACGTATACTATATGAATTATCAGAATCAATTAATTCTTACCGGTGCTATTGACCCAAATACTGGAGAACCTTTACGTGCTTCTAGTGGTAGTAGTTATCGTTTAGGACTGGAAATTGATGCAGATATTACCTTATCTGAACAAGTATCTATGCGTCCTAACATTGCTTTTAGTAAAAATATTAATAGAGATTACAATGCTGAAATTAATGGGGAATTACAAAATTTAGGAGATACTCCTATTACTTTTTCCCCTGACATCGTTTTTGGAAATGCATTGATTTATCGACCAGCTAACAATATACAAATCGCATTCTTATCTAAATATGTTGGAAAACAGTTTATGAGTAACCTAGATAGTAGAGTATCTGATTTAGATGTTTTAAAAGGATTCTTTACGAGTGATTTAAATATTGTGTACGAGATTAAAACCAACAAAATTTTTAAATCGATTGTACTTACTGGGTTAGTAAACAACATTTTTAACAAAGAATATGTTGATAGAGGATATTATTATACATACGACGATACATGGACTACTCCAGGAACAACAACTACTGTTGATGGTGCTGGATACTATCCGCAAGCTACTAGAAACTTTTTAGTAGGTGCAACGTTAAAATTTTAAGTGGGAAAATGCTAGAAAAACAAAAAACCGAGACAAATTGTCTCGGTTTTTTTATGAAGCTTCTTTTTACCTTTGACTACTCAATTAAAAAACAATCAAATTACTATGAAACTGAAAGAAACCTTAATAATATTACTTTCTCTAACAAGTATCGGGCTTGGAATTTATTCTTTTAAATTAAACAAAGAAGTTTCTCTCTTAATGGATGCTAAAAACTTTACTTTTAAATGGATAAATAATTACGAAATCTTAACTAGCTACTGGAAAGAGAACAATAAAATATCTAATCAGTTTTTTGATGTAAACTTTGATTCCAATTATGAAATTGCTAGAGTTTATACTACTTATGGAAAAGTATATCAAACTTGTTTTGACAGGAATGAAAATGGCGTTTATGAAAAAACTGATTGTTATAATTCAGTTGGGGATAAAGTTGGTTATTCTCTCGATAATGATGAGGATGGAGTGCCAGAAGAATTCGTGTTAATTTATGACTCAAAAAAAGAATTAAAATTTGTTGATAGTAATTTTGATGGCAAATTTGAAAAAGTCATTATAATTAATAATAACAACGAAACTGAATTTTTAATCAAAACAATGTTTGAAGATTAATAAAAAATCCCGAGTATACTACCCGGGATTTTCTTTATTCTTTATTCTTTATTTTTCTCTATCCATTCTAAATAGCCTCCTAAAACATTATAGGCTTCATAACCTTTTTCAACTAAAAGTTCGGTAGCTTTTTTACTTCTACCTCCAGATCGACAGTAAATATATACAGGTCGAGTTTTATCTAACTTTTCTAAAACCTTTCCTTCAAAATCATCTCCAGTAATATCTATTTTAATTGGAGTTTTAATAACTCCTTCTAACCATTCTTTTGGAGTTCTAACGTCTAATAACTGTACGTTATCTTCATTTTCTAAAACTACTTGTAGGTTTTCTACCGTGATATCTTTTGCCTCTTTGGTTTGAGGTTTACACGATACTACCATCGTTAAAAATAAACCTACTAAAAATATACCTCTCTTCATTATTCTTATTTTAAAGTTGATGGGCATACCGTTGCTGTTCTTGGAATATCAGTTTCTTTAATAGCCTTATATCCTCCAGTAACATCAATTATATTATGGAATCCTCTTGCTTTTAAAATAGATGCTGCAATTACTGAACGGTATCCACCAGCACAGTGTACATAAAAATCTTCTTTTGTTGGAAATTCTTCAACATGTTCGTTTAAGAAATCTAACGGTGTACTTGGTACATCTACAATATGTTCATTTGCATATTCTCCTGGCTTTCTAACATCAAAAACAGGTGCTTTTTTCGTAATTGCTTCTGCTAAAACATCTGCAGAAACAGAACGTAACGTATCTATTTCTTTTCCTGCTTCTTTCCATGAATTAAAGCTTCCATCTAAATACCCTAATACATTATCAAAACCAACTCGAGATAAGCGTGTTATAGTTGTTTCTTCTTCTCCTTCAGGAGTAACTAATAAAATTGGCTGTGTAACATCTTTAATCAATGCACCTACCCATGGAGCAAATGTTCCTCCTAAACCAATAAAAATTGATTGTGGTATAAATCCTTTAATAAACTCTGATTGATGACGTACATCTAAAATCAACGCATCTGTTTCGTTTGCTATTTTTTCAAAATCTGCTACCGATAATGCTCTTGCTCCACTCTTAATAACTTCATCAATAGATTGATATCCTTCCTTATTCATTTTTACATTTAAAGGAAAATATTCTGGTGGAGGTAATAATCCATCGGTTACTTCTTTTACAAACTCTTCTTTAGTCATATCTGCACGTAATGCATAATTGGTTTTCTTTTGATCTCCAATAGTACCAACTGTTTCTTTGCTTAAGTTCTTACCACAAGCTGAGCCTGCTCCGTGTGCTGGATATACAATTACATCATCTTCAAGGGTCATAATTTTTGTACGTAAACTATCATATAGCAATCCTGCTAATTCCTCTTGTGTTAAGTTTGCTGCTTTTTGTGCTAAATCTGGGCGCCCTACATCACCTAAAAATAAGGTATCTCCACTAAAAACTGCATGGTTTTTTCCATTCTTATCTTTTAATAAATAAGAAGTACTCTCCATTGTGTGTCCTGGAGTATGCAATACGGTAAGAGTAATATCTCCTAATGTGAACACTTCTCCATCTGTAGCTATATGAGCCTCATAATTTGTTTTTGCTGTTGGTCCGTATACAATTGTCGCTCCTGTTTTCTCAGCAAGCGTAACATGACCACTTACAAAATCTGCATGGAAGTGAGTTTCAAAAATATATTTGATCTTAGCGCCATCTTTTTCAGCTCTGTTTATATAAGGGTCAACTTCACGTAACGGATCTATAATTGCTACTTCTCCGTTACTTTCAATATAATAGGCTCCTTGTGCTAAACAACCTGTATAAATTTGCTCTATTTTCATGATATTATATATTATTTATACGCTTGGTGTATATACTGCGCGTATTTTTTCTGATTTTGATTAT
>JAUHZI010000223.1 GCA_030426105.1 Bacteroidia bacterium | reverse complement strand
CATGGAATGGTTCTGAAATTACTCCTAATATGAGTACTGTTAGTATTAGTAAAAAAGGAAAAGGTATCGCTTGGGGTGGATTGTATTGGCAGTATTTTGAGGACCTAGATAAAATTACTTCTGCTAAAACTCCTTTACAATTAAATAAAAAACTATTTAAAAAAGTTAATACTAATACTGGTAAGCAACTCCAAGAAGTTACAGAAAACACACAGTTAAATGTTGGAGATTTAATTACTGTTAGGATTGAACTTCGCTCTGATAGAGATATGGAATTTGTACACATGAAAGATATGAGAGCAAGCGGAGTTGAACCGATTAATGTATTATCACAATACAAGTGGCAAGATGGACTAGGCTATTATGAAAGCACAAAAGATGCTGCAACAAATTTCTTTTTTGATCGTTTACCTAAAGGAATATATGTATTTGAATATGATGTTCGTGTAAATAATGCAGGAAATTTCAGCAATGGTATTACAACAATTCAAAGTATGTATGCCCCTGAGTTTACTAGTCATTCAAAAGGAGAAAGATTACTAATTAAATAAAATAACTATCTTAGCAACACATAACATTAAATTAAAAATTATGAAAAAAATCTTTTTATTTATCGGATTTTTAACCCTTTCGTTTTTTACAGCAAATGCCCAAGAAATTTCTGACAACGCTATTGGTCTTCGTTTAGGAGATAATGATGGTTTTGGAGCTGAAATTTCTTACCAACGTAGATTAAGTGATAACAATCGTTTGGAAATTGACTTAGGTCTTAGAAACGGTAAAAATTATGATGGGTTTAAAGCTACAGGTTTATACCAATGGGTATGGCAAATAGAAAACCGTTTTAACTGGTACGCAGGTGCTGGTGGTGGTTTAGGTTTCTGGAGTTTTGATGATTATACAGCTGGTGGTGTAACTGTAAAAGGAAATTCTGAAACATTTGTTTTTGTATCTGGAGTTGTTGGTATCGAATATAACTTTGATATTCCTTTAATCTTATCTTTAGATTTTAGACCTGAAATTGGGTTTAACGATAGCTATGACGGGTTCAACTCTGACTTCGGTTTAGGTATCCGTTACCAATTCTAAAAAGACAGTAATAAAATTTATAAAAAACCTCCAAGTTAACTTGGAGGTTTTTCTTTTTATGCCCTTATAATTTAAACGTTAAATGTTTTTATAAAGTAATTTTTACTTTAATTCAAAAACACCAAAACATCATTAAAACCTTAACTAATTAACGTATAATCAACTTTATAAATACATTTTAATAATTTTTTACTAACAAATTTGAAATCTGGTTGCTAGTTATCATAAATAATTTCGCCGTGGATAATTCACTAAAGATTTCAAAATGAAAAAAATAATTTTAATTACTTTATGCTTTGTTAGTATTTTAGGATACTCACAAAGTAAATCTGGATTAAAAGGAAGAGTTTTAGACGAAACAAATCAACCTTTACCTGGAGCTACGATTAGCATTCCTTCTTTACAAGTTGGATTTTCTACCGACTTTAATGGAAACTACGAACTTTTAAATCTACCAATAGGGAATTATGAAGTTCAAATATCCTTCCTAGGTTATCAAACTCTAACAGAAACTATTACACTTACAAACAGTATTCAATCTAAGAATTTTTCTCTAACGCCTAAAATAGATAGATTGGATGAAGTTGTTATTAAAGGAAGTATTGGTAAAGGACAAGCCAAAGCCCTTAACCAACAAAAAAATAAAGAGAATATAACTAATATTATTTCTGCAGATCAAGTAGGAAAGTTTCCAGACGCAAATATTGGTGATGCCTTAAAGCGTGTTCCTGGTATTTCTATGCAAAATGATCAAGGAGAAGCTAGAGATATTGTTATTCGTGGATTAGCACCTCAATTAAACTCGGTAACTTTAAATGGTGACAGAATTCCTTCTGCTGAAGGAGATAACCGTAGAGTTCAAATGGATTTAATTCCTTCTGACATGATTCAAACTATTGAAGTTAACAAAGCAGTAACTCCAGATATGGAAGGAGACGCTATTGGTGGCTCTGTTAATTTAGTTACACGCTCTGCTCCTACTACTTTTAGAGCTTTTGTTGCTGGTTCTTACGGACAAAATCCTGTAAGAAACACGCCTAACTATAATGTTTCTGCATTAGTTGCCAACAGAACTTTTAAAGACAAACTAGGATATGTTATCAATGCTTCTTATAACTCTAACGATTATGGTTCAGATAATGTTGAGTTTGAATGGGAAAAAGAAAATGGTAAAGTCTACATTGGTGAACACGATATTAGACGCTACGACGTAAAAAGAAATAGAATGAGCGTTTCTGCTAACTTAGACTGGACACCAGACAACAACAATACAATTTTCTTCAAGTCTATGTACAACCAAAGAAACGATTATGAAAATCGTTACAGAGTTCGTTTTAGAAAAATAGATGAACCTGATGCTACTGGATTATCAAAAGCTGAAATACGTCGTCAAACTAAAGGTGGTATCAACAACAATACAAACGACAACACACGTTTAGAACGTCAAAGTACTTACAATATATCTGTAGGTGGAGAACATATTATTTTTGGGAACATTAAGTTGAACTGGAAAACAGGAACCGCCAAAGCAAAAGAAGAGCGTCCAGACGAACGTTACATAAGCTTTGAGAATGATGATATTGAAGTTATGCAAGACTTTTCGCGAACAAACTTCCCTGTATTACGTCCAACAAATAACGATTTTAACAATCCTTCAACTTTTGATTACAAAGAAGTAACCCAACAACAAGGATTTACACAAGAACGTAAAATCAGTTCTAATTTTGATGTCTTGGCTCCTATCAATGCTACTGGAGCTTATAAAAACTCTTTAAAATTCGGATTTAAGCACAAATACAAAGAAAAAGTAAGAGACAATAGTTTTTATGAATATGATTTAGAAGATCAATTTCCAACCATGAATACCACCACTACTAAAGACTATACTATTAATGGTTATTTAGCAGGCGATGATTATAAATCAGGGCTATTTGTTTCAAAAGAATTTTTAGGAAGTTTAAACTTAACAGGAGGTGAACTTGTACTAGATGAATTTGTTCCTGAAAACTACAATGCTAACGAAAATATTTATGCCTTTTACGGAATGTTGCAACAAAACATCAATAATAACTTTTCTTTTATTGCAGGTGTAAGAGTTGAAAAAACAACAACTGACTATAATGGTTTTGCTATTGATGTTGAAACTGCTGAAGATTTAAGCGACGTAACTAAAACATCAGGAACTCGAAACTACACAAACTGGTTACCAAACTTACAAGCAAAATACAATATTGATAAAAACACCATTGTTAGAGCTGCTTGGACAAACACAATTGCTAGGCCTAATTATTACGATTTAGTACCTTATAGAAACATTAATAGTGACGATATTGAAGCTGAGTATGGAAACCCAAATTTAGACCCTACTGAAGCAATGAACTTTGATTTAATGTTTGAACACTACTTTAGCAATGTCGGAATTATATCAGCAGGAGTTTTTTACAAAGATTTAGATAAATTTATTTACAATTCAGTTACTGAAGAACCAATTACCATTGGGGGTGTTACAGAAACTTATGATGTAACAAGGCCTTTCAATGGAGGTACTGCAGAAATTTATGGTTTTGAAGTTGCTTTACAACGTAAGTTAAACTTCTTACCTGGTTTCTTAAGAAACTTAACAGTATATGGTAACTATACCTACACTGATTCTAAAACAGATGGTATTGCTGATAGAGAAGATGGATTGCCTTTGGCTGGTGCTGTTAAAAACATGTTTAACGGATCGTTAGCCTATGAAAGCTCTAAACTATCAATTAGAGCCTCTTTAAACTTTGCTGATGATTATATTTTTGAATACGGAGACGATACCTTTACTGATGTATTTTATGACGAACAATTGTTTGTAGACCTAAATGCTTCTTACCGTATTACCAAAAACTTACAAATCTTTGCTGAAGCAAAAAACTTAACCAATCAAGAATTACGTTTTTACCAAGGAACTAAACACCAAACAATGCAAGCAGAATTTTATAACTATAACTGGAATGCTGGTTTAAAATACAATTTTTAAGAATGAATAATTTATATAAAATAACACTTGC
>JAUHZI010000222.1 GCA_030426105.1 Bacteroidia bacterium | reverse complement strand
TTATGACAGTAGTTACAACAAAAAGTTTTTTGTCTTTTTTTATTGCCAACATTAAATACAATGATTACTACTTAAAAAAAGCTACAGAAATTTATTTTAGTTTTTTGAATACTTTTTTTAATCAAGGTGAATTCACTAGCATTTTATTAGTATAACCTTGCGTTAGGGATAGTAACATTTGTCTGAACTCCTTTTTTAAATAAAACTAAAAATTGAAAAACTGATCATACAACTGACTCCTTTATACTCTTTGCTATAGATTATAACATAAAAAAAGAGTGAGTGTGAATAGCCCGACCTAAAAGGGAACGCCCAATTAAGTTTTTTTACGTCTTCCTAATGTTACCTTATAGTCATCCATATTCCCTTTTATCTTTAAGCTGACAAAAGCTTGTTTCTTATTTTTATCTATGTACTCTACTTTATCTTCTTGAGATGGATCAACCTCTTCCTTCTTTTTTCCAAAGAGTTTTTTATACCCTGTAGACGCCACCAGTTTTAATGGAACACTAATTAAATAATCCATATTAAAATCCATATCTTGAGTTCCTGAAACTTCCATATAACCTAATGAAGAATTAATGGTCATCTTTGGAATGGTTATCGTTCCTTTATTATAGTCAATATGATTTTGTAAGGTGTCGAAATTAACTTTGTAAACATTCTTGTCTACAAAATATTCTTTTAAGTCAACTATAGGGGCGTAATTAATTAGACTTCCATCCAAAATAGAGACATCCATATGTACTTCTGAATCATCTAAAATTGGGACCATATCGGCATGCATATGAACTTTTCCAGCTATTCTTGAAGTGATAGTTCCATGTAAGTTTTCTGATATTAAATGATCTTGACCAAAATTTTCAAACTTAAATAACAACTGATCTAGGTCAACGTTTTTCAATTTTAAATTAGGACTAAAATAAATCTTGTCTTTATTAGAACCATTAAAATAACCTGACAACTGAACATCGCCTCCTGCTGCTCGCATACGCATTGTATCAACATAAATATAATGTTGTGGTGTTGTTCTTAAACGTGCATGTAAATCCTTTAATAAATAGCGATGATAATTTAAATGGTCGATATCAATATCAAAAGTCATATCTGAAAAGGGAACTGTATAAATGTTAAATACATCTTCATGCTCAGAAGGACTTTGAGCCAAATCACTTGGAGACTTATTATAATTAAATAATTCATCGAAATCTAAACGAGGGGCTCTAATTCCAAAATGATTATCCCGCTTTCGAATAGCATCATCATCGCCAAAATAATAATTCATATCCACATCAAATTTGGACTTCCCTATTTCTCCTTTTAATTGTTCTACAACTAAATGCTCATCTTCTATATGCACCCTCCCATTAAAATTTTTGAATTTCATTGGATGCACTTTCATCTTAGCATCAACTTGGGTTAATTGGACATCGGTTGAACGCAAACCTTTATTAAAATGCAAATCTGCTGAACCGTGCAATTTTAAATCGCTAAAAACTTCATGGCGATAATCCTCAGGGACATAATTTTCTCCTTTATAAGAAAACAAATCTTCTAACTGAAGCTGATTTGAAGTTAAATCAAACTCAACTTTAGTATCTCCTCTAGGGTCTGTCTCTAACCATCGTTCATAATCCAATAATTTTCCTGAAAAATGAAAATCCGATTGATCAATCATTCCTGAAAAATCTATAATTCTGAAATTCGAATCTTCAACAAATAAGTCTCCATGAAAATCATGAAAAGTATGTGGGTAATGCTCCAATGTTGCATATAAATCTTCAACGAAGAATTCTCCTACTGGTAGATTAGGAGATTCTGTAAAACTCTTTGCACTAGATACAAATTTTAACTTTAGACTTAGGTTATCTATTTTTTCATCTACTCCTGAAGAGTCTTTCGTTTTGGTTAGTTCTTGAATATCTAATAACTTAGAAACAATTGCTAAATCAGCTGTTACATTGTCATTGGTATGATGCAAAATCGCTGGCAAATCTGAAATATGTCCGTTTATTGCCAAATCAGAATTACCTACTTGTGCATTAAAATACTCTATTTCTGCTTGATGTCCTTCTACAGTTATCCTTGTATTCAAATTCTCTAAAGGCAGATGATAAGACGATGTTTTAAATGTTAAATCCTTAACTAGAATCTCTGAATAATAAGCCTCATTTAGCCTTTCAATAGAACGTTCTGGTCTTGTTAAATCAATAATATCATGAAACTTCATGTGCATTTGGATATCTCCTTGTAAATCTTCGAAGCTGGTTGCATTAATAAACGAGGTTAAAAACTCTAGATTAAAGTCTGAATCCAACGTCATATTTATTTCAGGGGAATCAAAATTCTTTACATATAAATTGGTTGCAAATGTTCCTGCTTCAGGTTTAGCAGTAAAGTCTGTTAAACTAAACTCCATATTTTCTAATCCTTTTAACCCATTATTGGTAAATGTTCCTGAAAAATTCAACTCATCAACTTTCTTATGTGTTACACTATTTTCAAAATGGGCATTTTTACAATTAAAAACTGCATCTACTATTGGCGTATTCCCAACTGTTGATTTACCTGCAATTTTGACATCAAAATCAATATCCCCAGCATTTTCAAAAGTCTTTAATGTTGGATACAGTTCTTCTGGCGCCAAGGCCATAAATAATTCAAAATTCTTTTTTGTCCCATACAAAGACAAATCGATATAAAAATCATCTAGTATATCTACAAAACCTTCTCCATTAAATGTAGCATGTTCTAACTCCAAAACAGAAGGGTTAATCATGATTTGTTGTACCTCTTTTAAATACTCAATTTCACTATTGATGTTTAAATGCTTATGCTTAAAAAATGTCGTATCCCCATCTTTTATAACATTCATCTCTAATTGCGCATTCACACTTGTCAGCACTCTAGCCGTGTCTGATTTAAAAGATATTTTGGCTTCATCAGTATATGACTCCACCATTAAATTATTGGCTTCATTCAATTTATAGATATCTACATCGAATAATTTAATTGCCTTTAAATGGATATGAAAATCTTCCTGAATCTCCTCTACTGGCTTAGTTGACGTTAAAGCTTTGGTTATGTTCAACTCGCCATCTTTATGTTGTATCGCGTGAATATAACCATCTTTCAACTCTACTACTTTGATATCGTATTCTCCTGACAACAATGTCCACAAATCAAATCCTACATATACATCTTTTAAATCTACGACTGGCTCTTCATGATCTTCTTTCGTTTCATAAACTTTTACATGATCTAAATCTATCGAGATATAAGGAAAATTTTCAAAGGGACTTATGTGAGAGTCTTCCACTTCTATTTCTCCTACAAAATCTTCATTCAATGTCGTAACAAGTTCTTGTACCACTTTATCTTGTTTCCAATAAGCAATTAAGACTACAGAAAAAAATAGAACAATAGGAAGGAGTATTACAATAAGTATTAATCTTTTCCAAAATTTTCGGGTCATGAAGTGTTGTGTTAGTGTTAATCTTGTCAAAAGTAAATTATTCCATTTTGATAGCGAAGTTTTTAACCAACAATTTCTATCTCTCAAATTACTTCTTCTGCATCAAAAACAGTCCACCAATAGTAAATACAAGACCTATAATTAAAATAAAAAGATTCCCGCTTGATTCTGTCATTAGTTCTTGCTGGTTACGAACCGCATAAAATGCTATTGATAACGCTAAAAAGTTATTGAAAAAATGAAGTAAAATCGTAGAAAAAATGTTCTTTGAATAATAGTAAACATAACCATAAATCACCCCCAAAACAAAGCGGGGTAAGAAATCCATGAATTGAAAATGAATAAATGCAAAAACAAACGCTACAAATATTACTGTTGCATGCTTTTTATCACTCACCTGAATCAGCAATGGCTGTAAAACACCTCTAAAAGTCAGCTCCTCTCCTATTGCAGGTACTAAAGCTATCAAAAAGGTATTCACCAAAAAACTTCTCCATGTTCCTCCAATAAAAGCTTGAATTGTTTCATCTCTTTCTGCTTGACTAATTGCTATATCATTGGCTAAGTTTTGCGAAAACATAGCAAAATCAATTTGTTCATTTAAATACAAACTCCACTCACTCAGAAAAGAAACTCCAATTAATAAAATCGGAATAAGCCACCAATAACGACTTCCCATACGGTCAGACATAAAGAAA
>JAUHZI010000221.1 GCA_030426105.1 Bacteroidia bacterium | reverse complement strand
GAAGAATTGGAAACTTCCATGTAAATGCTTCTGGAAATCTTACACCTGGAAGCGGACGTTTATCTGGAAATAGCCTTTCTGGAGAAGCTTTTTATAAGAAAGATAGTGTACTTACTGTAAAAGGTAGGGTAGGAATAAGTAACAAATCGCCCAACTTTAATTTTTTATTGCATCAAAGTAGTTATGATGATTATAATTGGGAGAATAATTTTTCTCAAATAGGAATACGTTCTTTAGGAGGAGTTATAGATTCTAAATGGGGAAATGCATCTGTAGATATCACCAATATTAGTAATTATACATATTTTGATGAAGATGGACAGCCACAACAATTTTCAGGAGATGTTAATTATTTAAAAGCAAAAGCCTCTAAAGAGTTTACTTTCGGAAAGTTTGCTTTAGATAACACTATAATGTATCAAAAAGTAGCAAGTGGAAATAGTGTGTTTAGAGTTCCCGAATTTGTTACTCGTAACACACTTTATTATACAGATGAATGGTTTAAAGGAAAACCTTTGTTAGTGCAAATAGGAGCTACATTTAAGTATTTTTCAGAATATAAAGCGAATGCGTATAACCCTTTGTTGGCTGAGTTTACTTTACAGAATGATACAGAAATAGGATACCCAACAGTTGATTTGTTTTTTAATGCAAGGGTTCGTAGAACTCGAATTTACTTTAAAGCAGATAACATTAGTTCTTTTGTACTTAAAAAGAATTATTTTTCAGCACCGAACTATCCGTATAGAGATTTTGTAATTCGTTTTGGGGTAGTGTGGAACTGGTTTATATAATATGAAAGAGAAATTACGACAAAACTGGAAGTTATTTTTAATAACAAGCTTAACCTTAGGATTAGCACCTTTTAGACCACCACATATTGTAGGTAAACTAAAATGGATAGCAGGAGGAAATGCTTTTTCAGGAGAACACGCTATGCAATTTATGGATTGGTTTGATGTGTTTTTACATGGAACTCCTTGGATACTTTTAATTGTATCAATTTTTTTACATATTTTCAGGAAAATATAGCTCCATTTCAGATAAAAAACGCCCTTTAATACTGCTCTCTCGTTTACCAATTATTTCAAAACCATGTTTTAAATAAAAAGCATCTGAATTTGGATCTGATAAAACATTTAAAACAGCGCAAGAACCACTTATACAAGATTTTTTTGCATGTTCGAGTAGTTTAGAACCTATACCTTGGTTTATAAACTTAGGAGTAACAAATAAAAAATCTAAAAAACTTGTTCTAATATTAGCTCGATATAAAACGTAAAAACCAGCTGTAATATCGTTAACTTGAAATTTATAAATATTACAATCGGCAAAAGTTTTAGGGGTAACTGTTAGGTCGTCTTTCCAAAGTTCCATTTGTTCTTTGGAGTATCTCCAGTAAGCTTTCGAGCTTATAGCGATTTCTGTTAGTAATTCAGCGTCTTGTATTTGAGCTTTTATAATCATAAAAAGAACCCCACGAATAGTGAGGTATAAATGTTATTATTTAGAAGCTAGTTGTTTTATTTTAATTCTAAATGCAGCAAATACTAATGTAGTAAACGGGCTTAACCAGTTAAACATAGCATAAAAAGCATAATCTATTACAGGAACACCTAAAACTCCTGAATGATAAGCTCCGCAAGTATTCCAAGGGATTAAAACAGAAGTAACAGTGCCTGAATCCTCTAAAGTTCTACTTAAGTTTTCAGGAGCCAAACCTTTGTCTCTATAAGCTTGCGCGTACATTTTTCCAGGTACTACAATTGCTAAGTATTGATCAGAAGCAGTAAAGTTTAAACCAATACAAGTTGCAACTGTACTAGCAAATAACCCGAATACTGAATCAAATAAGCTTAACATAAAGCTACTAATCTTAGCTAAAGCACCTATGGCGTCCATAACCCCACCAAAAACCATTGCTAATAAAATTAACCAAACAGTTCCTAGCATTTTTTTCATTCCTCCAGCAGTAAATAAATCCTTTAATACTTCATTATCAGTAGCTACTGAAGTTTCAATAGTTATCGCTTGCATTATTCCTTTGTATGCAGATTCAAAGTTTAGCTTTTCAACACCAGCAATTTGAGCTACTACGTGAGGTTGGAAAATCAAGGCGAAAGCACCACCTAATATGGTTCCTGCTAAAAGAGCTATTAAAGGAGGTGTTTTTTTTATAATAAGGATGATTACAAGTATAGGAACTACAAACAACCAAGGAGTAATGTTAAATGCTTTATTAATATCGCTTAACATTAATTCTGTGTTAGCTTCACCAGTAGTTGTTTGTGTAAAACCAAGAATAATGAAAAATACAATGGTTAGAACAAAGGTAGGCACTGTAGTATAAGCCATGTATCTTATGTGTGTAAATAAATCTGTACCAGCCATAGCAGGAGCTAAGTTTGTGGTATCTGACATTGGTGACATTTTATCTCCAAAGTACGCGCCTGATAAAACAGCACCAGCGGTCATTCCTAGGGAAATTCCTAATGCTTCACCAATTCCTATTAATGCAATACCGACAGTTGCAGATGTAGTCCATGAACTACCAGTTGCAATTGAGATTACAGCACAAATAATTAAACATGCTACTAAAAATATGGTAGGGTTTAAAATTTGTAAACCGTAATAAATCATTGAAGGTATAATCCCACTTATTAACCAAGTTCCAGCTAAAGAACCTACCATTAAAAGTATTAAAATGGCACCTGCGGTAGATTTTATGTTTTCAGCAACCTCTTCAAGCATTCTTTCGTAAGGAACCTTGTTTCTAAAACCTACAATAGCAGCAACTGTTCCACCTAATAATAAAATAAACTGATTACTTCCGCTTAAGGCATCGTCTCCAAATACGTACACATTATATGCTAGCATAGCAATCAGAGCAAAAACAGGGATTAAAGCTTCCCAAATACTCAATTCTTTATTTTGAATTATTTTTTGATTTTCAATTTCAATTTCAGATAGGTTTTTGTTGTCTTGCATGTGTGGTATTTTTTCGGCTTGTAATGTTACGACTTTGTAGAGAATTACACAAATCGAATTAGTTCATCACGTTCTTTAAAAAAAGTTTAATAGAAGTGCTTGATAAACAAAAATGTCATTTCTAAAAAGTAAAGAGTAGATATGATTTCTCTCTTTTTAGAAATGACAAATTAAAATTTAAAGTGAGGATACTTTATAATATGCCTATTTCTTTCATACAAGCATTCATCATTTGATAAGTGCGTTCTATATCGTTGTCTAGACCAATAGAAAAACGAATTAATCCATCAGTTAGTCCCATTTCTGTTTGTTCATCTAAAGGAATTTCTGAAGATGTTGAAGTGCCAGGAGCAGAGAATAAGGTTTTGTAAAAACCTAAACTTACAGCTAAATACCCTAAGTTTCTTTCTTGCATTAGTTCCATTAAAGCGTTAGCTTTCTCTAAAGAACCAGTATCTATAGTTAACATTCCTCCAAAACCGTATTCTTCATTCATCATCGATTTGAAAACTTCGTGAGAAGGATGTGATTTTAACCCGGGGTACACAGTTTTTAACCCGTCAGCTTCAAATTTTTCAGCTAAATAACTAGCATTTTTACTGTGTTGTTTTATACGAATATGTAAAGTCCTAAGGTTTTTTAAGATAGAAGCAGCTCGCATTGAATCCATAGAAGCTCCTAATAACATACTTGCGCCATCAATTACACTTTTTTGAGAATTGATAAAATCTGTAGTCCCACAAATAACCCCTCCCATAGTATCTGAAGAACCATTGATAAATTTTGTTAGGCTGTGAATAACAATATTAGCTCCCAACTGAGCAGGTGAAATTGATAGTGGAGAAAATGTGTTATCAACAACTAATTGTAAATTGTGTTTTTTAGCTAAGGTTGATAGCGCTTTAATATCAGCAACTTCTAATAATGGGTTACTTACTGTTTCACAGTATATCATTTTGGTTTTTGGTGTAATAGCAGCTTCTACCACACTTATTTTTGTAATATCAACAAAAGAAGTCTCTATGCCCATTCGAGGAGTGAAGTTCTTTAAAAAAGCATAAGTTCCTCCGTAAATAGTTCTGCTTGAAACAATATGATCTCCAGTTTCGCATATTTGTAAGATGGTAGGAGTAATGGCTCCCATACCTGTTGCAGAAACATTGGCTGTCTCAGTTCCTTCCATAGCTGCTAAAGC
>JAUHZI010000220.1 GCA_030426105.1 Bacteroidia bacterium | reverse complement strand
TTTCTTGTGTTAATAATCAAATTAAAAAACTTGTCCTATTTAGGACTAATCGACAAATTTAATGTAAAACATTTGAAGGAACGAAAACTATTAGAAGAGTTATTAATCGATTTATTAACAATTTGGGGTTATTCCTTATTTTATTTGTTATTAATTTTAGTTTTTATGTATTTTGTGGAAAAGAAAAAGACTTATGAACGAAGATGTATTTAATGATGAATTGGATGATTTTAATTTTGATGACAATAAAAATCAAAGACCCACATTTTTAACTGTTTTAATTATTTTAACTTGGATATCTGTAGGGACGACTGTTTTAGGAGGTGTTTTTTCTTTGATTAACATTGGAAATTCAGCTGATCAACTAGAGCAAAGTATGGCAGTATTTGATTCTATGCCAGATGATAACCCTATTGTGAAAGGATATATGAAAGATTATAAGGAGTTTATAATTTCTTCGATGGAGAATATGTATCCATTGAATTTAAGTAACATCATCGTATATTTAATAGAAGGGTTTGCGGCTTTATTGATGTTTAACCTCAAACGTTTAGGTTTTTGGATATATCTAGCTTGCCAAATTGGTTTTCTAGTGATTTTCTATAGTTTTTATCCATCTGGAAATATTATGACTACGCTGACGATAATCTCAGGACTTATTTTTTCAGGAGTTTTCGTATTTCTTTATGGTCTAAACCTCAAACATTTAACAAAATAAGATGACATTAAAAAAAACATATGACGATTACCCTGCTTGGAAAGAATTTCAGACTTATTACCCTCAAGAGTTTAGAATAGAAGAAAAATCTAAACCTACTGAGGAGTACTGGGAGTGGGATGAATATTCGGTGCATTTGGATCGTTATATCCCTGAGGTTAATGATAAAAAAGTCAAGGTTCTTCTTGTGCATGGAGGAGGAGGAAATGGCCGTTTAATGGCTCCAATGGGAGTTGTTTTAAGAGGTCTTGGATATGAATGTGTCGCACCAGATATGCCAGGCTTTGGATTGACAGAAATTAGAAAACCTAATAGTTATAATACATGGGTTGAGTTGGTTGATGCCTTGGTTGAAGCAGAAATGGCTAAAGATGGTAAACCTGTTATTCTTTGTGGAATAAGTTTAGGAGGTATGCTCGCTTATCATGCTGCTTGTTTGAATAAAAACATTAAAGGGATATTAGTTTCAAGTTTAGCAGATACAGCAGATCCAAGAGTACAAATACAATTATCAAAAAATGAATTTTTAGGTAAAACTGGTGCGAAAACATTGGGAGCGCTAAAAACATTAACTGATAATGTCAAAGTACCTATAAAAATTACAACAAAAATGTGGGCTATGGCTAATGACCAAACATTTGTTAAAAAACTGAAGAAAGACAAAGTTGGTTCAGGGTCGTGGGTTTATTTAAAATTTTTAAGAACTTTATTTGAGGCTAAACCTGCTATTGAACCTGAAGAATTTAATAATTGTCCCTTGTTCTTTTTTCAACCTGAGAAGGATTTTATAATTCCTTGGGAGATTTCTGAACCGTTTTATAGCCGTTTAGCTTGTGAAAAAGAAATGATGTACCTAGAAAACTGTGGGCATATCCCAATGGAGGAACCAGGAGTTTTCCAACTGAAAGACAAAGCATTAGCTTTTATTGAAAAGATTGAAGCAACATTACAGGTCACGAAAAATGATTTTTTTTGAAAAAAAATGTTGCAGAATAGAATAAAGTTAGTATCTTTGCCATCGCTAACGAAACGGATAGTTGGCAGAGTGGTCGAATGCGCTGGTCTTGAAAACCAGTTTACCGAAAGGTAACGGGGGTTCGAATCCCTCACTGTCCGCAAAGAAAAAGAGCTGAATACAATGTATTCAGCTTTTTTTTTGAGTAAACAGAAGTTTACTTTTTTCTAAAGTTATCAAGGCAATAGTACAAAAAGGAAGTATTAGTCCATATTATTTATTAAAAGATCAAAAAGGATTTGAGAAATCGGGGTTTGAAATGAACGTTTGATCTGTTAATGAATGCAAGAAATTAATTAAATCAGTTTTCTCTTTTGGTGTTAATGTAAAGGGCTGAATGATTTCACTTTTGTGTTTGTGATTTTTTCCTCCAGTAGCGTAGTGTTCGATTACTTCCTGTAATGTAGGTAGGCTCCCGTTATGCATGTAGGGAGCTGTAACTCCGATGTTTCTTAAAGTAGGTGTTTTAAAGATAGCTCTATCTTGCTCTAATTCTGTGAGTCGCATTCTTCCAGAATCAGCATATGCTTCATAAAGACCATTGTTTGTTAAAGAGTAATTAGTAAAATTATTTCCAAAATGGCATTTTGTGCAGTAAAGCTTTTGGGTGAAGATGTTCATACCTCTTTTTTGAGATTCACTTAAAGCATTTTTATCGCCTTGTCGGTATTGGTCAAAAGGAGATTTATTGCTAACGAAAGTTTTTTCAAAAGTTGCAATTGAGTGAGCATAAATATATTCGTTAGGTTCAATACCATAGGCTTTTTTACTCAGAAGAGTGTAAAAAGCACTGTTTTTTAAACGTTCAACAACTAGTAAGATATGAAAATCAAATTCTTTGTGTTCTTGTATTGGGACAAGTGTTTGTGCTTGTAGAGAAGGATTTACACCAT
The DNA here is from genome assembly GCA_030426105.1 of Bacteroidia bacterium. Classification (GTDB taxonomy): domain Bacteria; phylum Bacteroidota; class Bacteroidia; order Flavobacteriales_D; family Parvicellaceae; genus S010-51. Next base: position 1,575 of record JAUHZI010000220.1, on the reverse strand, counting down.
CGAGGAGAAATAAAGGCTGATTTTCAAAATTAACAAGTGTAGGGGAGTTTCTGCTTACTCGTTGTTGTTTAATTCCAATACTTGTCTTTAAACCATCAGTAAATGCTAATTGTTGTTGATGACAAGTTGAGCAGGAGATACTAGAATCTCTAGATAAAATAGGATCATAAAATAAGTGTCTACCTAATTCAATAGCGACAAGACTATCCATTATCGGAACTTTTTGTACAGTAAGCGTGTTCCATGTTTTAATATTAGACTTGTCACTATAAATGCCGTTAGTTATAAGAAGAAAGGTTAGGTATGGAATTAAAAATCTCATAACTACATTAAACAACTGATAATATTAGATTAATTTTGAACTGTGAACTTGATACTTTCTTTAGTTGATTTGCCATCAGTAAAGGTGGCAATGTAGATACCATCAGGAAGTTCTTTATTGATAAAGAAATTCCCCTCTGAAGGAAGGTTATCTCTCAATAAAACAATTTTGCCATTGAGATCTGTAATTATAACATTTAGCTTTTCATTTGAATAAAAAGAATAGTAAATGGTGGGGGCATAAGCAATCGTATAGTCTACAAAAAGGTGATTTGGACTATTTAGAAATTCAGCTTGACCAACAGAAGCAGTGTAAGCACTAAATACAGTATGGTCATTAGTGTTGTCACATATCTCAGAATTTATAGCGCCTCCATTATGTTGAATTCCATTAGAAATAAGGTTGATGTTTTGAATCCAATCTGCAATGTTTGCAAACATTTGAATTTCCATTGAGCCTCCATTTTCTGTAGCTGTTACATTTACAGAAACAGCTCTTAGGAGGTGATTTCCTAAACAGTGAAACTGAAAATATTTATTGGGTGTACCATCATTGTTAGAATCGACCATTCCATCAATTACAAGAAAGAAATATCCTGATGGCCACCCCCAATCCATTGATGGTGATTGAGCTGCTAGAGGGTGTGGTGCTGAATAGTTACTCGTTCCTGTCCCATTGGCAGCAGCATCGACCCCTAAATTAAAGTTAAAAGCTTCTAAGTTTGTTAAGTTATATGAGCCTAAATTATAGTTTGAAATATGTGCACTTGCTAATACATATTCATCAGTTAATGGAGTGGTTTGACCTCCATCATGAGTAAAAGACATTCCTGATAGATAATATTGAACCCTACTGAATTTTACAGCTTTACCATCTGTGTTTATATACGTTTGACCATATGAGAAAGCCTCTCCTTGAAACTCGTGAGTTATATTTAATGAAACATCAGTTTGAGCTTGAATACTCCCAATAAGCATTAGTGTAGCAATAAATATTTTTGTTTTTTTCATGTCTAATTAAATACGAGGTTCTCAGCCGATGGGATATCCTCCGGATCGAAGGGATAAACGCCCAGCACGCTAGAAACCTTTTTTAAATTTTGTATGAGCGCATCAACGTCAATCGCACAATTATCACATAAAAAGAGAAAGTAGTCAATGGTTGGCTTTTCAGGAACCAATAATTTTCCCGGATGCCTGTTTTTAATTAAAAAATAATCCATTCTGTTTTCCTCATCATGATATTCATACATC
>JAUHZI010000219.1 GCA_030426105.1 Bacteroidia bacterium | reverse complement strand
GCAAACCCTGAACCAGAAATTGAATATGATTTAGCAATTGCTACAAGAGACGATATTATCATGGCAACTGGAAGATCAGATCATCCTAATCAGGTGAATAATGTATTAGGTTTTCCTTTTATTTTCCGTGGAGCATTAGATGTACGAGCAAGAAAGATTAACGAAGACATGAAAATGGCAGCGGTACATGCATTAGCAGATTTAGCAAAGCAATCAGTACCAGAACAGGTAAATATTGTATATGATGAAGTAAGCCTTTCTTTTGGAAAAGAATATATTATCCCTAAACCATTTGATCCAAGATTAATTTATGAAATTCCACCAGCAATTGCAAAAGCTGCGATGGATTCAGGTGTAGCTCAAGAACCTATTGAAGATTGGGATAAGTACCGTGAAGAGTTAATGGATCGTTCAGGAACAGGAAGCAAAGAAGTACGATTACTACACAATAGAGCTAAAAAGAATCCTAAGAGATTAGTGTTTGCTGAAGCAGATCATTTAGATGTGTTAAAGGCGGCACAGAGAGTGTATGAAGAAAAAATTGGAAAACCAATTTTATTAGGAAGAAGAGAAATTATTTTAGAGTTGAAAAAGGAGTTAGGGTTTGATGCTGATGTGCCGATTATTGATCCTAAAACTGATGAGGAAGAAGAAAGAAGAAATCGTTATGCAGAAGCTTTCTGGAAAACGAGACAGCGTAAAGGAATAACTTTTTTAGAAGCTCAAAAATGGATGCGTGAACGTAACTATTTTGCAGCAATGATGGTTAATTCTGGAGAAGCAGACGCGTTGATTACAGGATATTCAAGACCTTATCCGTCTGTAGTAAAACCAATGTTAGAATTGATTGAAAAAGATCAAGGTGTAACAAGGGTCGCTGCAACAAATATGATGTTAACAAAGCAAGGACCTATGTTCTTAGCAGATACCACAATTAACATCAATCCAACGGCAAAAGATTTAGCAAAAATTACACAGTTAACATCAGTGTTAGCGAAGATGTTTGGAATGAAACCAAATGTTGCAATGTTAGGCTTTTCAAACTTTGGGTCATCAAAATCAGAAAGTTCAACAAAGATTAGAGAAGCAGTTTCTTACATTCATCGTCATTACCCAAATGTTGTGGTAGATGGTGAGCTACAAGCAGATTTTGCTTTAAATCCTGAATTATTAGCAAAAGAATTTCCATTCTCTAAATTAAATGGTAAAAGAGCAAATGTGTTGATTTTCCCTAATTTAGAGTCAGCAAACATAACTTATAAGTTAATGAAAGCTGTTGATGAAGTAGAAACTATAGGGCCAATTTTACTAGGAATGAGTAAGCCAGTACACATCTTGCAATTGGGGGCAAGTGTTGATGAAATGGTAAATATGGCAGCAGTTGCTGTAGTAGATGCTCAAAACAAGGAGATGAAAGCTAAAAACAAAGTTTCTCAATAGATTAAGAGAAATTTTTTTAAAAGAGAATTTTGTCTATTTTAGACAAATAGAAAAAATAGCTGGATGATAACACAAATAAGGGGAAAACTTGTGGAAAAAAATCCTACATACGCTGTTGTAGATTGCAATGGAGTAGGATACTTAATGCATATTTCTTTAAACACATATTCATCATTACCAAACGATGAATATGTGTTGTTGTATACACACTTATCTATTAGAGAAGATGCTCATACTTTATATGGGTTTTCAACAAAAATTGAACGAGAAGTTTTTAGATTATTAACCTCCGTTTCAGGTGTAGGACCAAGTACTGCACGAACGATGTTGTCTTCTATGACTTCAGAAGAGGTTTCGCAAGCTATAGCTTCTGAAAATGTAAAACTGATTCAAACAGTTAAAGGTATTGGAGCTAAAACTGCACAAAGAGTTATTGTTGATTTAAAAGATAAGGTATTAAAAACTTTTGATATTGACGAAGTTTCTGTGGTACAGAACAATACAAATAAAGAAGAAGCGTTATCTGCTTTAGAGGTTCTTGGGTTTGCACGGAAGCAAGCTGACAAGGTAATAGGGAATATATTAAAAGAAACACCTGATGCAAGTGTTGAAAAGCTCATAAAACAGGCGTTAAAAAATTTATAAAAAAGGTTGGAAAAAACAGTTATGAATAGATTACTTACGGTACTTACTGTTTTAGTAAGTGTTGTTTCGTTTTCGCAAAATACTCAAAAAGATAGCGTTAATGCTGTTAAAAAAGACACTGTAATTCCCCTTAAATACCAATTTAAATATAATCAAAACGGAACACTTTACTTAAATAACCCTACTCAAAAAGTAGTTACTTATGACAAGGCGTTAAATAAGTTTATGATCGTAGAAAAAATAGGAGACTACTATGTAGGAACGCCTATTTTTATGACTCCCAAAGAATATGATGAATACCGTTTAAAAAATGATTTAAAAGATTACTTTAAAGAAAAAGTAGATGCTACTAACCCTAAAAAGAAAGGGAATGAAGCAGCTCGTAAAAACTTATTACCTAAATACTACGTAAATTCTAAGTTTTTTGAATCCGTTTTTGGAGGTAACACTGTTGAGGTAAACCCAACAGGGCAGATTAATATTAAACTTGGAGGAGTATATCAAAATAATGAAAACCCTCAAATTTCTGTTGAGAATCAAAGCAGTTTTACATTTGATTTTGATCAACAAATTAGTGCAAGCTTACAAGCTAAAGTGGGTAAACGATTAACGGTAACAGCTAATTATGATACCCAATCAACTTTCGATTTTCAAAATATCATAAAGCTAGAATATACTCCAACAGAAGATGATATTATTAGAAATATAGAGGCGGGTAATATTAGTATGCCAATTAAAAACTCGCTTATTAATGGAGCACAATCGTTATTTGGGGTAAAAACAGAGTTACAATTTGGTAAAACATACATAACTGCTGCTTTTTCGCAACAAAATTCACAATCAAAAACAGTGGTAGCAGAAGGCGGAGCAACTCTTGAGCCTTTTGAATTACGAGCTTCAGATTATGATAATGACCGACACTTCTTCTTATCACAGTATTTTAGAAAAAATTATAAAAAAGCTTTAGAAAACTATCCATTAATTAATAGTCCTATAAATATTACAAGAGTTGAAGTTTGGGTAACTAATAGAAACCAAAACGTAAGTGATTACCGTAGTATTGTAGCTCTTGCCGATTTAGGAGAGTCAGAAGATGCAAATGAGGTAAATCCAGCTGAAATAACAACAACACCAGGAGCAATATCAGTTAACTCAGAAATTATACCATATAATGGAGTGAATAACCTAAGCTCATTACTAGCAGTAAACTCAGGAGGAATTAGAGATGTTGCAACAATTGATGCCGCTATTAATGGTATTGGAGTACCAGCACAACAAGGGTTTAACTATACATATTTGCAAAATGCTCGTAGATTACAACCTAACGAATTTAAACTACACTCACAATTAGGTTTTATTTCATTAAATAGAAGATTAAACGACGGAGAGGTTTTAGCGGTAGCTTTTGAGTATACTGTGGTTGGAGCTTCTAATGGAGAAACAGTATTTAAAGTAGGAGAGTTTTCAAACGATGGAGTTGTAGCACCAGCAAACATTGCAGTTAAGTTATTACGAAGTGAAATTTTAAACACTGTTCGCCCAAATACATCTACATCTACCAGTCTTGGAGAGCCATTTCCAACATGGCGTTTAATGATGAAAAACGTATATGCTTTAGGAGCTTTTCCGTTACAGCGCGATGGATTTCGTTTTGAGTTATTGTATCGTGATGATGAAACAGGAACGTTACAAAATACTCTGCAAAAAGCACAAACACCCGGGATAACAGATAAACCATTATTACGTATTTTAAACTTAGATAAATTAGATCAAAGTGAATACGCTGTTCCTAATGGAGATGGTTTCTTTGATTACGTTGAAGGAATTACAGTAAATTCTGAAAGAGGATATATTCTATTTCCCGAACCAGAACCATTTGGTAATGATTTAAAGGATGAACTTACCAATCCAACAGATCAAGATAAGTATGTGTTTGAAGAATTATACTTAACCACAAAAATCCAAGCAAAAAACGAGTATCAGAATTTAGATAAATTCTTTTTAAAAGGATATTTTAAGTCAGAAACTAGTAGAGGAATTTCTCTTGGAGCTTTTAATGTACCTAGAGGTTCGGTGAGAGTTACTGCAGGAGGAAGACAACTAGTTGAAGGAATAGATTATGTGGTAGATTATCAGTTAGGT
>JAUHZI010000050.1 GCA_030426105.1 Bacteroidia bacterium | reverse complement strand
TATTGTAAAATACTGAATAGTATTGCCAATAAATTGAGAGCTCGTTGAACTCATTGTTAATCCAATGGCTATATTTTCAATTGTATTGTAGTTGAATTTATGTCCAGTTCCTCTTGAAAAAATCCCGTTATTTGCTTTAGCCCTCCAATCATTTCTTGTCCAATTAGTTGTCAAGGAATTAGATGTTATTGTACAATTAATAACCGTAATATCATTTGTATTAGAGTATAAATCGATCAAATTAATAGGATATTGACTCGTATTTTCCGATTGAATTGTTAATCCATTTAAGAGCCAAAAAGCAGCATGTGCTGTATTTCCTATTCGAATACGTTCAATAATAGGGCTATGACCAGTATGTGGAATAATTTCAACATTTGTATTATTCACACCAGTAATTTTAGGAAAACCATGGTTTCCATTGAGCAAAATAATTTTATCTCCTCCATTAAATGTTATACCTTGACTAAACACTGCCTCAAGTGATGCCCAAGGCGCAGCTTGCGTACCAGAATTAGCCATGCTCCCATTAACAGGATCACAGTAATAGTTAATACACCAACTATAAAATGGGGCTATCAAAACAATTATTAGCAAAAAAAACTTCATGACGACTACACACTGATTAACAAGTAATTAAGCATGCAATATACTACTTTTATCTTGCTATTGATAAAAAAATAAAGGGAGTTCTATTTCACTTATTCTAAATTTTGATTTGAAATGCTGATTTTTGAAATTCTACTCCATTAATGATTACAGAAACTTCATGTTTTCCCTCATAATACCTACGAGTTGTTATAGGCTTAAAAGATTGCTTTTTATTTACAATTGTATTAGAATTTGCTGGATAGTTCTTTTCACTAATCTTAAACACTTTTTTTGACCAGGTACCATTCGCCTTCAAAAAATAAATCGCATATTCCAATCTAATTTTCGAGTTTGATTCATTATTATTAATTAACTCAAACTCGAATTCCATGTACTCCCCTACACTTACTAATGGTGTTTTTACAGTTAAATTATTAACTTGGATTTGATTTACAGCTCCAAAACCAAACAACGACATTACTTCTTGATTCCCCTGTTTTAATAAGGTTCTCGCAGCGTGTTTTATTAATTTCTGACGTTCCTTAGTATCTTTATTCCATCGTTTTATCAACGTAATAACCTCTTCTTGATGGTCTTTAGAAATATCATTTAAATTATTCGCAACGCTTCTTCTTACATATTCAGAAGAATCATCTTTTAAATTCTCCAGTATAGGAAAAATTGGTTCAGGATTCTTTTTTAAAATAGGTACCGCCATAGCCCATGGCAACCTTGGTCTAATTCCCTCAGATGCCAACCTTCTTACATGCAAGTTCTCATGCAATGACCACTGAAGCATTTGTTGAGTCATCTGTTTATAATATTTCAAAAAGAAAGGACGAACTGCAAACTCACAAGTAATAAACTGTGTGATTTCCTCCATAGCTGAAACAGATTGCTCATAATAATCTACTCCATATACTTCAATATAATCAGGTAAAAATATAAATGCCAGATGATCAGATCCGAAACCACTTCTTTTCAAAATTGGAATTAATTCTAACAAAAATTCAACATCTTTATCAAAGTCACCTGTTAGGTATTTATTTAACGTCAAAGTAACATGACGCATTCTTTCTTTTAATTCTTTTTCTTCCCACCCATTTGCGAATATATTTTCAACAAACTCCTGCTTATCAAACGCTGGAAGAACTTCCTCTATTGAAGTTGTTAGTTTTTCAAAAAAAGAAACACTATAAACATTTTTTAAAAGCTCAGCCATAATTTGATGTTATTTAGAATCATACTTTTAATACACTCACTCGAACATTGCTAGCATATTTTCCACCAGGATAGGTATCAAAATAATCGAAATTAAGCCAAATAAACCCTTCTTTATCTTGATAGTAATATATTGGTTTGTTTTTAGACTCAGCTTCAAACAATTCATTTTTGATCAAATACGCTACAATTTCTAAATCCTTCTTCTTCCCTATTTTAACTTCTGGATAAAGGTGCCCAGTAATAGTACTATCTGGATTCGTAATAATTGTTCTAACCAATTGCACTTCTCCCCCAATCGCTTTAATTAAACCAGCCATTGTTATACTATAATCATCACAATCACCTTTCAATTTCTCATCTTCTTCAAGTAATTGAAGCGTTTGACTACTTTTCACATATAAATCTTCTCCATGTGGATCAAAAACATAATTCCATCGGTTACGGACTTCTTTATAAATAGAAAGTGCCTGATTGATCTTCAAACTAGGCATCACTTTTTTGTAGGGATCAAAATTCTTGATAGCCCAATTAGCTGCAACTTCTCTCGTTTTGGGACTGTTATAATCTATAGCATACACTATTAATGCTTCGCGACTAAATGTATTTTTTTTCTCCTCAAATTGGTAAGGTGTTGCATGTTCCTTTAGGTTATAAACAAATGATGAATAGTCATAATATAAGTTATTAAAATCGTAGTACCCTAGCAAACTACTTACAGACAACCCTAAGAAGCCGACTCCCAACAAAATATAAGAAGCCTTATAATAAGCTTGAATAATGATATAAAAAATAATGAATAATCCACCAAATAAGATAATATTATCTATTCTCAACCCATTGCCAATAGGTATTTTTATAACAGGAACTTCTTTGTAGAGTGTCACAAAAATTGGCAATACTATTAACATAGATAGAATGCTTGTCAACAACCCTGAAAGAGAGTCTTTTAATCGACTGATAAAAGGTTGTTTAACACTCATTCTCTATTACATTTTAAACAATCGTCCAAAAGCAAAACCTAAACGAAAGCCTCCATTTTCCCATGTTGAGTTGGTATATGGTAAATACTGACTCTCAGTAAAACCTGGTGAATTACTAAATAAGATACGGAAGACATGTCCTCCTGTATTAAATTCCAATCCAAGTGTTAGTGGGTCATAATAAGTCTGCCCTAAAACACTTCTTGAATTTGGTAAATTTAAGTAATATTCTGTAGTAAAAGCCAACACTTTATTAATCTGAACTCTTGCTCCAAACCCGATGCTTCCCATAGTATTTACATCTTCAAAGGCGACATAATTTCTATGCATTAATGTTGGTACAACCTGTACTGAGAAGCGATCATTTAACTTTTTAGATATCAAGGCTTGAAATGTATATGCTAAGCGGTGAACGTCTTTTTGGAAAGAGACTGGAGAAGTGGAGTCTGAACTTGCCTCCATTGTTGAATATGAAGCATTAGCTAATAAAGTGATATTAACAGGATTTCCTCCTTTTTCTTGTTGCATCACTTTATATTTAAAAAACCCATTGACTAACTCACGATACGGACCTGCTCCCTTACTAATAGAAAAACCTGTAAGTAAATTATTGGTAATTCCATAATCAGCTCCAAATGATACATCTGTAGTATAAAACGTATTTTTTAAGCCGTTAGAGTAATCCCCAAACTTATGTCCAAAGAAAAGGTCTAGTTCTCTTTTCCATAATGTTTCTGTTGTATGTCCGTTTCCTAAACGTGTTGTATTAAATGTATTATATACTTTTTCTTGAGCCAATACAGTCAAAGAAAAACATACAGTTATTATTAGTAAAATCGATTTTAACATAAGCTTAATTTGTTTTAACTAGACGTAACACCTTTTTAAAGTTGTCTTGTTTGACTAAGAAATAATATACTCCTGGAGCCGTATTTCCAAGGTCAAAATCTAGTTGTTGTTGGTTTTCAATATCAATAACCTGTTGCGAATATAGTAATTGTCCGCTTTCTGAAATAATATTCACTTCTATTTTCCCTTTTATCCCCCCTATTTTTAATGTCGTTAAACGTTGAGTAGGATTGGGATATAAGATAGCTTTTACATTTTCTAAATGAATTCCACATGGAGCATTAATTGTCGTTACAGAATCTTTATCTATTGGATACCATGTAGTAGAATCCACTTTTGATGGATCGGTACAAGATAACATTGGCTCAATATTTTCTAAATGGTTATTAGTTATAGTATCTGAGAACTCTTGATCAACATTTACATTTATTTTTGCCAAATCTGATGCATATACAAAGGTGCTTCTTCCATGATCTTTTGCTGAATATTTAAACTTTTTCCCTGACGGTGTAATCAATTCAGTTTTCCCGTAATATATTCCTGCTACGTATAGCTGATTATTTTGGATACTGGTGTGCTGAATGAGAGACCAACTTTTGTCTGACTGAATATCCTTTTGAGTTGAGACTAAACTATCACCCATCCACACACTTGAAAAACTAGTATGATCTTTTGAAGTAATTGAATCTATATTTGGGTTATTGAAATCCAATGTTCGATCAAAGGTACCAGAGATATAAGTTGCTCCTTTTTGATCTATGGCTATTCCTACACCTTCACAATCATTACCATAATCTTTATTTTTATAAAAATTAGCAAAATCAGTTTCTCCATTAGGCATAAATGCACAGTAGAAAAAACTATTGGTTGACGTGTGGTTAAACTTTGTTTTATTTACTGGAGACACTCCTTTAGATATAGAACATTCGTAAGAATAGGAACCTGTAACAAATATTTTCCCCTTCTCATTAGTTGTAACAGCTCTTAATCGTTGGTGATTTCTTCCTCCAAATTGAACTAACCATGCCAATGAATCTTTAGGAGTATACTTTGCCAAATATGCATCATGTGAATCATAATAACCATCGTTTGTTAGAGAATCCTTTGAAGTAAATCCTATAGAACCTTTGAATGGTCCATACAACAAGACATTATCTTGATTATCAATATGAATTTGTGGAGGTTTAGAAGAATCCCACTCCTTTTCACGATATCGTAAAGGAATCCTTTTAATTAGGTTTCCAGCTTTATCCAATTTATAAATTGAAATTCTATTTTTTTTGTTCAATGGTCCAGCAATGGAGTCTAAAACCTGCTCTCCTTCTTTTAGTGTTCCAGTATGGTAAAACGACCAATAGATTTCTCCTTTACTATTCACTTCTAGGTCTCCTGACTGTCCAAAAATTTGATGATAAGCTTTTGCCCAAATGCAATCTCCTTTAGGAGAATACCTTGCTAAAAATAAAAATTGAGTCTGATGTAATTTGCCTTTAGGTTTAGGAAAACCAAGTTTAATCGTTTTCTTTTTAACAGAAGGAAATGTTCCCACACCATCAAAAAAGCCAGCAACTAATAGATCTCCATTTGGAGCAATTGTCATGGTATTAATTCGACCATCGTACGCACTTTCGAAATCTACCCCCCAAATTGCTTTCCCTTTCTTATCTAATTTGATAATTGCTCTAGAGACATGTCTACCGTAGGTAAATTTCTTTTTTAGCTCTGGAACGGTTAACTCCATTGAGTAATTAATACCTACGTAAGCATTTCCTTTTTGATCAACAGCCATATCTCCTAAATCGGTGGTATTATAGCCATCAAAAATAAAATTCCACTTTGCTTCAGTCTTCGTTTGAGCGTATCCAAAACCCGTTAATATTATACAACTAATAAAAACAGGTAATCGATTTATTTTACTCAATAAAGTCATGAATTTATATACGATTCACTTCCCAAGCTTTCACTTCACTCGAAGGAGAGTAATCAGGTTTTACCTCGTTAGCATCAATAAAATAATTAGCCATTATTGCCGCCACTTGTTTTTCTTCTTTAGTTGAAGCATCCATCACTTCAGGTGATTGAAAATAGTGTTTTACAAAATGAGTATCAAAATTTCCAGAAGTAAAAGCATCATGATTGATTGCATATTTACAAAAATCTAAAGTTGTTTCAATCCCAACAATATCATAATCTTCTATTGCTTTAGTCATTCTACGAATTGCCTCTTCTCTAGTTGGTGCATAGGTAATCAACTTAGCAATCATAGGATCATAGTAAATTGGAATTTCCATTCCTTCTTCAAACCCATCATCAACTCTAACCCCTTCACCTGTTGGTCTTTTATAAACCTCTAGAGTACCAATATCTGGCAAAAAGTTATTTTTAGGATCTTCAGCATATACACGAATTTCCAATGCATGCCCATTTATTTTTAAATCCTCTTGTGTAAAACTCAGTTTTTCACCACGAGCAACTTTGATTTGCTCTTCAACTAAATCTACTCCAGTAATCATTTCTGTTACAGGGTGCTCAACTTGTAGACGAGTATTCATTTCTAAAAAGAAATACTCTCCATTTTCATATAAAAACTCTACCGTTCCAGCACCAACATAATTACACGCTTTTGCCACTTGACAAGCAGACTCTCCCATTGCAGCTCTTAACTCAGGTGTTAAAACAGCAGATGGAGCTTCCTCAACCACTTTTTGGTGTCTTCTTTGAATAGAACACTCTCTTTCGAACAAATGTACTGTATTACCATGTGTATCAGCAAGTACTTGAATTTCAATATGACGTGGTGATCCTACATAGCGTTCAATAAATACCGCTCCATTACCAAATGCCTTTTCTGCCTCACTTACAGCTAGATTCATTTGCTCTTCAAACTCTTCTCTATTTTCTACAATACGCATCCCTTTTCCACCTCCACCAGCAGAAGCTTTAATTAAAATAGGGTAACCAATATCATCTGCAATTTTTTTAGCAGCTTCAATATCTTCTATCGCCTCATCTAAACCTGGAACCATCGGTATCCCATAAGCTTTTACAGCTTGTTTCGCTGATAACTTATCTCCCATTACCTCCATAGACTCAGGAGATGGTCCAATAAATGTAATTCCTGCCTCTGTTACTTTTCTTGTGAACTCAGCATTTTCACTTAAAAAACCATAACCAGGGTGTATTCCATCTACATTTAACTCTTTACATATTTTAATGATATTATCTCCCAACAAATAACTCTCATTACTTGGTGGTGGTCCAACACAAACTGCCTCATCAGCATATTTTACAAATGGAGCATTGGCATCTGCTTCTGAATAAATTGCTACAGATTGAATCCCCATTTTACGACAACTTCTCATTACTCGTAATGCTATTTCTCCTCTATTGGCTACTAATATCTTTTTCATCTTGCTTTTTGATTAGTGAAGCTAAAATTAACTTACTCCACGATAATAATTTTCGACAAGTACAAATATAAGAATATCTAGAGGATATGAAAATGGATTATTAGCGGATAAATCATTTATTTTTCATCCTTGTTAATTATTTAATTTGACCTTAAATTATTACGGGGTAGATAAAAAACGTCTTCACCTTCATACGTAACCTGTTCTTCTTCTATTTAGTAAATTTTATAGTTAAAAAAGCTACTTGAAAGTAAAGTAATAATATGTTCTTATCATTATTTTGCTAATTTAATATATTTATGCTAAATTTATATACATGAAGATAAATAGCTGTCCAAACTGTAACTCTACTCACTATGTTAAAAGCGGCATCATTAACAATAGGCAACGTTATAAATGTAAAACATGTAATTATAACTTTACTGTAAACAAACTTGGAAAAAAAATTGACGAATATTATGTTACAAAAGCATTACAGCTATATTTAGAAGGCTTAACATATCGTGAAATAGAACGAATATTAGGAATCTCACATGTTACTATTTTGAACTGGGTAAAAAAGTACAATATCAAGAGACTTGATAATAATAAATACCATCCCACTTATAAAATCTTAAACAGTCAAGAACTAGGAATATACTTTTCTAATTCAGAAAATATAAAAGGTTCTGGCGTCATTGTAACTGAGCTTGGAGATAAGTATATGGTGATTAAATGGGAACGATTTAAAACTTAAATATATATACAATTAACATATATATATATTAAATTATTGTAAACAGAATATTCTTTTCAAATTAGTGTTGTGCTTAAGAGCATGATTATCAGATGATTTAATCAATTAAAAAATCGTTCTAATGAAAAGTATATTTCTTATATTAAGTGTTGTTCTAATTCATCAATCAACAATTGTCGCCCAAGGGTCACCTGATTATACAGGAGGTCTTAAAGTTCCATTAAACGAAGATGGATCAAAGTATTTTAGATTTATTTCTTGGGCACAAATGCAGGCAAACTATAGCGACAATCTACCAACAACCTCTTCTCCTGTTAATTTAAACTTAAGAAGAGCGAGAATGTTAATGTTCTCACAAATAAATAAGGATTTTCTTATCCTAACACATTTTGGGTTAAACAGTTTGAATAGTGGAACTTTAAGTCCAACTGGGAAAGGTTCTGGCTCTCAACTGTTTTTCCATGATGTTTGGGCTCAATATAACCTCAACAAGAACCATGTAATTGGAGGAGGTCTTCATTACTTTAATGGTATATCAAGACTGAACAATCAAAGTACCTTAAACATGATGACTTTGGACAACAATCGCCAATCATGGTCAACAATAGGCTTAACGGATCAATTTGCAAGGCATTTAGGAATTTTTGGGAAAGGAAACATTGGGAATCTTCAATACAGAGTAGCCATAAATGATGCAATAACAAATGGACTTGATACAAGAACACCAACATATGGAGAAGGAGCTGTATATGGAGGGAAAAGACTATTGGGATCTAAAGATGCAGGATATGCTTATGCAGGGTACTTTGAATATCAATTTTTAGATCAAGAATCTAATTTCTTACCATTCAAAGTAGGGACTTATTTAGGTAGTAAAAAAGTATTTAACATTGGTGCTGGATTCTTTGTTCATCCTAATGGTTCTGTAATTGCGATAGATACACTCGGAAATATTGAAGGACAAACGATTAACCTTTTAGCCGTTGATGCTTTTTACGAAGCTCCAGTGGGCATGAACGGAGGAGCGATTTCTGCTTATGCAACTTATCAAATCAACGATTATGGTACTGATTATTTGTATAGTGCTTATGGGACAGGAGCTATGATTTATGGGCATGTAGGCTATTTATTAAATGGCGAAAAAGACAAAACTAGATTACAACCTTATGTCTCCTATGCAAGCAATAGCTATACGGCTTCATCGGACAACTTAAACAATATTGGAATTGGAATCAATGCATACATGAGTGGACATAATTCAAAACTATCCTTAGAGTACAAAAATTCAACACAAGGTGCTATACAAACCAATAATGTCACCTTACAAGCTATGATTTATTTATAAAAACACAAAACCATGATTGATATAGAGAAAAAAAGAGCAAAAGAGTACTGGAGAGAAAACTTAAAATACCTGGTGATACTGTTATCTGTATGGTTTCTGGTTTCATTTGGGTTTGGAATCCTTTTCAAAGAAAGTATAGATGTTATAAAACTCGGTGGATTTAAACTAGGTTTCTGGTTTGCTCAGCAAGGCTCCATCTATGTTTTTGTTATCCTCATTTTTATTTACATAAGGCTAATGAATAAGCTAGATAAAAAATATGGATACGATGATTAACCCTTTTATGATATGGAACTCATATCATAAATAAAATCTATTTAACAATAAAATTTAAGTACTATGAGCATACAAGTTTGGACATGGATATTAGTAGGAGTTACCTTCTCTTTATACTTTGGAATAGCAATTTGGGCCAGAGCAGGTTCGACAAAAGATTTTTACGTAGCAGGTGGGGGTGTATCGCCTTTGGCTAATGGGATGGCTACGGCAGCAGATTGGATGAGTGCAGCGTCATTTATTTCTATGGCAGGGATTATATCTTTTGCAGGATATGACGGTTCAGTCTATTTAATGGGCTGGACTGGAGGATACGTCCTCCTGGCCCTTTTGCTTGCACCATATTTACGAAAATTTGGAAAATTTACTGTCCCAGATTTTATTGGAGACAGGTATTACTCTAACATAGCACGAACAGTTGCTGTTATTTGTGCTTTATTAGTTTCTTTTACATACGTAGCTGGTCAAATGCGTGGTGTAGGAATTGTTTTTTCACAGTTTTTACAAGTTGATATTACGCTAGGTGTCATAATCGGAATGACAGTCGTTTTAGTGTTTGCGTTCTTGGGAGGTATGAAGGGTATAACTTATACCCAAGTAGCTCAATTTTGTGTGTTAATCTTTGCATTTATGGTACCTGCCATATTTATCTCCATGCAAATGACTGGTTATGCTATTCCTCAATTAGGAATGGGTGCTACAGTAGAAGACGGTACTTTTCTACTGGATAAACTTGACGCTTTACATACCGACCTAGGTTTCAAAGAGTATACTGAAGGTTCGAAATCAACTTGGGATGTATTTGCAATCACAATGGCTCTTATGGTTGGTACTGCTGGTTTACCACACGTAATTGTACGATTCTTTACAGTACCAAAAGTGAAAGATGCTAGAAAATCTGCTGGTTTAGCTTTACTTTTTATCGCAATACTATACACTTCTGCTCCAGCAGTCTCTGTTTTTGCTAGAACAAATCTCATTGAAACCGTGAGTGATAAAAATTATACCGAAATGCCAGAATGGTTTACAAAATGGGAAGATACTGGTCTAATTGCTTGGTCAGATAAAAATGGTGATGGTAAAATTCAATACGTAAATGGAAAAGCACTTTCATCTAAAAAACCAGAATACACAGAAAAAAGAGGGATACATGGCGAACGAGTAATTTCGAATGTAAATAATGAAACAAGTAATGAATTGTATGTCGATAGAGACATTATGGTATTAGCGAATCCTGAGATTGCCAATCTTCCTAATTGGGTAATTGCTCTGGTTGCTGCAGGAGGCTTGGCAGCCGCATTATCAACAGCTGCTGGGTTATTATTAGTAATATCTACTTCTATATCACATGATTTGATAAAAAAACAAATTAAGCCAAATATCTCAGAAAAAGGCGAGTTAATGGCCGCAAGAATTAGTATATTAGTTGCTATAATCGTTGCTGGATTATTTGGAATTTACCCTCCTGGGTTTGTAGCAGCAGTAGTAGCACTTGCATTTGGTTTAGCAGCAGCATCAATTTTCCCAGCGATTACATTGGGGATTTTTGACAAAAGAATGAATAAAGAAGGAGCCATTGCTGGAATGGTTGTAGGAATTACCTTAATGCTTTTTTATATGATTCGATATAAAACTGGGCTAATAGGTATTTTTGATCCTAGACCTGCTTCTGAATGGTGGTTCGGTACATCTCCAGAAGGATTTGGAACCATAGCAATGATAGTAAATATTGTCGTTTCAATAGTTGTATCAAGGCTTACTCCTCCTCCTCCAAAAGAGGTAAAAGAAATTGTTGAGAATATCCGAGTGCCAAGTGGTGCAGGAGAAGCAATTGAACATTAATAAACTAGTATATCCAGTAGCGATCCTGCTGGATATACTTATATAATATGAAAAAAAGACACGAACAAAAATTAATCATTCTTTCAGTCGTCCTAGTCACTTTACTAGGACTACCTTTGGTATTGATTTTTGACTCGGATGGGGCTGTATTCGGCATACCTACATTTTATTTTTCTATACTAGTACTTTGGGCTTTGACAATTATTATATCCTATATTGTTTTAAAACGACATTATGAGTAATATCAGCCTTATAATAATTATTGTCTGCTATTTAGCTTTGTTGTTTTTTATTGCATTTGTAGCAGAGAAAAACTCACGCTCTAAGTGGGTAAACAATCCTTATACCTATACTTTATCTCTAGCGGTCTATTGTTCTGCATGGACTTATTATGGAAGTGTTGGAGTCGCTGCTAACTCAGGTGTAGGTTTTTTACCTGTTTATCTGGGACCAGTCATTGCATTTCCTTTATGGATTGTAATCATGCGTAAAATTATCCGAATCTCAAAACAACAAAAAGTTTCTTCTCTAGCTGATTTTATCTCTCTAAGGTATGGTAATAGTCGTTTTTTAGGCGCATTAATTACCATCGTTTGTTTATTTGCTACCATACCCTACATCTCATTACAACTAAAGGCTTTATCAGAATCTTACAGCATTTTAACGAACCAGACTATCAATGTGAAAAGTTCTATTTTTGATGATGCGACATTTTACATTGCTGTACTACTTGCAGTTTTTGCAGCTTTTTATAGTACTCAAAAAACAGATGCTTCAGTCAAACATAAGGGAATTATTGTCTCTACTGCATTTGAATCGGTATTAAAATTGGTTTTCTTTCTAATAGTAGGAATTTATGTCACCTATTTTTTATTTGATGGTACTGAAGATATCTATTCAAGAATTAAAGAACATGATAACTTTAAACAGTTAACTTCTATTGGTGGCTTCGAAGGAGCATTTAATTGGTTTTTTACTATAGCACTTTCTTTTATTGCTATTTTTTTATTACCAAGACAGTTTCAAGTATCAGTAATAGAAAACACAAGGGAAAAACATTTGAAACAAGCTATTTGGTTATTCCCTTTGTACCTCCTTCTTTTTAATGTTTTTGTAATTTTTATTGCTTGGGGAGGTGTATTAACTTTTAATCCATCAGTAAACTCAGATTACTATACCTTATTACTTCCATTCTATAATGGTCAACTATTTTTGGCTTTAATTGTATTCTTAGGAGGTTTTTCAGCAGTAATATCGATGGTCATTGTTTCCACAATGGCATTAGCAACAATGGTGAGTAACAACCTTATTATCCCTTACGGCTTTTTAGATTATTTCATAAAAGGTAAATCTGAAAGCAATTCTACCTCCATAAAAAACATTCGAAGAGTTTCTATCTTCTTAATTATTATTGCTGCATACGGTTTTTATATTATTTTTTCTAAACAACTTTCCCTCTACTCTATTGGCTTGATTTCTTTTGTTATTATTGCTCAACTTGCACCTTCTTTTTTCTTTGGTTTATACTGGAACAGAGGTTCTTCAATTGGAGCTACAATCGGAATTATTGTAGGTTTAATTATTACTGCATATACATTAATTATTCCTAATTCAATCATAGCATATAGTACAACCTCTAGTTTTATTGAAAATGGTCTATTTAATATTACTGGTTTAAAACCTTTTGCATTATTTGGCTTGGATTTTTTATCACCTTCTTCACATGCTTTTATTTGGAGTTTAGCATTGAACACCGTTACATTTTTAGTAATATCTGTTCTATTTAAAGGAAATTATAGAGAACGAAACTACGCTGAGATGTTTGTTGAGAATAAAAAATATACCGCATTAGATGACAATGCATTAGTTTGGAAAGGAGAAGCTTATGTAGAAGACATCAAAAATGTTTTAATTAAATTTTTAGGTACAGCAAAAACAGAACGGGCTTTAAATCTATTTTTTCTTAAATACAACCTTCCTAAAGATACCCAAATGGCAGATGCTAGACTCATCAACTTTTCTGAAAAACTATTAACTGGTAGTATAGGAAATGCTTCTGCTAAAATTTTAATTTCTGGAGTGGTTAAAGAAGAAGAAATCAGCCTTATTGAAGTTTTAAAAATATTGGAAGAATCGAAAGAAAATATCGTTCAAAATAAAGTCTTAAAGGTCAAATCTGATGAATTAACTATGCTTACAGCACAATTACAAAAAGCTAATGAAGATTTATTACTAAAAGACAAACAGAAAGATGAATTTTTAGACACTGTAGCCCATGAGTTAAAAACGCCTTTAACAGGAATTAGAGCATCTGTTGAACTTTTAAAAGAAGATGACGGAGAAATGCCTGAAGAATTAAAACGCCAATTTTTGATCAACGTCTTAAACGACTCTGAACGTTTATCAAGATTAATTCACAACATTCTTGATTTTGAAAAACTAGCTAATGGAAGGGAAACAATACAACTATCTAAACATGACTTTAGTATAACGTTAAAAAAAGTTTTAAATACATTTAGCTCTATTGCTTCAGAAAAAGGGATTAACATCACCTTAAAAACTAATGAAAGTTTGTATGCGAATTATGATGAAGATCGAATTATTCAAGTAATAACTAATTTAATAACAAATTCAATAAAGTTTTGTGAAAAAGATAAAGGACAAATTAATATTTCATATATTGATGAGCAGGAGCACTTAAAGTTTGTTATTGAAGATAATGGGAAAGGTATTCCTGAAGAAGATATGGATTCAATTTTTCAAAAATTTTATCAATCAAAAAATCAAAACACCATAAAACCTAAAGGAAGTGGATTAGGTTTAGCAATTTGTAAGCATATTATAAACATTCACAAGGGAGAAATTTGGTTAGAAAAACAGAATAAAAAAGGAGCGACTTTTATTTTTAAAATACCTATTCACTAAATTAAAAATAAGTGATTTATGACAAAAAAAATTTTAATCGTAGATGATGAACCTAATATAGTAATGGCCCTTGAGTATTCTTTGAAGAAGCAAGGTTATGAAGTATTTATTGCACGAGATGGAGAAGAAGCAATTGATATTTTGGAATATTCAGCGCCAGATGTAGTAGTGTTAGACATTATGATGCCTAATGTAGATGGTTATCAGACGATAAAATGGATAAAAAATAATAAAGCCTTAGTGAATACTAAAGTGGTATTTCTATCGGCTAAAAATAAAAATTCTGACATAGAAAAAGGGCTAGAATTGGGTGCTGATAAGTATCTAACCAAACCTTTTTCTGTAAAAAAAGTAATTACTGAGATCAATGAACTAATAGCAACATGAAATTAAAACTAGGCCCATTAACATCCGATATTATCATTATAATTTATGCTGTAGTTACACTATACTTCAGATTTAAATTGGAGAATGAATCGAATATTAGTACTGTAAATTCTCTTGTAATAGGCCTAAGTTTTGTACTGATTATATGGGTTTTGATTAAATTAAAAATTTTAAACCCTAGTTGGTTTGGTTTATTTAAAAACAAAGAAAAATGAATTATTTAGCCTCCTACGACAAAAGTATCCAAAATCCAGAAGCATTTTGGAAAGATCAAAGTAAAGCTATTGATTGGTTTAAAACACCTTCCAATATATTATCAACTAATGATGACGACTATCATCAATGGTATGAAGATGGTACGCTAAATATGAGTTACCTATGCCTCGATAAACACATCTCTGATGGTTATGGAGACCAAAATGCTATTATCTACGATTCTCCAGTTACAGGAGTAAAACAAGCCATTACTTATAATACATTAAAAGCCCAAGTAGGTCAACTTGCTAGTGGTTTAAAATCATTAGGGCTAGAAAAAGGAGATACTGCAATTATATACATGCCCATGATTCCTGAAGCCATCGTTTCAATGTTAGCATGTGCTAGAATTGGCGTGATTCATTCTGTTGTTTTTGGTGGGTTTGCAGCACATGAATTAGCTATAAGAATTGATGACTGTAAACCTAAAGTCATTTTAACTGCTTCAAATGGTATCGAAATTCAAAAAATCATCTCCTATAAACCAATAGTAGATGAAGCTATAATAACAGCTAACCATACTCCTCAAAATGTAATTATTTATGATCGCAGACAAGGAGTTAAAATTCCTCAAAAGGATTATGATATCAACTATGAAAAATTAATTAACTCTGCTGAAGAAATCGAAGCTATTCCAGTTGCTTCTACTCACCCACTCTATATCTTATACACTTCAGGGACAACTGGAAAACCTAAAGGAATTATTAGAGATACTGGAGGTTATGCAACAGCTCTAAAAATGTCGATGCAGCAAATATATGGTGTAAATGAAGGAGATGTTTTTTGGGCTGCTAGTGATGTTGGTTGGGTGGTAGGACATAGCTACATTGTATATGGTCCTTTATTGAACCGTAACACGACAATATTGTTTGAAGGAAAACCAATAAAAACTCCAGATGCTTCTACATTTTGGAGAGTAATTAGTGAACATAAAGTTAAAACAATGTTTACTGCTCCAACAGCTATCAGAGCTATAAGAAAAGAAGACCCAAATGGAACATTGATAAAAAAATATGATTTGAGTTGTCTTAAATACCAGTTCTTAGCTGGAGAACGTTGTGATGCTTCGACTTTAAAATGGACTGAGGAGCAATTAAATATTCCTGTAATAGACCATTGGTGGCAAACAGAATCAGGATGGCCAATGATTGCCAATATGGCTGGCACGGAACTATTACCTGTAAAGCCTGGATCAGCTTCTCTTCCAGTTTGGGGATATGCTATTGATATTTTGGACCATGAAGGGAAAATTGTCCCTCCAAATACAGAAGGATATGTTGCGATCAAACTACCTTTGCCTCCAGGGTGTTTAATGAATATTTGGGGGAACAAACAACGATTTAAAAATGGCTATCTCAATCAATTTAAAGGTTATTATTTTTCAGGAGATGGAGGTTATAAAGATGAAGATGACTATATTTTTATCACAGGACGTGTTGATGACATTATCAATGTAGCAGGACATCGTTTATCTACTGCTGAAATGGAAGAAATAGTTGCATCTCATAAAGCTGTAGCAGAATGTGCCGTATTTGGAATAAATTGCGACTTAAAAGGTCAAAAACCGATGGGCTTAATTGTTCTAAAATCAAGTACTAATCACAAAATTGAAGACATTAAAAAAGAAATTATTTTAAAAATAAGACAAGAAATTGGACCTGTAGCCTCTTTTAAAGATGTTTTAGTTGTCAAACGATTGCCTAAAACAAGATCTGGAAAAATATTAAGAAAGCTATTAAGAAATATTGCTGATACAAATGATTATAAGACACCCTCTACTATTGATGATGTCAATATTATTAATGAAATTGAATCAGTTTACAATAAAAATAAAATTGGAAAGTATAATTAAAACCTATAACTATGAGCAATTACCACATCAAAGGATTGGAAGAATATTTTAACGTTTACCGTAAATCAGTTAGATACCCTGAAAAGTTCTGGGAAGAAATCGCTGAAGAACACTTTGTATGGCGAAAAAAATGGAATAATGTATTGAGTTGGGATTTTGAAAAACCAGCAATAAAATGGTTTGAAGGCGCTCAATTAAATATTACTGAAAACTGTATAGACCGCCATTTATTGACGAACGCTAATAAAACAGCTATTATTTTTGAACCAAACGATCCAAAAGAGGCTGCTGAACACATTAGTTATGGCGAACTTTCAAAGCGTGTCAATGCTTTTGCTAACGTTTTAAAAGCTCAAGGAATACAAAAAGGCGATCGTGTTTGCATTTATTTGCCAATGATCCCTGAACTTGCTATCTCAGTACTAGCTTGTGCTAGAATTGGAGCAGTACACTCAGTTGTTTTTGCTGGTTTTTCTTCTTCTGCCTTAGCAACAAGAATTAACGATAGTTCATGTAAAATGGTGATTACTTCTGATGGTTCTTATCGTGGAGCTAAAACGATTGATTTAAAAGGTATAGTTGACGAAGCTCTAAACGACTGCACAACTATCGAATCTGTTTTGGTGGCTAAAAGAATTCATTCTGATATTTCCATGCAAGAAGGTCGAGATCAATGGTTACAACCGCTATTAGATGCTGCTTCTACTGTTTGTGAAGCTGAAACAATGGATGCAGAGGATCCTTTATTTATTCTTTACACTTCAGGATCAACAGGAATGCCCAAAGGAATGGTGCATACAACTGCTGGTTATATGGTTGGGACAGCTTTTACATTCAAAAACGTATTTCAATACCGTAACGATGATGTTTATTGGTGTACTGCCGATATTGGGTGGATTACTGGACATAGTTATATTGTTTATGGTCCATTAGCAAATGGAGCAACAACTTTAATGTTTGAAGGAGTGCCTAGCTATCCTGATTTTGGGAGATTCTGGGAAGTTGTTGAAAAACATAAAGTCAACCAATTTTATACAGCTCCAACTGCCATTCGTGCTTTAGCTAAAGAAAACTTGGATTTCGTTGAAAAATATGATTTATCCTCTTTAAAAGTATTAGGATCAGTAGGTGAACCTATTAATGAAGAAGCCTGGCACTGGTACAATGATAATGTTGGAAAAAAGAAAAGCCCTATAGTTGATACTTGGTGGCAAACTGAAACTGGAGGTATAATGATCTCTCCTATTCCATTTGCTACACCAACCAAACCTACTTATGCAACTTTACCGCTACCAGGAATCCAGCCTGCATTGATGGACGAAAATGGTAATGAGATAAAGGGGAACCAAGTAGATGGACGATTATGTATAAAGTTCCCATGGCCTTCTATGGCTCGAACAATTTGGGGGAATCACCAACGCTATAAAGAAACTTATTTTTCTGCTTTTGAAAATAAATACTTCACTGGTGATGGAGCTTTAAGAGATGAAGTTGGATATTATAGAATTACTGGTCGTGTGGATGATGTTATCATCGTTTCTGGACATAACTTAGGAACAGCTCCTATTGAAGATGCTGTAAATGAACATCCTGCTGTAGCAGAATCTGCCATTGTCGGTTTCCCACATGATATCAAAGGAAATGCTTTATATGGCTATGTAATTTTAAAAGAAACAGGCGAAGGACGTAAACATGAAAATCTTCGTAAAGAGATTAACCAAATTATAACAGAGCATATTGGACCTATTGCAAAGCTTGACAAAATTCAATTTACTGTTGGTCTACCAAAGACTCGTTCTGGGAAAATTATGCGTCGAATTTTACGAAAAATCGCTGGTAAAGACACAAGTAACCTCGGTGATACTTCAACTTTATTAAACCCTGAAGTTGTTGAAGAAATAATGAAGGGAGCTTTATAAAAAAGTTAAAAAGAAAGCGTACTTATTAGGTACGCTTTCTTTTTTATATCATTATACTATCTTTTCCATACATACCATCCAAAAGGAGAATCTTTTCTATTCATTATCTTTTGGAGAATCGTTTTTGGGGGAACATATAATTTCTTAAACTCTTCTAAATCGTTTAGTTGATGATGAAAATAAAATTGTCCCATTTCTGGATAACCTAATTGGCTATAATAAGCGATGGTCCTTTGTTGGGCTGCTTTACTTTCTGCTAAAGTAGAATAAAAAGGGCTATCTAAAATATGTATCTCTCCCTCAGTACTTAAAAGGCTTTTCAAACGTTTAAACAACAATTTTAAATCAGGAAAATATTGAATCGAAGCATTAAGTACAATTAAATCAAATGCTTCTTCAAATTGCGCATGGAAAATATCGCCATAGGAAAATGTTAATTGTGAACTAAGGAACACTCTTCTCCCCTGCTCCAATTCTTCTTTATTGACATCTAAACCTATTATATCCCCTTCAATATTTTGGGCTATAATATTCGTAAACCACCCATTCCCACAACCAATATCCAAAACATTTTCATACGATTTTTGCTTTATATAGCCAACAAAACGTTGTAGCGTCTTTTGTCTTAACTTCCATTCTTGATATTGAGAATGATTCGTTTCTAGATATGGTAATTTAGCTACTAATTCATCAGAATATATGCGATTTTCCTTTGCTCTTATCGCTAAATAATTACTTTCAAAAGTATTTTCAAAGGGTGTTAAGTAAATAATTTCCTTCTTTTTCATTTGTTTAATAACATTCCAACATGTGCCAACTGAGCCTTTGCTTTGTGCTTCAATTTTTCTGTAGGACTTTTTGTTTTTAGCTCTGCATTCACCTCATTAACAATATAACGAACAGCATAATCATAGAACTTACGTGAATAAGTTCTTTTAAAATCAATTTCCCTATCGGTTGTAGTTTCCCAATCTAACTCATGGATAATATCTTGTTCAATTTCGTTATATAAATCAGTACCTACTATTGGATAAGCTACGGTTATTGTAAAGTTATCTGGCTGAGCAGTCTTTAAATAACGGGTTGTAGTATAGATGTCCTCTAGCGTTTCTGTTGGATATCCCACCATAATAAATGTCCCTGACTGTATTCCATATGTTTTGGTTTTCAGCATCATATCACGAACCAGGTTAATATCTACCCTTCGATCCATTTTATCAATAATTCGCTGCGAACCACTTTCTGCACCAATCCATATTTTACTGCATCCCATTTCAGCTAACTGTTGCAATACTTCATCTGTTAAACGCTCAGCTCGTGTAATACACTCAAAAGCAATCTTAATACCTCGTTTTTTAAACTCTTGATGCAAACCAGCAATCCATTTATGACTTACTGTAAAAACATCATCGACAAACCATAGAGAATCAGGCTTGTAGGTTTGAATCAAATACTCTACCTCATCTGCAACTAACTCAGGCGATCGTCTCCTATAACTTTGTCCATAAACTGCTGTACTACACCACTTACACGTATATGGACACCCTCTTTGAGTGGATATCGAAATAGTACTTTGCCCATGGTATTTTTTCCATACTCTGAGGTAGGCACTCAAATCTATTCCCTCTCGGTCTGGAAATGGCAACTCATTAATATTCTTTATTTTAATTCTTGCCGCATTTTTTATATACTTCCCCTCATCTATGTATGCTATTCCCGCTATTTCTTGATGTGACTCATGCCTTTTAATAGCTGTTACCAGTTCAAATAGCGTTTCTTCTCCTTCTCCAATCACAATAAAATCAGCTCCTGCCTTCAGGTACCTTTCATAGTTATAACTAACATCTGGACCTCCCAAAATAATTTTAGTTTGGTCTAAAGCAACTTCTTTTCGAATTGCCTTCATTAATCGAATGACATTTAATTTTGTCATGAGATTGGTATAGATAGCTACCGCTTTTGGCTGTTTTTTCTTTATTTCATTCAGC
>JAUHZI010000049.1 GCA_030426105.1 Bacteroidia bacterium | reverse complement strand
GCCAGAGATTTGCAGGAATGTTTATTACTGCAATTGGAAAATAAAATGAAACAGGACGAACTCTTCGATGATGAAGAGATGGAAATTCTGGAATTGGCCCATAAGGTTATCAAATCTTATTTTGATGAGTTTTCCAAAAAACATTATCAAAAACTTCAAAAACAACTCAACCTAAGCAATGATGAGCTCAAAGATGCCATCAATGAAATCCTGAAACTCAATCCTAAACCAGCTAGTGGACATGCGGGTGGCAGTGCGCAAGCGGCTCAGTATATCGTTCCCGATTTTATTATTACTAACAGAGATGGTGAACTAGAATTAAGCTTGAATTCCCGAAATGCGCCCGACCTTCGTGTAAATGGCCAATACCGGGATATGCTTGAAACTTTTCGAAGTAATTCCAAATCCAGAAAAATTGCTAAAAAAGATAAAGAGGCTTTTGTTTTCGTAAAACAAAAAATTGATTCCGCACGCTGGTTTATTGATGCTATTCGTCAACGACAAGATACCATGCAGCGTACCATGTACGCTATCTTGCAATACCAATATGATTTCTTCTTGACAGGGGACGAGAAAAAACTGCGCCCTATGATTCTGAAAGATATTGCTGATATTACTGGACTAGATATTTCTACGGTATCACGTGTTGCTAATAGTAAGTTTGTACAAACGGAGTTTGGAACCAAACGACTAAAAGATTTCTTTTCTGAATCGCTTCAAAATAAAGACGGAGAGGAAGTGTCCACCCTCGAAGTGAAAAAGATTTTGACGGAAGTCGTAGAGGAAGAAAATAAACGTAAACCGTTGTCTGACGAAAAACTTAAAAATATTCTCAAAGACAAAGGGTATAACATTGCCCGCAGAACAGTTGCCAAATATCGGGAGCAACTTAATATACCGGTTGCCAGATTGCGAAAAGAGCTATAAAGCCTCGTCTATAGACTCGAGTATAACCTGACAAGCCCAACGAATTTGCTCTTCTGTAATGATGAGTGGAGGCGCAATTCGCAATGATTCGCTGTTAAACAAAAACCAATCTGTGATTAATCCGTTTGCAAGACAGTTATACATTGTAGCTTCTACTTTTTCAAAATTCTCTAGTTCTACGGCTAGCATCAAACCTGTGCCAGAAATGTTTTTAATTTCTGGGTGAACCAACAACTTTCTAAACAATGTTTCTTTAGCGGCTACGCTGCTCATTAGGTCCTCTTTTTCTAGCACTTCTAAGGTGGCAAGAGCTGCTACACAGCTTACCGGGTGCCCGCCAAAAGTTGTAATATGACCAAGTTTGGGATTATCTTTCAGTAGCGCCATATGTTGTTGTGAAGCAGTAAATGCACCAATAGGTAAGCCACCACCCATTCCTTTTCCCATTACCAAAATATCTGGTACAATGTCAAAATGCTCAAAAGCAAATAGTTTTCCAGTTCTACCAAACCCCGTTTGAATTTCATCAAAAATTAACATTGCTCCTGTCTCATCACACTTTTTTCTTAAAGCTTTCATATAAGACAATGAAGGAATTCTCACTCCTGCATCACCTTGAATAGGCTCTATAATTACAGCTGCAGTTTTATCAGTTATTAAGCTTAAATCAGATTCATTATTAAACTCCATAAAGGACACACCTGGTAACAAAGGACGAACATGATATTTTTTCTGTTCATTACCTGTGACACTAAGAGAGCCATGGGTACTACCGTGATATGACTTATGACAACTAACAATTTCTGTTCTTCCTGTTACACGTTTAGCTAACTTTAAAGCAGCTTCATTTGCTTCTGTTCCAGAATTCACAAAAAAAGTGGAATTCAATTGTTCAGGTAAAACTTCAGCCAATAAATTTGCTAAGTTTTGCTGAGGGTTTTGCTTGTACTCTCCATAGACCATTACGTGTAAATATTTATCTACTTGATCTTGAATAGCTTTTTTAATACGAGGGTTATTATGCCCCAAATTGCTCACAGAAATACCAGAAATTAAATCTGCATAACTTTTTCCCTCCTTATCATATATATAGATCCCATCTGCATAGTCCACATCAATTTCAAATGGAGTCTGCGACGTCTGCGCTAAATGTATATTACTCACTTTTTGGTGATTTATTTCTTAATTTTATTGTTAATCCGATATTAGCATACCCTCCTCTCATAAGGTATTTAACATCTTCAGCCTTAATATTTCCAAAATACTCCTCAATATTTCCATTATGAGTAAAAGTATCTACTCTAATACCTTGCCCCATATACCCTGTTTGGACGTATAAGCCCAAAACATTTCCAAAATATTTATTCAAACCTATACTAAATGAGTTATAACTCCCTCTCCCATCTAAAGAGGCTGGTTCTGCTTCATCTTTATTTCTCCAATTAGCACCTAATCCCCCCATATTGGCTTCAAAATAAACATTCATTTTAGGTTTATTGACAATATAATACTGAGCTACAACTCCTAAACCTCCAGAATTATAATTGGCTGAATCACCAACTAAAGTATGTCCTAAAAAGTCAATCCCTAAAGAAACATTTTTATGTGTATTGTAATGTAAAGTCAAACGATTCTGAAAGGCACCAAAATTGTTAGTCCCTCCATTAAGTACAGCTCCTTGTGTTCCAAAATCGTAAGAGTTAATCATCTTCCCCATAAATATACCTCTAGCCAATTTTAGTTGAATTCTGCCCTTGTCAACTGAACTTTGTGCATTAACAACATTAATTAGGGTGATAAGGATAAAGAGTGAAATGCTATATTTCATAAAATTTACTTTATAAATTCTTAAAAGGTAAAAATAACAAAATTATATTTAATTTTATCACACAATCTAACGATACCATAAATGAATGTAAGAAAGACTTTTTTAATCATTGCCATTACTTTAATTACTTTAATCATCGGAACTTCCATTTTTTGGAAGCCAGTGATGTGGAGCCTTATTATTATAGGTCCAATTTTAATTATTGGATTTAGAGATATTTCCCAAAAAAAGCATACGATAAAAAAGAACTTCCCTGTAATAGGAAACTTTAGGTATCTACTTGAAAAAATCAGACCAGAAATCATGCAGTATTTTGTAGAAACAGATACTGAAGGTCGTCCAATAAATCGTATCAAAAGAAGTCTTGTATATCAACGTGCTAAAAAAGTAACAGATACCACTCCATTTGGGACACAACTCGATGTTTATGCTACTGGATATGAATGGATGGCGCACTCAATTTATGCGAAAGATGCTCATAGTTTAAACCTTTCTCCTCGAGTAACAGTTGGTGGAAAAGATTGTAAACACCCCTACTCTGCTAGTATCTTAAATATCTCAGCTATGAGTTTTGGTTCATTGAGTAAAAATGCCGTACTTGCAATGAATGGTGGTGCAAAGAAAGGAGAATTTGCCCAAAATACTGGAGAAGGAGGAGTTAGTCCTTATCACTTAAAACATGAAGGTGATTTGATTTGGCAAATTGGTACAGGATACTTTGGTTGTAGAACCAAAGATGGAAACTTTAGCGAAGAAGGATATCAAAAAACTGTTAGTCATCCATCTGTAAAAATGGTGGAATTAAAAATTTCTCAAGGTGCTAAACCAGGACACGGTGGAATTCTCCCTGCTAAAAAAAACACACTAGAAATTGCTAAAATTAGACATGTAGAACCCTATAAAGCTGTTCATTCTCCTCCTGGCCACAGTGCTTTTGATGATTCTAAGGGCCTTATCCTCTTCATCAAAAAATTAAGAGATTTATCTGGTGGGAAACCTGTTGGTTTTAAATTATGTATTGGTCAAAAAGAAGAGTTTATTGATATAGTTAGAACGATTAAAGAAAGTGGAATAGCACCAGACTTTATCACAATAGATGGTGGAGAAGGAGGAACTGGAGCTGCTCCTATTGAATTTTCGAATTCTCTTGGGATGCCATTAAGAGACGGGCTAGCTTTTGCAATTGATACTCTAAAAGAATTTGGTTTGAGAGAAGAAATTAAGGTGTTTGCTGCTGGGAAAATTCTAACAGGTTTTGACATGGCTAGAGTGATGGCTATTGGAGCTGATGTTTGTTATAGTGCTAGAGCTATGATGTTAGCCACAGGATGTATTCAAGCGCTTCTATGTAATACAAATACTTGTCCAGTTGGTATTGCGACTCAAAATGAAGCGTTAATGAATGGATTAAACGTTCCTGACAAGATTAGCCGTGTAGCCAACTACCATGAAGAAACTGTTAAAAGTTTTATCGAAATGCTTGCTGCAAGTGGATTAGAATCTCCTCAAGAATTGGAAAGAAAACATATCTTAAGAAGAATGAATAGTAAAGATGTAATTAGTTACGCTGAGATTTTTCCTGAGCAACAACTTACTTCGCATCTAACTCACTAAATTCTGAATTATTACTCACAAACTCAGGAACCAAAGCTTTCATTTGCTTAACAATAGCGTAATTATCTTGAGAATTGTAATCCTGAATTAGATCTTCGATTTGCTTCGAAACAGTTTCGTAACAATATTCCTTCACTTTTCCTACCATAATTTTTTTATGGTGAGTTGGTAAAGTGGTCTCTTCCTGATTTAGGAGCTCTTCATACAATTTTTCTCCAGGTCTTAGCCCTGTAATTTTTATAGCAATATCTACTCCTTCTTTTAAACCAGATAATTGAATCATTTTCCGTGCTAAGTCGATAATTTTAACACTCTCTCCCATATCAAACACAAAGATTTCTCCACCTTTGCCCATACTCCCTGCCTCCAATACCAGTTGACATGCTTCTGGGATTGTCATAAAATATCTGGTTACTTCCTCATGTGTAACTGTCAAAGGTCCACCTCTCTCAATTTGTTTCTTAAACAATGGTATTACCGACCCATTACTTCCTAATACATTTCCAAAACGCGTAGTAATAAATTGTGTAGAAGAATCCTTATTTAAAGCTTGAATATAGATTTCTGCTATTCTCTTAGAGGCTCCCATTACATTTGTAGGGTTTACAGCTTTATCTGTAGAAATCATTACAAACGACTCCACATTAAACAGATGTGCCATATCCGCTAATATTTTACTTCCATTAATATTAACTTTAATCGCTTCTGATGGGTTATCTTCCATTAAAGGAACATGTTTATATGCTGCTGCGTGAAAAACGATTTGTGGTTTAAAATGTTGAAAGACATTTTTCATCCGAATCGGATTAGAAACATCAGCGATAACAACTGTCTTTTTAATTGTACTACCAGTACTTTTTAATTCAATATCTAAATTATATAAAGGACTTTCAGCTTGATCTAATAAAATCACTTCTGAAGGTTGGAAATTTAAAATTTGACGCGCCATCTCACTACCTATCGAACCAGCAGCTCCAGTAATTAAAACAACCTTGCCATTAATTTGGTTCTCAATATTTTTAGTACTTAACTCTATCTGATCACGACCTAATAAATCCTCTATCTTTACCTTCTTTATTTGATTAGAAGAAAATTGTCCATTGATCCAATCTTCAATAGGAGGAACAGATAAGACCTCTACTTCAAGCTCTAGACAAATGTCTATTAGTTTCCTGGTATTAGCAGGGTTAGGAGACTTTATCGCTATAATAAGATGGTCAATTTGATTTTTCTCAACCCATTTTTTTATAAACCCTTTAGATTTGATTGGAGTTCGCTCTAACAATTTACCTCTCAATTTAGGATTTTCATCAACAAAACCAATAACATTATACAAGATATTAGTATCACGTTCCAATGTACGTTTGGTAATCAATCCCATTTCTCCAGCACCATAAATAATTACGTTTTTGGTTGCCCCTCTCGACTTTTGAGTCTCTACATATAACAATTTCACCAATATTCTGGAAGTGATTAACAAAAAAATAGTTGCTAAATAATCAACCAAAATAATTGAAAGTGGTAAAAAGAAAAAGCCATCAACATAATAAAACCGAATAGGTACTAAGCCAAGAAAAGCTAAACTACCTATAGTAACAACTAAAAAAATACGTTTTGCATCTTGCGTACTCGTATATCGAATAATTCCTGCATATGTTTTTCCTAACACAAACGAAACGGTCCTCACCAAGATGTATACTGGAAGAGCTAACTTAAGAATTTCCCATTCCTTTAAAAATATTGCTGTATCAATATTAACAAAATCAAACCTTATTAAATATGCTGTACCTAATGCTAATAAGCACAAGAACATATCTATTAAAAAAATAACCCAACGAGGTGTGTTTTTCTTTGGTAAAAGGTTCATAGACTTCAAAGTTATATATATCTTAATTTTAGATGACTAAATCTTTAAAAAATTCTCTATTATTTTTAATCCATACGTTGTTAAAACCGACTCGGGGTGGTATTGTACACCATAAATCGGTAACTCTTTATGTTTAAAGCTCATTATTTGTTCATCCTTAGTAACAGCAGTAACTAATAAATTAGACGATAGTTGCTTTTCATCAACACACCAAGAATGATACCTTCCTACTTCTATATTTTGTGGTACTCCCTTATAAATTCCTGAAAAGTTTTTGATAAAGACCTCGCTAGCGACCCCATGCTTGACTTTGTCTAACTGTTTCAATCTTGAACCAAAGTGCTCAGCAATTGCTTGATGACCTAAGCAAACCCCTAATATTTTTTTTGAAGTTTCATAATGTTTTAACACCTCCATCATCAACCCTGCCTCTTCTGGGAGCCCTGGGCCTGGAGAAAAAACGATAGTGTCAAACGCTTCAATTTCTTCTATTTTAAATGCATCATTTCTCACTACAATTGGCTTTTCCCCCGACACAATATGGATATAGCGTACCAAATTGTAAGTAAACGAATCGTAATTATCTATGACTATAGTTTTCACTATTTCGAGTTATTTAACCTGTTATAAAAAATAGGGTGCAAAAATAGAAGAATAATCCGAAAGTACTCCCCTAAAACAATCTATTCATATTCAATCTAAACATTCCAAACCTAAATTATTAACGTTAAAAAATCAAAATTAACACTATCAGAACAGTTAAATCAAACTCAGGTTATTATCTTTGCCTTTTTAATTATTAGATCAAAAAAGTTGAGCTTTAATACAGAAATACAAAAATATAATTGGACTACTGTTACGGATAGTATCTATAGCAAAACTGCTACTGATGTTGAAAACGCGCTAAAAAAAAACGCTAGAAATTTAGAAGACTTTAAAGCTTTAATTTCACCTGCTGCAGCGCCTTATTTAGAAGAAATGGCTCAATTAAGTAACCGTCTAACTCAAGAACGTTTTGGAAAAACTATTCAATTCTATATCCCCTTATATTTATCCAATGAATGTCAAAATATTTGTACCTACTGTGGATTTAGTTTAGATGTAAAAATACCTAGAAAAACTCTAACTGATGAGGAAATTCTAAAAGAAGTTGAAGTCATCAAATCTTATGGCTATGACCATGTTTTAATTGTTACAGGTGAAGCCAATAAAACTGTTGGTGTAGACTATTTTAAAAATGCAATACGCCTTATCAAACCTTATTTCTCCAATATTGCAATTGAAGTTCAACCCTTACAACAAGATGAATACGAAGAGCTAATAGAAGAAGGAATCAATACTGTATTAGTTTACCAAGAAACTTATCACAAAGAAAATTATAAAATACATCATCCAAAAGGTAGAAAATCTAATTATGAATATCGTTTAGAAACCCAAGATAGATTAGGGAGAGCGGAGATTCACAAAATGGGACTTGGGGTACTAATTGGGTTAGAAGATTGGAGAACTGATAGTTTTTATTGTGCTGCTCATTTAGATTATTTAGAGAAAAATTATTGGAAATCTAAATATACCATCTCCTTTCCTAGGCTAAGACCTTGTGCTGGAGGTGTTGAATTAAAATCAGTAATGACTGACAAACAACTCGTGCAATTAATTTGTGCCTATCGTTTGTTTAACCAAGAAGTAGAACTTTCAATGTCCACCAGGGAGTCTAAGAAGTTTAGAGAGAATTGTGTAAAATTTGGAATTACATCAATTAGTGCTGACGCAAAAACTGATCCAGGTGGTTATGCGAATCCTAAAGTAAATTTAGAGCAATTTGAAATCAATGATAAGCGTCCAACAAGTGAATTTGTAAAAGCTATTGAAGCACAGGGCTATGAACCTGTTTTTAAAAATTGGGATAAAAGCTTACAGTAGCTATACAGAACTGTTCTATTATCCACAAAAAAAGTATGAATCACTTTTTTATTGATTATTTCAACTTTAAGTAAATTCCATACCTTCAGATTCCGTATATTTCTTTATCTTAGCGGTCCTTATTAATAAAAAATTATGTTTGAAAATTTATCCGATAAGTTTGACAGAGCCTTTAAAGTACTTAAAGGACATGGTCAAATCACTGAAATAAATGTTGCAGAAACCTTAAAAGAAGTTAGACGTGCATTATTAGATGCCGATGTAAACTTTAAGACTGCTAAAGAATTTACAAACAAGGTCAAAGAAAAAGCTTTAGGAGAAAACGTCCTAACTTCAATATCACCAGGTCAATTAATGATTAAAATCACCCATTCTGAGTTGAAAGACTTAATGGGAGGAACATCTACAGAGATTAATGCTAAAGGGACCCCTGGTATTATATTAATGTCAGGATTACAAGGGTCTGGTAAAACAACCTTCTCTGGTAAATTAGCCAATTTCCTTAAAACTAAACAAAACTTAAAGCCACTATTAGTAGCTTGTGATGTATACCGTCCAGCAGCAATTGATCAATTACATGTTGTAGGTGAACAAATTGGAGTTGAAGTTTTTTCTGATAGAGAGAATAAAAAACCAGAAAGCATTGCTCAAAATGCAATCAACTATGCTAAAAGCAATGGTTTTAATGTTGTGATTGTCGATACAGCTGGTCGTTTAGCTGTAGATGAGCAAATGATGGATGAGATTGAATTGGTTAAAAACACGATAAACCCAACAGAAACATTATTTGTTGTAGATTCAATGACAGGTCAAGATGCTGTAAATACAGCCAAGGCTTTTAACGAAAGAATCGATTTTGATGGTGTTGTATTAACAAAATTAGATGGAGATACAAGAGGTGGAGCCGCGCTTTCTATTAAGTCCGTTGTAGACAAACCAATTAAATTCATTGGTACTGGAGAGAAAATGGAAGCTATTGATGTTTTCCATCCAGAACGTATGGCAGATCGTATCTTGGGGATGGGAGACGTTGTTTCTTTAGTAGAAAGAGCCCAAGAACAATTTGACGAAGAAGAAGCTAAAAGGATTCATAAAAAAATCCAAAAAAATCAATTTGATTTTAATGACTTCTATAACCAGATTCAACAAATTAAGAAGATGGGGAATATGAAAGATTTAGTTGGAATGATCCCTGGTATGCGTAAAGCTATGAAAGATGTAGAGATTCAAGATGATGCTTTTAAACCTATTGAAGCTATCATCAACTCTATGACACCAAAAGAAAAGAGTAATCCAAAAATCATTAACGTTAGTAGAAGACAAAGAATTGCCAAAGGAAGTGGTACATCTATTCAAGATGTTAATAAACTGATGAAGCAATTTGAAGATACTCGAAAAATGATGAAGATGATGAGTAATAAAAAAAATATGGCTACAATGATGAAGCAATTCAAGGGAATGGGTGGAAAAATGCCAATGTAACAAACATTATATATTATACAAAAGCCTCTTGGATTTCCAAGGGGCTTTTTTCTTTCTAAGCATTTATTAACAATAGCCGATTTTAACATAAAATAGCTTTTTAATGAGGTTAAAAATTAGTATTTTCGCGTCAAATAAACTGAATATCAATGGCAACTGACATTATGCAATTAGACATTACAAGAATTGAAGAATCTAGAATCAATTCTGTAGATTGGGATAACTTACCCTTTGGTAGAGTATTTTCCGACCATATGCTCGTAATGGACTATGAAAATGGAGCTTGGCAAAAACCATCTATCCAACCTTTTGCAGACCTTTCTTTAACTCCAGCTACTTCTGTTCTACATTATGGACAGACTATCTTTGAGGGGATGAAAGCTTATAGAAATGAAGATGATGAAGTCTTTTTATTCAGAGCAGATCAAAATGCGAGACGCTTTAATGCATCTGCTGAGAGAATGTGCATGCCTACAGTTCCTGAAGATGTTTTTATAGACTTTATTAAGACACTTGTAGATATTGACAGAGAATGGATTCCTGCAAAAGAAGGGTACTCTATGTACATCAGACCTTTTATGATTGCTACTGACCCCTACGTTGGAATTCGTCCATCAGCAACGTATAAATTCATGATTTTTACGTGCCCTGTTGGAGCGTACTATACTGAGCCTGTAAAAGTCAAAATTGAAATAGACTACACAAGAGCTGCTCATGGAGGTACTGGAGCTGCTAAAGCAGGAGGAAACTATGCTGCATCTTTATACCCTGCAAAATTGGCTCAAGAACAAGGTTACCAACAGTTGATTTGGACTGATGCCAAAGAACATAAATATATCGAAGAAGCAGGAACAATGAATGTTGTTTTCCAAATTGGAGATACTATTGTTACACCAAAATCTAGCGATACCATTTTAGATGGAATTACTCGAAAGTCTGTTATGGACATTGCTCGAGATTGGGGATATCAAACTGAAGAACGTAAAGTTAGTGTTCAGGAAATCATTGAAGCTGCTGAAAATGGTGAACTTAAAGATGTTTTTGGAGCTGGTACAGCAGCAACTATCGCTCCTATTAAAACTATTCATTTTGAAGGAAAAGATTACAACCTACCTGAAACTTCTGAACGAGAATTCTCCAACAAAGTATTGGATTACTTAAATCAATATAAACACGGAAAAGTTGATGATAAATTCAATTGGATATTAAAATTTTAAGACTAAAAAAAACTGTTGAAAAGCAGTTTTTTTTTGCTCATTACCAACTAAAAAAACTTTCATACCATGAAAATCAGGCACATTTTGATTATTGTTACTACCCTTTTCATATTTATATTATTTGGGATTATGTTCTCAATGGGAAGGAATAGTGGAATGAACTACGCAATCGAAAATTACGAAGAGCTAATCGCTGAACGAAAAAAAGGAAATACTCCTACCAATGATTCTATTGTTCCAAAGTATGTTAATGTACTGAACGTTAAAAACAAAATTCACCCAGTAAAGCTAACGGGATATGGAAAAGTTAATGCTGCTACATCAATTAATATCTCTACTGAGGTTCAAGGACAACTTCATGCAGCTATTTCCCTAAAAAAAGGAACTAAATTTAGAAAAGGACAAACGCTTTTTACAATCAAAAACACGGACACTAAACTTGCCTTGCAGAGTAAAAAAAGTAGTTTCTTAACACAACTAACAACAATCTTACCTGATTTAAACATTGACTATCCAGAAAGCTATAATAATTGGAAGATATTCTTTGAAAAAATTAATGTTTTGCAACCGCTTCCACCCCTACCCGACTTTAAATCTTCTAAAGAAAAAAGTTTTATTATCTCTCGTAATATTCTTAGTCAATATTATAGTATCAAAAGTGATGAAGAACGTTTAAAAAAGTACATTATCACTGCTCCATTTTCTGGAAGCATTATCGAAAGTTTTTCTGATCAAGGGGCTACTGTTTCTCCTGGAATGACCATCATCAAAATACTACGTGAAGGTAAACTCGAAATTGAAATCCCTGTATTATCAAAAAATTTATCACTTGTAAAACTTGGACAACAAGTCCAATTAAAAAACAACGACAATAATCTGATAGAAGGTAAAGTAACTAGAATTGGGGATTATGTTAATGCTATGACACAAACATTTCCTGTTTTTGTAGCTATCAACAATAATGATGGTGATCTTTATAATGGGATGTACTTAGAAGCTGAAATCAATTGTAATTCTGAACAAGTTGCAACACAAATACCTCGCACGGCTATTTTTGATGAAGACTATATTTTTCTTGTTGATCAAAAAGGAGAACTCAAGAAACAAAAAGTCACTATTAGTACCTCACAAGACAAAACAGTTTTGGTTACCAACCTAAAAGACGGTGCGACAGTAGTTTCCGAAGCTATTGTAAATGCAAAAGAAGGAACTAAAGTTTCTATATTAAACCAACAATAATTAGAGGCTATGAGGAAATTTATATCTTTTTTTGTCAAATATCCAATTTGGTCTAATGCCATTATTGTAATTACTGCTATGGCTGGTTTATTGAGTGTTTTTACAATGAACCACTCTTTCTTCCCTGAATTACAACCCAACATGATTTATGTTACCGTTGCCTATCCAGGAGCTTCACCAGAAGAAATTGAAGAGGGAATAGCCACAAAGATAGAAGAGTCACTAACAGGGATTGAAGGAATAAAAGAAACGAGTTCTGTCTCTTCTGAAAACATCTGTAATGTTAATATTGAAGCCATTGAAGGAACCGATCTAAACATTTTACTGCAAGAGGTAAAAAATGCAGTAGATGGAATAATCTCAATGCCTGAGGGTGCTGAACGTCCTATTGTCGTTGCTCAAAAGTCTCGAGGTATGGGAAGTATGGGGGGAATGGTTGGTTACTTAACCCTAAAGGGGCCCAATGACATGTATCAACTCAAAGATATGTCTGATAAAATTGAAAGAGATTTTTTAGCTTCAAAAGATATTTCACAAGTTTCTGTTTTTGGTTATGCTCCCCAAATCATAGCTATTGATGTTAGAGCTGATGATTTGTTAAAATACAACTTGACATTTGATGAAATTAGTCAAAAGGTGAAAACCAGCAATTTGGACATCTCAGGTGGTACTATTAAATCAAATGACGAAGAATTGTACATTCGTTCATTAAATAAATCTACTAATGCCAAAGAAATAGAACAAATAGTCATCAAAGCTACAGTTACAGGAGAGTTGATTAGACTAAAAGATGTTGCTGATGTCAAATTTGAATTTTCTGATATAGCATTAGAAAACTATGTTGATGAGCAAAGAAGTGTTTCTTTTATCATCAAAAAACTTCCAAGTGAAGATTTACATAGTATTTCTGTTTTTGTTGATCAATACATACATGACTTTAATAAAAAGCATGAAGGTTATGAAATGCAATCACTCTTTATGTTTTCGGAGTTATTGGACCAACGTATAGACATGTTAACCAATAACTTATTCATTGGATTAATTTTGGTTTGTATTGTTTTAGGTCTTTTCTTAAGCTTAAGGCTTTCGGTTTGGGTGGCTTTCGGGATTCCATTTTCTTTCTTAGGAATGTTCTTTTTAGGTTCACTATACGGAATTACAATTAATATGATTTCATTATTTGGGATGATTTTGGTTGTAGGAATACTAGTTGATGATGGGATTGTGATTGCCGAGAATATTTTTTCACATTATGAACGAGGTAAATCTCCAGTTCAAGCAGCTATTGATGGAACTTTAGAAGTACTCAGTTCTGTATTTACATCTATCTTAACTACAATTGTTGCTTTTGGTTTTCTATTATTTGTTGGAGGACAAATGGAAATGATGGAAGAAATGGCTTTCAGTGTGATCGCTTGTCTAGCTTTTTCTATG
This sequence comes from Bacteroidia bacterium, assembly GCA_030426105.1. Lineage (GTDB taxonomy): Bacteria > Bacteroidota > Bacteroidia > Flavobacteriales_D > Parvicellaceae > S010-51. Next base: position 7,052 of record JAUHZI010000049.1, on the reverse strand, counting down.
GTAGAAGCTTTTTTAATTCTTCCTGCTCACCTTTCTAGTAAGAAGATATTAGCTCCTACTGACATTAAATGGTACAATAGAATTCGAAAAGGAATTGAAAACAATATAACCAAGCTAACCAACCTCTATGGAAAGCTTTCTTATAAAATGATTAAGTCCTACCGTATATTAGTTTTTGGACCTGTTGTATTTATGGGAGGGATCGTTTTACTAATGCTATATGGAGTTATTAAGGGGGCATTCTTTCCTGCCATCCCATTTGACGATATTTCTATAGACATTGCCTTTAAACCAGGGGATCGGGAGCAAAAAACGAGAAATTTTGTTTGGTATATCAATGACCTAGTTAATGAATATGGTGATGAGCTTACAGAACAATATGGAGATACATTAATTAAATATGTTTCTGCTAATATTGGTCAAGCTCAACGTATCAGTGAGACAGGAAATCATGCCGGTTCTTTACGTGTATCCGTTAAAGAAAATAACTTTATTTCAACAGCTACAATTGCCCAAGAAATTAAAGAAAGAATTCATGCAGACAGTTTAAAGAAATTAGAAAAGTTTACTATTGGTGGTGATACGCCTTTCGGAAAAGATATTTCAATATCACTTCAAAGTGTAAATGGAGATGAATTGAAAAAAGCTATACAATGGGTTAAATCAGAAATTGAAGCAATGCCTGAAGTCTTGGATTTAACGGATAATTCAGGAATAGGAAATCGAGAAATAAACCTAAAGCTTAAACCTAAAGCTTACCTCCTGGGGCTTAATGAAGCTTTAATTATTGGACAAGTTAGACAAGGGTTCTATGGACAAGAAGTACAACGTGTAATTATCGGTAGAGATGAAGTAAAAATCTGGACACGATTTCCAGAGAACGATCGAAACTCTATTGGTGATTTAGACAACCTTAGAATCAAAACACAAACTGGACTTGAAGTTCCTTTATCAGAAGTTGCTTATTATAGCATTTCAAGAGGAAAAGTTGCTATTCGACATATCAATGGAAATAAAGAAGTGAGAATCATTGGAAGTTTATACAATGGGGAGCTTTCATCTGAAATCAACCAAAGAATACAGAAGAATTTATTAGCCGTTTTAAGTGATAAATTTCCTGATGTTACCTACTCTGTAAAAGGTCAAGCAGAAAAAGCACAAGAGTCAATTCAAAGTTTACTTGTTTCCTTTGGCTTAGCAATTCTACTCATCTTAATTATTTTATCTTTAAATTTCTCTTCTTTTTACCAAGCTAGAATTATTCTAATGGTCATTCCTGTTGGAATTTTTAGTGCATTGTTAGGACATGGAATAAAAGGTATTCCTTTCTCTATCTTTAGCTTTTTGGGAGTAATTGGGTTAGTGGGAATTTTGGTAAATGATGCTGTAGTCATGCTTGATCAGTTTAACCGAAATTTAAAAGATGGGATGAATATACAAACTGCTGCTGTAGAAGCAGGTAAAGCAAGGTTTAGACCAATAATTTTAACTTCTATTACTACTGTTGCTGGGCTATTACCATTGATTTATTTCGAAACTAGCTTTCAAGCCCAATTTTTAATTCCTATGGGAGTATCTATTGCTTTTGGTGTCTTATTCGGGACTATGGCTTTAATTTTCTTCTATCCTTCAATGATCTTATTCTTTAACGACATGAGAAGGGCACGATATTGGTTGTGGAGAGGAGGAGAAAACCCTCCAAAAAAAATGGATGTTGAACCAATAACAAAAATTCAAAAGCGTTTAAATGAAATTCAAGATATTAACTAAAGAATTATTGTCTACCATTATATTATGATAAAACAGATTTTTATATCGCTATTGCTAGTACTCTCCTACTCCTCTCTAACATGGGCTCAGGAAGATACGCTAACAGCCAAACAAGTTAAAGCCATAAGAGTCAAAATGGCCAAAGAACAAATCAAAGAATTAAAAAATGGAGTATTGTTGGTTCAGTTAAAGACAAGACAAAAAACAATTGATGCTTATTTAAAAAAAGGGCTTGAAAAAAAAGCAAATAAAATTCAAAAATTACAGCATCAAGATAATTTAAATATCATGAAGGGCTTTAAAGATTATTTTAACTTTTGTCCAGTATATTTCTATTCTTCTAATGACTATAAAAATGTAAAAGCACAAAACTTTTCAGCCGTTACATTTTACGACAGCTCAATGAACATTACAACACTGCAACATGATCTCACAGAAACAACGTATTATATCTGTGAAATCACTAAAAATAATTTTGACAATACTACCTTAAATAATATTCCAAATTATAACATTCCTTACAACAACAGTGTTACGTTTGATGCATTTATTATTAAGAATAAAATTTTCCAGCAACTTGCTGCTCCTTTTCCTTATTATGCCAAGACACATGTAGCAGTAAAAGTGAAAGATAAAAAACGATGGGAATCCATTCGAAAACTAAATACTAGATTACATAATTTTTACAGAAATAATAATTAAAAAACGAGATAATACTCGTTTTTTTTGGTTAAATATATTCTTATATTTGATTACTTTAATTTTAGCTATTAAATATTCTTTGTATGCAAGAAGAAAACAACCAACAAAAAGTTGAACACCTAGAAGCAAAAGTTACACACCTAAGTAAAATGCTTGTCAAATCATTTGGCTACGCAGATCAGGATCCAGATACTTTCTTACAAAACGCTAGAAAAACAACTGAAGCTATTTGTAAATTTATTTATTCGAAGGAGATAGGTGAATTAAAAAATAAAAAAATGATGCTTAATGACTTATCAAGAGCATTAACACAACAAAAGGTTATCCCCAATAAAATAGCTATTTTAATCGGAACCATTCAAACTTATGGGAATTATGGTGCGCATGCCCAAGAAGATTTATCAGAAGCTACTAGAGAATGGATTGCTCCTTGTCAGACAGCTCTAGCTAATTTAACAAATTGGTTTTTCTTAGAATACTTAAACGGAGATGTTCCTCAAGAATTATTAACTCCTGTAAACGATTTTAAAGAGCATCAAACTACTTCTAAGGCAATACCAACCAACCATTCTTCAAAAGCGCAGCCGAAGCAAAATAATACTAAGTATATTTTACTTGGGCTTATTGGAATTGCTATAATTGTAGGAACTATTTTCTTCTTTAACAATGGAAATAATGAGGTTGTAGTACAACAACAAAACACCGTAAATGAAAAAGTTGACGAAGCAAAAGAAGTCTCTGAAAACATTGAAAAGACATCAGAAGAAGTTATTGAAAAGGTAAATGAAGTAACTAAAGATGTTAATGCTAAAAGAATTGCCATCATATACTTTGACAACAGTTCAGATGATAAAAAATTAGATCAATTGAAAAAGGGATTAGCCGATATGTTAATTTCTGACTTAAGTAAAGTCAGCATGTTAGATGTTGTTGAAAGAGCAAGACTAGAGGAAATCTTAAAAGAACAGGAATTAAACAACAGTGCAAAGTTCGACCATGAAACAGCCACTAAAATTGGAAAACTATTAGGAGCTGAACATATTATGACTGGTAGCTTTTTTGAATTAATGGGACGCTTAAGAATAGATTCTCGATTAATTGATGTCGAAACTGGTAAAATTATCAAATCTGAAGGTGTAGATGGACCAACTGGCACATTCTTTGACTTAGAAAAATCATTAGTCACTAAAATGGTAAGTGGATTTGAAGTTGAGCTGAAACCCGAAGAAAAAGAAGCTATGGAAGACAAAGCTGAGAAAATCTCTTATAAATCAAGCCTTTTATTTTCAGAAAGTCTTGACCTTATTGATAAAGGAGATGATCATAAAGCGATTGAAAAACTAGAAAAAGTACTAGAAGAAAATCCAGACTTCTTACCTGCTAAAAAGGCACTAAATCAAATCAAAGTTGCTATATAATACAACGATATGAATAAATTTTTTGCTCTACTAGTCATTCTTATTGGTTTATTTTCAAATATTTATGGAACTAAGGTAATTGCCATATCTTATTTTGATAATACAACAGCCAATAGTAAATACAATTCTTTATCTAAAGGAATTGCAGACATGTTAATTACTGACTTATCAAAAGTAAGAGATATTGATATTGTTGAAAGAGAAAAATTAGAACAGTTAATTAAAGAAATTAAACTTGGACAGTCTAAATATTTTGATCAATCTACAGCTCAAAAATTAGGAAAAGGATTGGGAGCAGCCTCAATTCTTACTGGAGCATTCTACGTTTTAGAGAACACCATTAGAATAGATGCTCGTTTAATTAATGTTGAAACAGGTAAAGTCATGGCTGCTGATGAAGTTACAGGGAAAACTTCAGATTTTTTTGGACTTCACAAACAACTGGTAGATTTATTGATTCAATCATTAAAAATAAAATATAACCCCAAAACAGAATCACTCGTTGATTATGATAATAAGATTGAATTAAAAGCTGTAGTCAACTATTCTGATGCCATTAGCTATGAGGATAATGGATTAGAAGAAAATGCTTCAAAAGTATTGGAAAATACATTACAAGAATACCCAGAATTCTTATTTGCCCAAACAAAATTAGATAAAATAAGAGCGTTTATAGCAGAAAAAGAAAAAGAGCGTGAACAATTATTATTGAAAGAGTTAAATGAGTTTTTATCTAATATTGATCCAAATTCTGAGACACTTACCAAAGATGTTATGGCAATTTGGACCAATATGACGACTAGTTATGACTATTCTTCACTATTGGCTTTTAATAAACACCTTAGAAAAAACAATATCCCTCTTGATACACCAGCTTATGAAGGCTCAAACATAACATTGGGAGAATATATGGGGTTTTATGATTGTCTAGCTCTATTTACTTTAAAACGTCATGGAGAATTAATCGAACCAGCAAAAGACTTTCTTTCTAAATACCCTACGAGTATGTACTTTAATGGGGTAAAGATGAACTTAAACAGTGCATTAAAAGAAATAGAAAAAATTGAGGAAGGAAAAAAGAATATAAAACCCTTAATAGCACATAGAGAAATGGTGGAACACTTAATGTTCCTAAATAAACTTGGTTATTATGGAAACAAACGTTTTATTCAAAAGAAAATGTATGAGAAATTCAAAAAAATCTATGTTCAAAAAATAATCAAAGCTGATAGAAACACATTTGAATATTTTGATCCATATGATCGTTTTGATGATGTAACTGAATTCTTTGAAATAGCTGAAGAAAATTTGGATAGAGACTTAATGGTAAAAATTAAAGATTTAGCCATTGAAATCTGTGCCGATACCGATTATGAGGATGATGCTTACGATTTAGAAGAAGATATTGAACGGTTTGATACTCAAAAAGAACAACATGAAGAGAAAAAAAACAAAGCAATTGAAGACTTAAATAGTGGAGAAATCGAAAGAGTAGCTAAAACAGTTAAGTGGTTTTGGTTAATGCGTGATAAAAAAGAAGAGCAATTAATAATAGAATGGAGTCTAAAATACCTTGATTTGAAAGATAATAGAGACGACTGGAAAGTTTATGATACTAGAATGAGGGCTTATGAAAACATTGTAGAAGCTTACAATAGATTAGGAGACTTTGATCAAATGAAAACAATTATAGAGCGCTTTAAAAACGATGAATATATACTAAAACACAAAGACCGAGAATACGATAGTCAAAATCGAGAATTCAAAGAGTATTTAAGAAAGGGACCTAAAGAATATGCTAAGTTCCAAAAAGACATTTTGAACCATGATATCAGGAGTAATGTGTTAATTGGTAAAGCTGATGTTTATAGAGATAATTATCAATACATTGATGAAATAACTTGTAGAAAAGAAGCTATTGAAAAATATGATTTAGATAGTCAAACCAATGAATATCAATATTACTTCTTATTTAATGCCTATGGCAATGCCGGTTTATTTGAAAAAAGAGCCGAATGTGCTAAAGAATTTATTAAATTATATCCCAAAAGTTCTTACGTAGAAAGTATGAAAGCTGTATTAACATTCTCGCCAAAATAGTATGAATCAACAGGAGATCGATAATTATTTAATAAAGATATGGGACGAACGATATGTAAATACCACAAACTCCTTTGAGCTTGCGAAAAAGTGCCTTGAAACATCTAAAAAAGAAAGCTATACTAAAGGAGTTGCCTACTCGCTTCTTTATTCTAACCTTTTTTCATTTTGGTTGATTAAAGACGCTGAAGTCCTCTCTCCTATTTTTGAAGCTGTAGAGCTATTAAACAAAACCAGTGAAACTATTGGTTTAACTAGGGCATATAATATCCTTGCAAGTATTTATGATAATTATGGTGATTATAATGCTGCCATTAAGTATTCACAATTAGCGATTAAAACAGCAAAAGAAAACGAATTTAAAGAAGAAGAAGGTGACGCTTGTACTACTTTAGGCCAGATTTATAGTAGACTTGAAGATTACAATAGTGCTATAGAAATGTTGGAAAGAGGGTTGAATTTTAGAGAAGAAGCTAATGCTCAATTTGCTGTTTCTTCTTCACTTAACCTAATTGCTCGTACTTTTACATTAAGCCAAAACTATGACAAAGCTATTGGCTATTACAATAAAAGTTTAGAACTAAGAAAATCTATTGGCGATCAAAACGGCTTACCATGGACCTATTTAGGTTTTGCGAGTATGTATCAACAAATGGGAGACTTAGAACAAGCCTCGGCATATTATAATCTTGCTCTTTCTAACAAAAATGAAAACAAAAGATTAGCGCTTTTATGTTTAATTGGCTTAGGTAAAATTGCATCAGCAAACGAACAGTTTGAAAAAGGATTAAACTATTTAAATGATGCCCTAAAGACAGCCAAAGAGCTTAAGATGAAATCTCTGATTTATGATATTCATTTATCATTGGCCAAAATATATGAGAAACAAAAAAACACTCAACTAGAATTAGAACATTTTAAAGCCTTTTATCAAAAGGGTTTACGAGATAAAATTTTAGATAACTATAAAGAAGTAAATCTAAAGTTTGATAAGCAAGTTATTTGCACCAAAAAATAAGATATGGACAAGCATAACATTTCAGTAGGTCTAGATATAGGAAC
>JAUHZI010000218.1 GCA_030426105.1 Bacteroidia bacterium | reverse complement strand
AAGTATTCTTTCTCAGGTTGATAAAGGCTTTGTAGGTGTTTATATTCCTAAAATTGCAAATGATAATTATGACGGGGTAGAAAAGAAACAATGGAAGCCTATTCATAAGATAACGAAGGTTTCAGTTGATACATTAGTTTGGCATTCTTTTCACCAAGAAGCGGTTTATTTTCCTGTAGATAATCAAGTAAAGCGAATACTTACAATTCATGATTTAAATTTTTTAGATAAATATCAAGGGGAAAAAAGGAAAAAAATGTTGAATAAACTTCAAAAGTTGGTTTCACAATCTAGTGCTGTAGTTTATATTTCTAATTTTACAAAGAAAATTGCTGAAGAACATTTAATTTATCCAGCCGATTGTATAACAAAAGTTGTATACAATGGAGTAGCTATTGAGCATAAACAGGAAGCTATTCGTCCATCTTGGGTTAATGATTTCAGTCCTTTTTTATTTACTATAGGTATTGTAGGAGAAAAAAAGAATTTTCATGTGTTGGTAGAAATGATGCAATATCTCCCAGCATTAAAACTTTATATTGCAGGATCGAAATCATCCAGCTATGCAGAGCATATTTTGCAACTCATCCAAAAGTATGGGCTTGAAAGCCGTGTTTTATTAGTTGGGGAGGTGAGTGAAGCAGAGAAAAAATGGTTGTATAAAAATTGTGCAGCATTTGTCTTTCCTTCAAAAAATGAAGGTTTTGGATTGCCAGTTGTTGAGGCAATGAGCTTAGGAAAGCCTTTAGTGTTATCTAACTTAACTTCTTTGCCTGAAATAGGAGGAGATCAAGCTCATTATTTTAAATCGTTTGAGGCAAAAGATATGGCAAAGGTTGTAAGGGGAGCCATAAATAATTACGATTCAGTCCAAAAGGAAGCGTTAATTGAAAGAGCTCAAAAATTTGATTGGAATTTAGCAGCAAAAGAATATATTTCAATTTATAAAAGATTATTGTAAACCTCTCTTAAAATTTTCACTTGTAGAAAAGTACAATATTATATACTTTTGAGGTATTAAACGAAAAAAATATGGGAAGAGCATTTGAATTTAGAAAAGGTCGTAAGATGAAGCGTTGGGCGCAGATGGCCAAAGTTTTTACAAAGATAGGTAAAGAAATAACTATGGCTACCAAAGAAGGTGGACCAAACCCAGATAATAACCTTCGTTTAAGAATGGCACTTCAAAATGCAAAAGCTGCAAGTGTTCCTAAGGAAAATATAGAAAGAGCAATTAAAAAAGCAACAGATAAAGATACTTCGGATTATAAAGAGGTGACTTTTGAAGGTTATGGCCCATATGGTGTTGCTATTTTTGTAGAGTGTGCTACAGATAATAATACTAGAACAGTGGCAAATATTCGTATGTACTTTAATAGAAATGGAGGAAACTTGGGAACGAGTGGTTCTGTTGAGTTTTTATTTGAACGTAAATGCCATTTTAAAATTGAAAAAGCTGAGCACGATATAGAAGAACTTGAATTGGAGATGATTGATTATGGTATTGAAGAAATCTTTGTAGAAGACGAGCATATTATGATTTATGGAGACTTCACCGAATTCGGTAATATTCAAAAAGGATTAGATGAAATGGGGATTGAGATAATCGAGTCTGGTTATGAAAGGATACCTATGAATACCGTAGAGTTAAATGAAGAGCAAACTGAAGAGATAGAAAAGTTGATCGAAAAGTTTGAAGAAGATGAGGATGTACAAAACGTTTATCACTCAATGGCCTAAATGTTTTTTGTTATTATAAATGAGCTTAGAGAGAGCTCATGTTTATACATTAGAAGCTGAAATAGAATTTTATCTATTTCAGCTTTATTTTTATAAAGTATATTAAATCTTAAGAATAAAAAAAGGGAATGTTTCACTCATTCCCTTTTTTGTTGATTTATTAATAATAACCACTTTCAATTAAAGGTTATTGATTGCATTTTGAATATCAGCAATTGTTGTAGCCGTCATCGTTATTGTTTCAGAATGATTTGCTGTCATTGTTATTGGAGTAAATGACGAGTAGTAAGTTCCATTTAATTCTGAAATAGCAACAATTGTCAGCTGCATACCTACTGGAATTCCATTATAGTGTGTTTCAAATAAGTTACTACCACTATATTCCATTTCTGCTACAGAATTAATTGTAGAGAAGTGTAAGTAAATCTCAGTGTTAGCTCCAGTGAAGTCTGATGGAGTAACAACATCTAAGCCAGAGGTGTTTCCAGTAGGCAGGTATAAAAAGTCACAGTTAATCCAACCTAAGCTTCCAAAATCAAAATCGTATCCTTCATTAGGGTTTTGTGTTTGATTGTTGCAGTCTAAGTAAAATGAAGTGTAAGTATCTCCTGTAGCAAAGCTAACTGATATAGTATCCATACCATTTCCATTGTTTGCCGAGTCTATATAATACCAAACACTATTTGGGTCAAGGTTTGGATAGTTACTTTGCCAATTAGGAGGAAATGGAGCATATAAAGTATCGTATTCTTGATAAGTATAATATACTGTATCACAATATAGGATGCTATCATAAGAAATCGAATCATCATATCCTAAAGAATCAGCAAGTAGCCAATTTACATCACCAATCTGGTTTTTTGTCTCTACACCATAATATAAAGTCATATTAGGATTATAGTTATCAGAAGGCATTTCAATATCTAACTCTACACCATTTGCTAATCCAAGTTCTTGACCATTAGCGTAGGCTTTAACCATTAATTCTCCTCCAGATTCTAAAATTCGTCCATTACTCATTGTAGGTAAACCATACCAAATCATCGAAGATTGGTCATGAACTTCAAGAACTTCTAATGTTATGTTTCCAGTAATTGGAGTTCCACTTGCGTTGACAAATGCATTTTCTGGAATTGTTATTTTAGTTCCTTTACTAGCAACAATCTGCGATTGAATTTCTGAGTTAACAGTAAAGGTTTCTTTGTCGTTGTTTCGATTACTTAAAAAGATAGCTTTTATAGCACTAGGAGTTGATGGATTTGTTGGTGTAACTACATTTGCGTATTGACAAGATCCATCATCTTTTTTAGCTTCAATACTATAGTTTGTAGCAGTTGGATCAGTACATCCTTTCTTTTTACATGAAGTAAAGGCCATCGCACTACCTAGTAATGCTATTCCTGTAATTTTTACTAAACTGTTCATATACTTATTTTTTTCGTTAATTTTGGTTTCAATTAATTATACGGTAATATCTTATTAAAAGGGGGGGATGAAAAATAAAATAATTTGGATTACTGGTGCTACATCAGGAATAGGAGAGGAGTTAGCAGTTCAATTTAGTACTAAAGGAGCTAAATTGGTTTTGTCAGCTAGGAGGGAAAATGAATTAGATCGCGTTAAACTAAGGTGCAAAGGAGATGTGCTTTGCCTTCCTTTGGATTTAATGAAGTCTGAAGAGTTTGATGAGAAGGTATCAGTAGTCGAAAAACATTATGGTAGAATAGATATTTTGATTAACAATGGAGGAATCAGTCAGCGCTCACGAGTTAGTGAAACACCTTTAGAGTTAGATCGAAAAATAATGGAAGTGAATTATTTTGGAAATATCGCTTTATCAAAAGCTGTATTGCCGCTTTTCCAAAAACAAAAAAGCGGAAAATTTGTTGTGATAAGCAGTTTATCTGGAAAATTTGGTTTCTTTCTTCGTTCAGCTTATGCTGCATCTAAACATGCTTTGGTTGGTTTTTATGAATCCTTACGTTTAGAAGAGGAAAAAAATGGAGTAAAGGTTTCCTTAGTTTTTCCTGGATTGATTCAAACAAATATATCTCAAAATGCACTTTCTAAAGATGGAGAAGCGCATGGAGAATTAGATGATAATCAAGCGAAAGGTATTTCTGCTGAAAAATGTGCTCAACAAATTATCAAAGGAATAGAGAAAGACCAGTTAGAGATTTTTGCAGGAGCAGGAGAGCTTAAAGCTGTAACTATTAAAAGGTTATTTCCTAAGTTGTTTCATAAAATTATTAGAAAGCAAAGTGCGACCTAATTAACGTAAATTATATGGAGCTATTACTAATTTCGCGTTAATTGGGTTATAATAGCTTTATGTTCAGGGTACTGGCTAATTAAATCAAGTCTGTTAGCTAATTCAAAATCTTCGAAGTCAAATCCAGGAGCTACTGTACAGCCCACAAAGGCATAATCATTTGATTTTTTGACGCTTGAAGCAAACCAAGCACCAGCAGGTACAACTAGTTGAGGAAAAAGATTTTTTTCAGG
>JAUHZI010000048.1 GCA_030426105.1 Bacteroidia bacterium | reverse complement strand
AAAAAACATTGCACTCATCAAACCATATATTGAAAGAAAACAAATAGAGATAGAGCGTTACAATGAAGCAAATAACCTTGATAACAGTTTAAAGCCTAATGGTAGAAGCCTTACAAATGTTGGTATTTTTAGAAAATATGTAGAGCTTTACCTAAAAAACAATGAGAGTTTAAATACTGATTTAACATGTATGGTAAGACAGCTACCACCTACAGAAAAAGGGTTACCTATAGAAATATATGCCTTTAGTAAAAACAAAGAATGGGTAATTTATGAAGCCATTGTTGCCGATATTTTTGACCATCTACTAGCTGTTGTTCCTGCTTTTGAATTAGAAGTATTCCAAAGTCCTACTGGTAGCGATTTTACCAAAGTTGCACTTTAATCTTTATACCCAACTCCTTAATTTTTAACGAAATAAATAATTTTAGTTATATTTAGCTTATGACAAAATTAAATAGCTTAATCGCCCTTATACTCCTTAGCATCGCTACACAAGCTCAGCAATTGGTTAGTATCACCCCTTTATCTTCACATTCTTTGAGTATCGTTCAAGCATACTTAAATGGATATGGATGGAATTATAACGCCCAAGATCTCAATCCTGTTAGAAGTTATAAAGTAACTTACAACACTACAAATGCTCATGGAGATCCAACAGTAGCTTCTGGAGCCGTATATATCCCAACTTTGACTAACTGTTCGTACGCTCCGATTGTTGCTTATGAACATGGGACAGAATTCGATAAAAACAATGTTCCTTCTAAAAACAAATATGTAGGTCAGGGAATTTACTTTTCTACAACAGGTTATATTGCTGTAATGCCTGACTATTTAGGATTAGGAGATAATCCAGGTGTTCATTTATACCAACACGCTGTAACTGAAGCTACTGCAACTCTTGATTTAATTAGAGCTGTAAGAACATTTTTAGACACAACATCTACTACTGATGTTAATGACAATGGACAAGTTTTTATTACTGGTTATTCTCAAGGTGGACACGCTGCTATGGCTACTTTGAAATATATTGAAGACAACCAACTCGAACACGAATTTGATGTAATGGCGTGTGCTCCTTTATCTGGAGCTTTTGATCAAACAGGGGCACAATTTGATTTAATTTTTGATGGAGATTCTAATTATTATGCCTCTCCTTTCCTACCTTATATTTTAGGTTCTTACCAAGCTGCATATGCTAACCTCTACCAAAGTTACAATGAAGTTTATGATGCCTCACACGCTACTCAAATCGAAAACTACCTTACAGCAGGAACATATGATTTTGGTCAGTGGTTAGGAATGTTAGGGACTAACTATTATGGTTTTATGCAAGATTCTGTTTTACAAAACATCTTAGCTGATGCAAACAGAGATAGCCATCCTATTAATGTTGCTCTAAGGGCTAACAATTTGTATGATTGGGTTCCTAATGCTTCTCTGAGAATGTTATATTGTGGTAGTGATTCTATGGTTGCTCCAGAAAATTCAATTAACACATTAGATACTATGTTAACATTGGGAGCTACAGATGTCCAGGCTCTAAACCTATTGCAATCTGGAGACCATAACTCTTGTTTTATTCCTGCTACAACATATGCTTTAAACTGGTTTGATAGCTTAGCTCATAAATGCACAAACTACGCGTCTATTAGCACTTTTGACAACTTAAACATTAGTTTATACCCTAACCCAGCTCAACAACAACTTACAATAGAAGGATTAGAAGGGCAATCCTATGCTATCTTTATTCAAAATACTTTAGGACAAACCTTCTCTATTCCCACACAGTCTACTAATCAATTAAATATTGAACAACTTCCTAATGGAGTTTATTTTTTGGTTATAAAAAATCATAAAACGCAACAATTACAACGTCTAAAATTCATCAAAGAATAATGAATAACTTAACAGAGCAATTGGAAAACGCTGGTGCTCAGTTCATTTTACCTGTAGAAGAACTGACAAAAAAACTAAAGAACATTAAAGCTATTATATTTGATTGGGATGGTGTTTTCCATTCTGGATATAAAAATGAAAGTAAAAGTTCTGCTTTTTCTGAAGCTGACTCTATGGGGGTTAACATGTTGAGATTTGCTTATTACCTAATCAATCAAGAGATTCCCTACACGGCAATCATTACTGGAGAGCATAACAAAACTGCTTTTTATTGGGGAAATCGCGAGCATCTTAATGAGATTTTTTACAAAATAAAAGACAAGGTTGAGATTCTGAACTGGTTAGAGGAACATAGAGGCATAAAAAAGGAAGAAGTTCTTTTTGCTTTTGATGACATCCTAGACTTAAGTATGGCTAAAGAATGTGGAGCTCGCTTTCTTATTAACAGGCCTGCTAGCCTTGCCTTACATAACTTTTGCATTGAAAACAATTTATGTGACTATATTAGTTCTAATGATGGAGGGAATCATGCTGTTCGAGAGGTTTCTGAATTAATTATTTCTTTATTAGGAAACTGGGAAACTGTTGTAAGTGAACGTATAAAGTTTAATGATTTATATGCTCCATACATTCAAAAAAGACAACACATTGAAACGAACTTCTATACGCTAGAGAATAATGAAGTTGTTGCTAAAGAGGTTTAATATTTAATCACAATTAGATTGTTGTTCTAACTTCCCATCCGCATCATAGCGCTTCCACTCCCCTGTTTGTTCGTTATTGGTATACTCTCCTTCCAAATAGACTAAGTTCTTAGTGTCGTTATGATAAAATTTCCAAAAACCATGTTTAACACAGCTTTCGAAATTTCCTTCGGAAGCTAGATTACCATTTTCATAATACTTTTTGGCAAAACCATCTACTTTTCCATTTTCAAAACTTACTTCTTTCAATAAGTTTCCATTTTGGTAATAAAACTTCCAAAAACCTACTTGTACTCCATTAGTGTAATTCCCTTCACTTTCTTTTATTGTAGAATTTGGATGATAATTTACAATAAAACCATTAACATTTGATCCAATATTTACACTTTCACATGCAATGTCAACAGCAGGTACTTCAGTTGAACATGCATTTTGATTCTTTTTACAAGAAATCATAACATGGCTCAATACAACAGCAGTAGAAACAACAATTAATTTTCTTTTCATACTCATTGGACGTCTATTGCAGAAATTCCTTACTAAGTATTTTAGTATTTCAAAAGATAATACATCAACTTAACATACTCATTGTTAACCATTATCAAGCCAGCTTCATAATTCCACCAATAATCTTCTCTATAACTTGAATTAGGAGCTCCACTTAGTAACACTTCTATTCCTTGCTCTTCAAACGGGGTTTTAAATGTTGAACTAATACGTCTTAAATGGAACTTATCAGAAACCACTATGATTCGCTTATAGTTATTTTCTACAGCATAATTAAGAATTGCTTCAGCTTCTTCTTTAGTCGACGTCCCTTTAATAATCGGCGCCACATCTTGAGCTGGTGTATTCAACTCATTAATCATATAATACTGAGAAAGCACTGCATCAGGTTTTTTGTCATCAGTTGTCAATAATATTTTTTCTACCACCTCTCCCATTGGGTGAATTGTTGGGGCATATCCCTGTTCATAAAGATATACTCCATGCGTACTACGGTCAAAAATATTTCCTCCTAATACAAAAATAGCATCTGACTTTTTTAGTGTGTCTTCTTTGATCAAAAAATTACCTATACCTTGCAAAATTGGCGCTCTGAAAACAATTGCCCAACACCCTATAAAGAAGATTAGCAACCACTTTTTTCCCCAGTTTTTAGGTAGAATTTTAGTAACTTTCCACTTTACAATATCTATAATTTCTAATGCTTTCATTTTAACTAGGGCTAAGTTAACTATTTTAATAATTGATTTACTAAAAACTTTAACTCTGGTAAAACATCTTCTTTAAACCATTCATTTTTTGCTTGCCAAATATTGTTTCTAGGAGATGGATGTGGTAACACAAAATATTCGGGCAAGTATGCTCTAAAATTCTGAACTGTTTCTGTCAAGTTTTTACACTTACTTTCTTTAAGGTAATAATCTTGGGCATATTTGCCTACCAACAAGACCAATTCAACCTGTTTGAGTTGGTCGAATAACAATTGGTGCCATAAAGGAGCGCATTCTTTTCGAGGAGGTAAATCTCCTGTTTTTCCCTTGCCAGGATAACAAAATCCCATTGGAATTATACCTACCTGATGAGTATCATAAAACTGTTGAGCAGAAATCCCCATCCATTTTCTAAGGTTATTCCCACTTTTATCATTCCAAGGAATATTGGTGTTATGAACAGCTAAACCAGGAGCTTGACCAATAATAATAATTCGACTATCTGGATGAACAGAAAGTACTGGATTGGGTCCCAACGTCAGATTATTGGCACATTCAGTACAATGCTTAATCTTATTTAGTACTTCTTCCAAACTTTACTTCACCAAAACCACCAAGTACTTAGATACACTCCAAAACTCTTCAGTATTTTTGATTACCAGTTTTTCAACAGGGTCTTCCCCTATTAACTCATAAGATGTAGAAGGGTGAGTAGTAATCACATCTACTTTCTTAACTCCTAATGGAATTTCATTTACTGCATCTATACTCACCTCAGTGAAGTATGATTTATTAAAGTCACTTTTCAGTTCTTTACTTGTTCCTATCCCTAAAACTCCACCTTCCTTAGATATTACTCCATTTTCAAGCAATTCTGATTTTGTTCCTACAGTATAATAAGCAGCATTTAACTTCGCATTTGCTTCATTCAACATTGCTGTTTTATCCGTATACGCTTCAAATAATTCAGCAAAAGCCGCATCTACATTCTCCAATTCTTGTTGCAATTGGAAAATTTCCATATTTTTTTCATCAACATCTTCAGTTAATGATAAAATCATTTCATCTAAGCCATCCATTTTAAGGTTAGCATCTTTTACATTGCTCTTTAACTGCTTAATTTTTGTCTGGTTTTCAGCCATTAACTGTCCCAACATTTTTATCTCCTCTACTAAAGAAGCATCATCAGCTTGTAAAGATTCTGAATTCGCCTTTTTATTAATAATAAAACGTTGTTTATCCTTGATTAAATGTAGGTTTGATCGAATCTCATTGATGTAACCGATATAATTAGTAATAGTTGAGTCCTTTTCAGCTAATTCTACTTTTAATGATTCATTTTCAGCCTTTAACTGTTCTACTTCACCACTATTTTCTGAATTATTTCCTCCAATTGTAGTAGCGCCTTCTTCATTCTGACAAGCTACAAATGCAACACTTAATGCACCAATCCAAATATACTTTTTTACCATCTTTTGAGCGATTTTATCTTCTATCCAAAAGTAACAAATATAATTTGCTTTAATACGAAATTAGATTTAAATCTTTGAAGAAAGCTACTGCTTCCATGAATAGTTATTAGACCAAACATAAAAAGCATCTATTTTTTCTTTATTCTTATTAATCCATTTTTTCACATACTTTTCACTAGATGATGAATAAGCAATATAACTGAATGTTTCTATATGGCCATTTTTGCTCATCTCGATAAAATAAGGGGCAAAATAATCCCAGTATAAACCATAATTATCAGCCTTTAACTCTTCTAAAGAGCTACATACAGTTTCTATATTTCCTTTTAATAACTCTACTTCTGTTTTTTTCTTATTGGCTTTAGTGTAATCCATTCCTGAATTCAATGCCAAAATTAATGCTGTTGTTGTAAAATCGTTCTCTTTCTTAACACTGTCCTCTCCTTCTTTAGGAATATCACTTACATCAATATTTATAGTTACTGAATTACGACCTGTTTTTTGAGCGTTTCCTTTGGTTAAATCTTCTAAATACGGAATATTTAATTCAGCTCGTTTACCCATAGGCTCTAATATAAAAAACCTCGCCAGAACCATTAATGATGGAATTTTCTGCTGCTGTAGATACAAAACTCTAGCTAAAGCATTATGTGATCCTGGATGTAATGGATTCAATTGGATTGCCTTCTCAAAATTTTCTACAGCTTTATCGTAAACTTCCATTTGTACTAATGTAATTCCCTTATTAAAGTATAGGTGGTAAAAGTTAGGGAATTTTGCTAATCCTTCATCATAAATACGAAGCGCTTCTTTAGGCTGCCCCATCATGTCATAGCTATTAGCATATGTAGTATAAACTGTTTTCAATTCGCTAGATTGAGGATCAATTTCAATACATTTTTGACAAGTTTTAATCACTTCATTATATTCATTAATCATCATAAGAGAAAGTGCTTTTTCAGCATATGCCAAAATACTTTTTGGATTTTGCTTCAAGGCCTCATCATATTTGGCTATTGCAGCTTTATAATCTCCTTTATCATGTAACTGAACTCCTTCTCCTATTATTTTTTGGATACTTTCTGTTTGAGCAAGCGTAAATGAAGTGTAAATAGTCAACAGTAGTAATAAAATCTTTTTCATGTCTTTATATAAGAAATTGATTGAAAGTACAAATAAAAGACATACAAACGAATATCCAACATAAATATTTGTTAATATGTTGTATTCGATTATTTGCATAAAAAAAGCTGATTATCTACGATAATCAGCTTTTACTATAAAGTGATAAATTGAATTAAGCGCTTAACAATTTGCTTAATTTTTTATTCATTTTCTTTTCTTCTTCTTCAGCTAAAGCAGCATCAACAAGGATTCTTCCACTATGCTCATCAATAATGATTTTTTTACGAGCAGCAATATCAATCTCTCTTTGTGGTGGAATTTTAATATAAGACCCTCCTGAAGCTCCTCTTTCAACTGGTACAACAGCTAAACCATTAACAGCAGATTTTCTAATTCTATTGTATGCTTTTAATAATCTGTCTTCAACAGCTTCAGCAGCAATTGTAGATTGTTCAATTAAAACTTTTTCTTCTTTAGCATTTTCAGCTGTAATTTCCTCAAGTTCAGTTTTCTTAGCAACTAAAGCTTCTTCTACCTCAGCTAATTTATCTTGACTTCCTCCTAACACTTCTTGCTTATGAGCAATTTTAGCTTTGTATTCTTTAATTCTCTTTTCAGCTAATTGCATTTCTAACTCTTGGAATTCAATTTCCTTAGATAATGCATCATACTCACGGTTGTTTCTTACATTATCTTGCTGAGATTTATATTTTTCAATTAGTCCCTTAGCTAATTCAATTACATTCTTTTTATCCGTAATTTGAATATTTAAATCGTGAATTTCAGAATTAATCTTTTCAACTCTCAATTTTACACCTTCTATTTCATCTTCTAAATACTTTACTTCTAAAGGTAATTCTCCTCTTACCTCTCTAATAATATCTATCTTAGTATCGATAACTTGAAGTGCTAACAAAGCTCTTAACTTTTCTTCAGGTGTTGCGTTTTTTTTCTTTTTTGCCATATTACAAAATTACAAATATTGAATAGGATTTGTTTCCTTTTCTGTTAATCGAACTGCAAAAGTAGTAAATTTTTCTTTTAAAATCGAAACTAAAAGCTCAATTGTGAATTGTTCACTTTCAAAATGACCTATATCTGCTATAATTAAATGGTTTTCAGCATCAAAAAACTCATGATATTTAAAGTCTCCTGTTATGTATATATCTGCTTGTTGAGCTATTGCAGAGCTTAATAAAAAACTACCTGCTCCACCACACACAGCTACGGTCTTTATTTTTTTACCCAATGTCTTTGTATGTCGAATACACTCTGTCTTCATTGTGACTTTTAGCCCTTTTAAGAACGATAATGCATCTACCTCCTCTTCTAACTCTCCAATAATTCCTGCTCCAATTTGAGCGGATGTATTAGAAATTGTTATCAAATCATAAGCTACTTCTTCATACGGATGCGCTGCTTCTAACGAACGAATTAACCCACCTTCTTTGTTTTTAGGATACACTACCTCAACGCGAACTTCTGCTTCTTGATGCCTTTTAGAGACGTTTCCTTTATATGGTTTAGCTTTATCATTAGCTAAATACGAACCTGTTCCTGTAGCACTAAAACTACATTCTGAATAATTCCCAATATTTCCTGCTCCTGCTTTAAACAAAGCATCCATCACTTGATCTTTAGCTTCCAATGGCACATATGTGATTAGCTTTTTTAACATCCCTCCTTTTGGAGCTAATACTTTAGTATTTATTAATCCTAGCTTTTCTCCAATCTTTCCATTTACCCCTTCTATTACATTATCTAAATTGGTATGAATCGCATAAATCGCAATATCATTTTTAATCGCCTTTATTACTGTTCGTTCGACATAATTCTTTCCTGTGATCTTTTTTAAACCTCCAAAAACAATTGGATGATGTGCAACAACCAAATTACATCCTTTTTCAATTGCTTCATCAATAATGTCTTCTGTGCTATCTAGACTCACTAAAATCCCCTTTACAATGGTTTCTTTATCTCCTACAATTAATCCAGAATTATCATAACTTTCCTGGTACGCTAATGGGGCTATTGACTCTAAATAGTTGGTTACATCTTTAATTTTCATAAATACTGTTTTTTTGATTTAGCTTTACTCCTGTATAGCTTAAAATAGCAATAGGTAACAATAATATCCATTGAGGTGCAAAAACCCCTCTTAATATGCTCATTACTATAAAACTCAACGAAAATAGTAAATAAAGTAAAGCAATTAACTCCAATATTGGATAAGACCTCTTATTCACCATAGCTCTCCCTATTCTTAATAAGGTAAATGAGGTTACAAATAAAATTATTGTAGCCATATGCCATACACTAGTTAATTCTGTAATTATTTGTTGGCTTAGTTCACTTCCTGTTAAAGGTTTAACTAAATCTGATTGTCCTAAAAATGTATGTATTAAAGCTGTAACTAAATTAATACCACCCGCCATTAAAATTGCTATTTTTGATTTATTCATAAATCTATTTTTATAAAATGTCTTATTTCCTCCATTACTTCAGTCATATATCCATCAGATTGTTTTTTAATCCGATACCTTTCATGATACCCTATTAAATAGCTATAAAAAACCTTTGCTTTTGTTATTGCCTCTTCTTTTTGATACCCTAAATTCAATAGCTGGGTAACTATAAACTCTAATCGTTGTAATTCTACTAAATCTAAAATTTGCCCTATCTGTTTTCTTCTTATAGCATATCGTTTTAAATAAAAAATAAAGTCTAGATACTCATCCTTCATAAAAACCAAACGTATGAATTGAATAAACTGCTTTTTTCCTATTGGTTTGCTATTTACCTGTTCTATGATCTTTTCAGTATCAAACTTTATCCAAAAATTAATAATCGCTTTAACATAGTCTTCCTTTGTTTTAAAATGCCAATAAAAACTTGACTTGCTACATCCTAGTTCTTTACTGATTTTTTCGACAACAATTCCATTTATTCCTTGCTTAGCAAACTTCTGGAAACCTTTTTCTACCCAACCTTCTTTATCAATTATTTTCTTTGGCATATGTGGCAAATATAAACCTTTTTCTTATTGTACGAAACCGTACAATAAGAAAAAAACATGATCTAATGCGCAACTTCCTAACTTTAAAGAAATTATTGAATGATTAATTTTTGAACTATCCTATTTGATTCGGTATCCAATCGGACATAATATATTGCTGGCGAAAGCTTATCTAGAGCTATTCTTTTGGATTTGTCACCTTTACGAACATAATCACTAAACACTAGTCTTCCTTCTGTACTGTATATCGATACAGTCATATCATTGATAAGCGTTTCATTAAATACCAATTGTGTTTCATCTTTTGCTGGATTAGGTACAATAGCAAAATCAAATTTGCCCTCTTTTAACTCTTCAACGTCAGTATAATCTCCATAGGCCTTAATATTAATATTATCCAGATGCAATTGCTGTCCATACCCATTAATATTAACCACTCGCACAATGAGAGTATCAGATAATTCGGTTGTTAATCTAACAGAATCGGTTACCCAATCTGATGCTGATTGAGGTTCCCATCCTGAACCAGTTACTGCACTGCCACTTGCTATATCAGTTCCTCCTCGGTAATACACTGAATTAAAAGTATGTCCACAATCAGTTGAAACCTCAATACGTATACTATCAGAATAACTATTACTATACTGACGGTAAGCTACATCAAAGTACATTACAGCACTGTCTAAGCTTTGCATTGATGAAAAATTAAAATCATAAAACTCGAGTACATCTTCCTCTCCTCTATCGTTGTAGGAATAGTTGTTTACTTTAACAGCGTTGGTAAGTTGACCATCTGAACCTATAACATTTGTTGAGTCCCAAGTGATATCATTGTCACTATTTAAGATTCTGGATAAAAATGCATAGTTGGTCCCCTCTTCAAAATCTTCTTTCAACGGAAAACTTGAAATGGATTCTTCTACAACTACAGTCTGACTATAATTCGCAGTACCGTGACTATTCGTAGCTTGTAACGTTACTGTATAACTTCCTGTTGAATTATACACATGAGTTGGATGCTGAGCTGTTGAAGTATTGCCATCACCAAAGTTCCACTCCCATTGAGTAGGATCGCTAAGCGTTAAGTCTTCAAAAATGACTTCTTTTGAACAACTATTGACACTGAAGTAGCTAAATTCTGGAACTGGAGGCCCAACGATAGTAATATTAATATTATCGAGGTATAAATTCTGTCCATAATCGCAACTATTAATAAATCTTACAAAAACTGTCCCCCCTATAAAACCGCTTAAATCTATTTGTTCCGATCGCCAATCATTGGCTGCAGAGGGAGCCCATGAACTGTTAGAGTTACCTCCTGTAGAAAGTAATGAACCAGACTTAATATACATAGGAGTATAAGTAACCCCACAATCTGATGAGACTTCTACTATTAACGAATCAAAATAAGATGTCCCAAAAGTTCTATAAGCAACATCAAACAAAAGGCTTACAGTATTATTGGCATTAAAGTTCGTTAAATCAATAGCGGGTATATTAATCCAATCCTTTTCTCCTCGGCTGTTATAAGCATAATTGTTTACATAAGCTGCATTGGTATTTTGACCATTAGCTCCTGTTACGTTAATACTCTCCCATGTTCTATTATTATCAAAATTTGTAATTGAGAAATTAGAAGATGGAAAAATACCGCTTTCAAAGTCTTCTGCATATGGTAAGCTTGCAAACGTATTGTTCACTTGAACTGTAATTGCTGCAGTATCATTACAAAACGTGCTATCTGTGTTTAATTCTGTCCAAACTTTTAAATTTTCGATACTACTAGCTGCAATATAAAAGGGAGGAAAACTCACTGTCGTAAAATTTCCTGTAGCTAAATTATTAGTATAATTCATTGATACTACTGGTTGGTTACCATATTGATATTTCACTTGAAAATTATTTTCATTGATTAATCCTGTATTCTCAACTTCAACCTGAACACTTACACTAAGAGAATCATCACAAACATGTACGTCTTCTGTTGGGTAAATAATTGATTTAACTCCTATATCATGATTACTTGTACATGACAAAATACATCCACCTTGACTAGTCCCAACTTGCTCAATGGCAATTTGACGCAAACTCACGGCGCTATTCCCTCCCCTAGCTCTAACTGAAACCCAATGTGATTCACTGACATCCGCTACTGGTATTGCATATGTTAATGCTGCAGTATTCCCTATTGAATCCATATACTTATTTCCCAGTAAATAAACATCATAACTTGTAGCTCCTGCAACGGCATCCCAACTTAACTCGATAGTACTTGATCCATAACAAATTCTATCAATCGATAAATTTTCTGGTCGGCTCATAATTGTAAAATTTTGAGCGCTTTCTCCTACATTAGTACCTCTAGAAACTCGAACTCTAGCCTGACCAGTAAGTGTATTGGGAACGGTCCAATTGATAAAACGACTGCTTCCAGAAACATTACTTTGAATAGTATTCCAAGTCACGCCGTTATCTTCTGTATACTCAACTAAAAAACTTCCAGTGGTGCCATCAGCATCCCAATGAACTCTTTCTATGGCATTAGGAAGCACTCCCTCTCCTCCAATTGGATAAATTACTTCTATTTCGTCCTCTATAAACTCATAAACAACGAAATAATCTTGCGTTCCAAATGGTACTGTAGTTCCGCTTATTGATAATGTATAGTTTCCTGCCAAAGGGTTAACGATTTCTATTTCTTCCATATTGTTTAAATGGTCTACTCCTCTCGTTGCTGGTTGAGCTAATAAACTTGGATTTGGTGTATGGTCTAAAATCCATGGTAAATGTGTCCCTCCACTTGGGTCAGTAACAGCACAATCTAAATCATTTACTAGTGCTTGGCTTGCAGTAGTAGACGCTTCTTTATCTACCCAATAAACCATAACTCTAGCTCGTTTTACATTATTTGGAATAGTAATCGTATGATTTAAAGCTCCTCCTTGGGTTATGGTACCATCAAAAAAGCGGTTCTCTTCAATAAGGTTAAGTGCTTTTAATGCATTCACTTTCCCCCATCCAAAAGTAAAATCTGGGCCTTCATTTCCTAAATCATTTGCTGTTACCAGCATTGTAGCTTTTAATAAACCTGAATGGGCTACACTTCCATTTAAATCTCTGTAAGCATGGTGTAATTGAGCCATTACTCCCGCTACTCCAGGAGCTGCGGCTGATGTTCCTCCACCTGGCGCATAAGTATTATTGGGATCTGTTGACATGTGTCCAGCACCATGAGCAGCTAAATCAGGTTTAATTCGTCCATCAGAAGCTGGACCTCTACTACTTGAGGCACGGATCTCATCGTCATTTTCTAGATTAGCAACAGCAATCACGTTCTTCCCTATTTTATGTCCTCCTGTGATATTTCCCCAACTTGAACCAGCTCCATAACCACAATCATTATTATTACTGTTCCCTGCAGAAAAGACTTGCATTAAAGCATAATTATCGAAAACTTCTTTATCAACTAATTCAGTAGTAGTAGTATAGCCCCCATTACAACCATTACTATATGATGATGAAAAAATTAAAACATTGCTATCAATATATAAAGGTATTGTTCCAGTCATAGCAGATGTATATTGTCTTACATGAATATAAGTACCTGTTGCCATTCCTTTCATCAATGGATCCAAATTTCCTGCTCCACCAATTATCCCAGTAGTCATGTCTCCATGTGTTCCAGTAAGGTCGCCTATAACATCTAACTGATTGGTTCTACCTGTAAAATCAATATGAGGTCCTACAAAACCATCATCGTTGATTGCTACATTTACTCCCTCTCCATTGTACTTTCTTCCACCAATAAAATTTACATCTATAGCATTGGAACGGTGTAGGTTTCTTCCATCATTAGATTCAGCTTTCCCAGGTTCTTGGATCGTTTCTATATACTGAACATAAGGCAATTCTGCCAACTCTTGCACCCTAGAACGGTCTATTTTCCCAATAACAGCCCTAGATGTAGTTAATTCGTTTGTATATTTTACACCAAACTTTAATAATTCTTCTTTTAAGACGCTCAACTCAATGTCAGCATATGTTTTAATAACCAACTCAACAACATCTCCTTGGATCGCCCAATTAGGATAGTTGGCTAACCAAACACTTTCATTCATTTTGTTTTTCAAATCAACGGGTTGAATTGATCGAATATTTTGATTTTTAAACACTTCTACATTTACTTTAACTGGAAATGAAACCAAATAAGTGTTGGCTGGGATATAATTTAAGAAATGTACGCCTTCCTGCTTCAAAACTTTAAGTTCTTCATGACTAGGAATAGTATAAAACTGAACAAATTTGTAAAATCGTTTTGCGAAAATTTCCGATTGCTGTACGCCTTCCTTAACATTAAAATCCCGAGCGTTTGCTTCAAAAGCGACAGTACCGCTCTTAAACATAACCAACTGATCTTGAGCACTTGAACTATAAAAAAAGAAGAAAAAAACAAGAATTAAATAAAGATATCTCATAATGCATGATGTTTCGGGAGGAATCCCTACAAGATAACAAGAAATTCCGAATATCTTTTACAAAGTTTTAAACAAATTCATTTATAAGCTTACTTTTGCGTTATGCCAACAAACGTACTTTTAATAACACCTCCTTTTACTCAGCTCAATACCAGCTACCCTGCTACCTGTTACCTTAAAGGTTTTTTAGATTCTAAAGGCATTTCTACTGATCAATGTGACTTAAGCATAGAACTCTTTGATCGTATTTTTTCAAAAACAACTATTACTCAAATTTTTGATATTGTTGCTCAAAATAAACACATTGAACTTCAAACTGTTTGGCAACAACGTTCTGCATATATTGATAAAGTAGAAACTGTAATTCGTTTTTTAAGAAACCATGAAACAACTACTGCTTATCAACTCATTCACGATAGTTTTTTACCTAGAGCGCATCGATTCGAAAACATAGATGAAGACTTATCTTGGGCTTTTGGAAATCTTGGAATTCTAGATAAAGCTAAACATTATGCGACCTTATTCATTGAAGAGTTAGGTGATTTCATTAAAGCGAATATTGACGAATTTTTCTCATTTACTCGTTATGCTGAACGTATTTCATCATCGGCAAGTAGTTTTGACGAAGTCAATGAATACCTATCTTATGAAACAACAATTATCGAGGATGAATTATTAAAGCTTTTGGCAGGAAAAATGGAACAACACTCTCCTGACTTAGTCTGTTTCTCGATTCCTTTTCCTGGTAATCTTTTTGCAGCATTGCGTTGTGGGCAGTTTATAAAGAATTATTTTCCAAAAGTAAAAGTTGCTTTTGGTGGAGGATACTGTAATACTGAATTACGCTCACTATCTGATACCCGAGTTTTTAACTTTGTTGACTATATTACTTTAGACGACGGAGAGGGACCATTACTAAAGTTAATTGAACACCTTGATGGTTTAATTCCTGAGGAAAGATTAGAACGAACATTTCTATTACGAAAAAACAAAGTAGTCTACCAAAACAATACCCCTAATACAATATTCCATCACAAAAACCTTCCAGCACCAAGCTATAAAGGACTTAAGCATCATCTGTATTTATGTTTTCTTGATGTTATGAATCCTATGCATCGTCTATGGAGCGATGGGAGATGGAACAAGTTGACCATATCACATGGATGCTACTGGAAACAATGTTCGTTCTGTGATGTTACTCTTGATTATATTGGTAATTATGAAAACACCACAGCTGACGATTTAGTTGATAAAATAGAGTCGATTATTGCAGATACTGGAACTACGGGGTTTCATTTTGTTGATGAAGCAGCACCTCCAAAAATGTTGAAAGCTTTAGCTAATAAACTACTTGAACGAAAAGTATATATCACTTGGTGGACGAACATCCGTTTTGAAAAAACGTTCACCCCTGAACTGTGTGAACTACTAGCAAAATCAGGCTGTATAGCTGTCACTGGTGGGCTAGAGGTTGCTTCAGACCGTCTGTTAGCTAAGATGAAGAAAGGAGTTGATATTGCCCAGGTAGCACGGGTAACCAATAGCTTTGCTAATGCAAACATTATGGTCCATGCTTACTTGATGTATGGATTTCCAACTGAAACGGAACAAGAGACTATTGATTCACTTGAAGTCGTTCGTCAATTATTTATCAATGGCTGTATACATTCTGCTTTTTGGCATCAATTTACAACAACTATACACAGTCCTATTGGTCAAGCTCCTGAAGCTTATCAAATAAAAATAACTGGTCCTCAATTTCAAGGATTTGCCGAAAATGATTTAATCCATGAAGACCCACTAGGCGCTATTCATTCCGATTTCTCTGAAGGTTTGAATTTAGCACTCAACAATTATTTAAATGGTTTAGGATTAGAGGATGATATACAAGAATGGTTTGACTTCGAGATTCCTAAAACTACAATTCCAAGTAATAAAATTGAAGTTGCTTTAACATTTGAAAACTGATTTTATTCAAGAATTTAATGCATTACCTTTATTAACTTCGTCAAAAAATACAATTATGAACTTTTCCAATCTTAAAGTCATCGAATTAGCTAGCGTATTAGCTGGCCCATCTGTAGGAATGTTTTTTGCTGAATTAGGAGCTCAAGTTATCAAAATTGAAAACAAAAGAACTAACGGCGATGTGACAAGGAATTGGAAACTACCTAATGAAGATAAAGATGCTGTTTCTGCATATTTCTCAAGTATAAACTGGGGAAAGAAACATCTTTTTATTGATTATAGTAATGACGAAGACTACAACACAGTATTACAGTTATTGATGGATGCCGATATCGTTATCTGCAATTTTAAACAAGGAGCTGCTGCTAAATTTAATTTAGACTACCCATCAATCAAAGCCCTTAATCCTTCTATCATTTATGCCCAACTCAATGGCTTTGAATCGACTCCTGAACGAGTAGCATTTGATGTCGTTTTACAAGCTGAATGTGGATATATGTATATGAATGGGCAAAAGGACTCTCCTCCTACCAAAATGCCTTTAGCTTTAATGGATATTCTTGCTGCTCACCAACTTAAAGAAGGGATTCTTGTAGCCCTTCTTAATAAAGCTACTACAGGCAAAGGATCCTATGTAGAATCTTCTTTGGAAGAAGCAGCTATAAGCTCTTTAGCTAATCAAGCGACTAATTGGTTAATGAATAAAAAAATACCTCAACGCATTGGATCACTTCATCCCAATATTGCTCCTTATGGAGATGTATTTCAAACAAAAGATCATAAAGAACTAGTCCTTGCCATTGGTTCTGACGCTCAATTTCAAAAGTTTTGCAGATTATTAGGAAGCGAAGAACTTTCTAAAAAATCGACCTTCCTTACTAACGAAACTAGGGTTAAAAACAGAGCTTTACTTAAAGAAGCTTTAACTAACCTAATTCTTAACTATAATCGAGATGAGCTAATTGAAGCTTGTATTAAAAATGGAATTCCAATGGGCGCTGTACGTAATATGCAAGAAGTTTTTGAGACTCCTACTGCTCAAAAAATGATTCTTGAAGAGCAAGTTGGTAACCAAAATACTAAACGGGTAAAAACAATAGCATTTAAAATCTCAGAGTAGCTCTTTTTCATTTCTTAATTTAGCTTAAGTATTTTTCATTTTCTATTCCTGAACTTTGTACTAACATTAAAAACAAAGACTTATGAAAAATACAATCGCATTTGCAGGAAGCAACAGTTCTAAATCTATTAATCATCAAGTTGTAACATACGTTGCTTCATTAGTAGAAAACGCTACAACAATCAAACTAACAGATTATGAAGCTCCTATTTACTCTTCAGATATTGAGGAAGAGAGTGGAATACCAGAGGGAATTATTGCTTTAAATGAAAAACTAGCTTCTGCTGAAAGGCTAATCATTTCTGTTGCAGAACACAACGGAAACATCTCAGCTTTTTTTAAAAACACTATCGATTGGCTATCTAGAAATAACCGTGAATTTCTAAAAGGAAAAGAGATCATTTTATTCAGCAGTTCTCCAGGGCCTGGTGGAGCTTCGTCTGCATTAGCAACAACTGAAAAAACACTTCCTTATTTTGGTGCTACTATTAAAAGCACTTTGAATATAGGTAATTTTTATCAGGTTTTTGAAAATGGAAAAATCAATGATGCATCAATTGTTGAGCAAATCAAAAAGTGCTTATCATAAAACAATTCTGACTTTTTTCATCTTATGAACCGCAAAGCATTTATCTATCAACTTTTAGCAACTATTCCAGCAGCAGGACTTGCCATGAACTTAAAACAACTTTCAAAAATATCTGAAGAGCTTCCCTCTACCCCTAAAACACCTGTTCTATTCTTAGGACATGGTAGTCCAATGAACGCGATAGAAGAAAATGAATTTGTTAAAGGCTTTAGGAATATTTCAACAACATTTGAAACTCCTAAAGCTATTTTATGTATTTCTGCACATTGGGAAACGCAAGGGACTCAAGTTACCGCTATGCAAAGTCCAAGAACAATTCACGATTTTGGAGGATTCCCTAAAGAACTGTTCGAAGTTCAATACCCCGCTCCTGGTCATCCTGAATTGGCAAAACAAACTCAAAAAATTATTCAATCAGAAAAAATTATTTTGGATGAAAGCTGGGGATTAGACCATGGAGCTTGGTCAGTAATTAAACACCTTTACCCTAAAGCTAATATTCCTGTTATCCAAATGAGTTTAGATTATAGAAAATCAGCTCAGGAGCATTATTCGATGGCTAGGGAACTTAATCAATTGAGGTCAAAAGGTATTTTGATTGTAGGAAGCGGAAATATTGTCCATAACCTTAGACAAGTAGCTTGGAATAAATTAGCCCAACCTTATGGGTATGATTGGGCTATTGAGGTTCAATATAAAATTAACCAATGGATTCTAGATAAAAACCATAATGCGCTTATTCACTTCAATAAACAAGGTAAGGCTTTTCAGCTGGCCATACCTACTCCTGAGCACTACCTCCCTTTACTTTATATTCTTGCTCTACAAGAGCATAATGATGACATCAAAATCTTTAATGATCAGCCCCTGGCAGGGTCATTAACCATGACATCATTAAAAATAGGATAAGCTATTGCATCGTTTTTATCAGCTGAAAAGCTATATCCTGCATTCCCCCCTTGATTTTTTTTAATTTTTTTTTGAAAAAAATGCAATAAATAAAAAAAGTTACGTCTCTATTAATGAGGAGCAATTAAAGTGATGCTTTTAAAATGTCAGAATTAGAGAATAATAAAAAATTAGGTGCATTTTTCGGAAGTGAGTATGATCAGTTAAAATCATATATACACTCCAAAATAGCTGATTCTTCTGAAAGAGATGCTGAAGATATCATCCAAGATGTTGCTTTAAAACTATTTTCTCGTTCAAAGGACATTTCACCTATTAACAATGTTGCTGGATTTGTCTACAATTCCATTCGAAATAAAATTGTAGACATTTTACGCTCTAAAAAAAATGAAAGGGGAGTTCAAAATGAGAATGAACAAAAACTCATTGAATTTATTGACCTTTTCTATGGCCATTCAGACAATAGTTATTCGGAAGAAGCAAAACATGAACTGATAAATTGTATTAGCAATTTAAAACCGCATTACAAAAGCATCATCATTGCTATAGATTTCGAAGGGTATACTTATAAAGAACTTTCCAAAATCACTAATGTTCCTGAAGGAACTTTATTATCGAGGAGACATCGTGCGCTTTCGATATTAAACAAACAATTAAAAAAGAATATTAACATTAAAAACTAAGAACTATGTCTAATTTTTTCAAACACAAAATGCGTTCAAAATCTCCAGCCGTCATCGCTGGTTGGGTTATTGTTGGAATTATAGCTATAACTGGTTTAGCTATTTTATTTGGCTATATCATCATGTGGTTATGGAATTGGTTAATGCCAGAACTGTTTGGATTAACAACAATCAATTATTGGCAAGCTGTAGGGTTATTCATTCTTTCTAAATTGCTTTTTGGAGGATTTGGAAGTGGAGACTCAAGTAGTTCTAATGATAACTCCTGCAAAAGCGATAAAAAGAAGAAAAAGAGTGACTTCTCTAAATGGGAGTTATACGATAAGTTTTGGAAAGAGGAAGGAGAACAAGCTTACCAAGAGTTTATTGATAAAGAAAACACACCTGAAACAGCTAACGAAACACCAAATGAATAATACACCTCAACTTTCGATACTGAAAACAGATATTAAATCTAAAAAAAAGCTAAAAATTGTTCGGCCAATATTTAACAATCATAGCGATATTTTTAAGTGGACTGTAGATTTTGAAGATATTGATAATGTACTAAGAGTTGAACATCATAAAAACTTGAGTGAAGACGATATTATACAATTAGTTAAAATATGTGGGTTTTATGGTGAACCACTAGAAAGCTAACAGTCTTTACTTTTGAACAAATGGCATAACCTTTATATCATATATAATAGGCGTGAAGGGAGGGATTACCTTCCCAGGTGATCCTTCACTTCCAAACCCTCTATATGAAGGCACTAAGACTTTAGCCTTTTGGTTATAACTCATTTTCGAGAGGGCATTACTTAAGCCTTCTACCATTTGTCCTTCTTTTCCTATTTGAAATTCATCTGGGAAACCATTTTTATAAGTACTATAAAAAGTCACTCCATTAATAAAAGAAGCTTCATAATTCAACTGTATCAATGATCCATACATTAATTGAGTAGTATCCAAAGCTTCTTCTAATACCAGGTAAGAACCATTTATTTCCAATACACTATCATATTTAGCTTTCCATTCAGCTACAACATGTCCAACTTCTTGTAGTTCTTGTAACTCTAAAGCTTCTTTTTGTTCTTCTATTTTTTGTTGATAGGCTGTTTCCGATTCTATATCCAATAACCTTAATGTTATTATAATTTCTTCCTCACCATTCAAAAACTGAGGAAGTTTTTGTATTGCTAAATAGTCATTATAAAAACGTTTCGGGTTGATATAAAAGGAAACACTATCTCCTTTTTGTAATTTAGAAAAGCCCTCCTCGATCCCCCCAAGGTGTTTTGCTTTTCCTAACATAATAATATCTTTTCCTGAAGGAGAAATCGTTCTAGAATCATAAAAAATGGAATCTTCTATCGTTTTCCACTGCATATAAACAGTTAAATAATCTCCCCTTTGAGGTGTTATTTCATCAGCATTAATATCATGGTATTTATATTTCAACCCATGTTCAG
>JAUHZI010000217.1 GCA_030426105.1 Bacteroidia bacterium | reverse complement strand
CAGCCAATTGTTCGTTGCCCACAATGCAAATCAACGAATACTAAATTGGTTAGTCAATTTGGATCTACAGCATGTAAAGCATTATATCAATGCAACGATTGTAAAGAGCCTTTTGATTATTTTAAGTGTTTATAAATGCTTGTTTAACAATGTAAGCTAGAAACAGAAGTTTAACAGTTCTTCTTTTGTTCCATTATAGTCGTTACCATCAACAGTTCCCCTTATTCCATTGACTCTTACTTTTTCTGTAAATTGATGAAAACTCCAAGTCAATCCTTTTAGTTTCTGCTTATCAGAATAAGAAGCTACCCATAAAGGATAAGCATTAAATTTACCTTTTAAGTAATCGTTATAAAAAGATCTGCTGGTATATAAAATTGGTTTTACAGCATACTTTTCTTCTGCCAACCTCAACCAGTTTGCTACTCCCTTTTGAAGGTTCTCCAAACCATACTTCCCCATCTCCTCAACATCTAAAACAGGATATAAATCACCAGGTTCTAAACGGATATTATTTGCAAAATTCTCGAACTGTTTTGATGAGTTTTCATTGGGTCTATAGTAGTGATAAACCCCTCTAACCAAATTAGCTTGTTTTGCTCCTTTCCAATTTACACCAAATTGTTTATCAACTCCATCTTTTCCCATTGTAGCTCTTATAAACACAAATTCTATAGGATGATGTGATGTTTTTACTTCTTCCCATTTAATTACTCCTTGATAATGAGAAACATCAATTCCAAAAACATAGGCTGAATGAGAGATATTTAAATTCTCGCTTTTACAACCATATAAGAAGACAAACAACAAAGGGACTATATACTTCAACATTAGCGTTGTTTATACTGGGCCTCGTAATATTTTTGATAATCACCAGAAGTAATATTATCCATCCACTGTTGATTCGCAAGATACCAATCAATTGTAATGTTCATCCCTTCTTCAAAAGTAACTGAAGGCTCCCACCCTAACTCATCTTTTATCTTAGTAGCATCAATAGCATAACGCATATCATGACCAGCTCGGTCTTTGACAAAAGTGATCAACTTTCTAGAAGAGCCTTTTGCTCTTCCTAATTTCTCATCCATAGTATCACACAACAAATGAACTATATCGATATTTTTCCATTCATTATGCCCACCAATGTTATAGGTCTCTCCTAGTTTACCCTTATGAAAAATATCATCTATTGCTCTTGCATGGTCAACAACCCACAGCCAATCTCTAACATTTAAACCTTCTCCATATACTGGAAGTGGCTTATTATTTTTGATGTTATTTATCATTAATGGTAATAACTTTTCTGGAAACTGATGAGAACCATAGTTATTACTACAATTTGACAACTTTACTGGAATATTGAACGTATGGTAATATGCCCTTACAATATGATCAGAACTTGCTTTAGAAGCTGAATATGGACTACGCGGATCATATGGAGTTGTTTCATAGAAATACCCTGTTTCTCCTAAAGATCCATAAACTTCATCTGTTGAGATATGATAGAATACTTTCCCCACTAAATCTTCTTTCCAAATTGTTCTTGCTGCATTCAATAAATTTAACGTTCCGACAATATTCGTCATTATAAACTCATTGGGATTAGCTATTGAACGATCAACATGACTTTCTGCAGCTAGATGTATTACAGCTTCAAATTGATACTCATTAAATAATTCAAATAAAAAATCTGCATCATTAATATCTCCCTTTACAAAAGTATAATTTGAATGCTCCTCTATATCTGATAAATTCTCTGGATTACCAGCATATGTTAACTTATCTAAATTGACAATATTATAATTAGGGTATTTTGCTACAAATAAACGTACTACATGGGACCCGATAAATCCACATCCTCCAGTAACTAAGATATTTTTCATAATTCTATTTTTCTAATAAACCATCTCAAATATAACAAAAAAAGAGCATCTGTATGATGCTCTTTTTTACTGATTTCTTCTTCTTTTATAAACTCCAGTATGATAAATCTTTAAATTGATTTTTATACACACCTTTTATATCTACAAACTCTCCTATATCCGTTAAAACAGATTTAAAATAAGTCTCGTTTAACTTTGTATACTCTTCATGATTAACAGCTAAAACAACAGCATCATATTTCCCTGTAGGCTCTTTAGTTAGTTCATACCCATACTCCTCCATAAACTCTTCAGAGTCTGCATGTGGATCAACAATTTCTACCTCACACGAAAATGATTCAAACTCTTTGATTACATCTATTACTTTAGAATTTCTGATATCACTAACATCTTCTTTAAAAGTAGCCCCCATAATCAAAATACGAGAGTCAATAATACTTTTCCCTTTAGCTAAAATTCTTTTTACACATTGTTTAGCGACATAAAACCCCATAGAATCATTTACGTACCTTCCTGAGTTAATGATTTTAGCATGATAGCCTAATGACTTTGCTTTATGTGTCAAATAATAAGGATCAACGCCTATACAATGTCCACCTACTAATCCAGGGAAAAACTTTAAGAAATTCCACTTCGTTCCAGCAGCTTCCAAGACCTCATATGTATTAATCCCCATTCTTCCAAAGATAATTGACAGCTCATTCATTAATGCTATATTAACATCTCTTTGCGTATTTTCTATAATTTTCGCTGCTTCTGCAACTTTTAAAGAAGACGCTCTATGCACTCCAGCATCAACAACTAATTCGTATGTCTTTGCTATATTTTCTAGTGATTCTGGTGTATCTCCTGATGCTACTTTCACAATACTAGCCAAAGTATGTACTTTATCTCCTGGATTAATTCTTTCTGGAGAATATCCTACATTAAAATCTTCTTTCCATTTCAATCCAGAAACTTCTTCTAAAACAGGAATACAATCTTCTTCAGTACACCCAGGATAAACTGTAGACTCATAAACAACATAATCTCCTTTTTTTAGAACCTTTCCTACAGTCGTTGAAGCTGAAATCAAAGGTCTTATATTTGGCTCTTTACTTGCGTCAATTGGAGTTGGAACTGCAACCACAAAGAAATTTGCCTCTTTCAAGTCATCTATATTTGCTGTAAATTGGATGTCGCACCCTTCAAAATCAGTAGCAGCTAACTCGTTACTAGGATCAATATTATTACGCATCATCTCAACACGTTTTTCATTGATATCAAATCCTATTACTTTTATTTTTTTTGCAAATTCTAATGCAATAGGCAATCCTACATAACCTAAACCTACAACAGCTAATTTTGCTTCTTTATTTACTAATTTATTATACATGTTTCTTTATATTTATATGACATAACAAGCTTAATAACCTTGCTCGTCTCTAACTTGGTAAATTCTTTCAATTATATCAACGACTTTCAATCCTTCTAATGCATTTGTAGTTGCAGTAGTTCTTCCTTTTAATGTATCTACAACATTTTCGATTACATAATGATGATTTGCAGCAGACCCTTTATATTGCCCATAGTCATTTGGAGGATTTGATGGAGGTAATTCTGGCATTACATAATCTTCAATATGGCAATACTCTACTTCATTCATATATTGCCCCCCTACTTTTACACTTCCTTTACTACCTATAATTGTTATACTACTTTCTAGGTTTTTATTCCATACTGCTGTTGAATAATTTAGACATCCCATTCCTCCATCTACAAAATCGAAAGAGACGAAACCAGAATCTTCAAAATCGGTTGTCGTTTTATGTGTAAAATCACCAAACTTACCTTTAATATTGGTAATATCACCAAACAACCAATACATAATATCCACAAAGTGTGAAAACTGAGTAAACAATGTCCCTCCATCTAATTCTTGAACACCTTTCCAACCTCCTTTTTTGTAATAACGATCATCACGATTCCAATAACAATTCACTTGAACCATAAAAGTATCACCAATAATCTTATTTTCTACAATCTCTTTAAGCCATACTGAAGGTGGTGAATATCTATTTTGCATTACTGCAAAAACATGCTTATGATTCCTTAAAGCTTTATAGATAACGCTCTCACATTTGGCTTTAGACAAACCTATTGGCTTCTCTACAACAATATGTTTATGTTTATCTAATGCTAGTACAGCTTGATCAGAATGTAAGCCATTTGGTGTACAAATATTGGCTACATCAAAATCAATTCCGCTAGCTAATAAATCTTCAATTGAAGAGAAAAAAGGTGTGGTACCAAATGGTTCTAGAGCAAGGTCTTCTTTAGGACGAATATCACAAAGTCCAACCAGCTCAGATTCTGAATTATTCATTATCATTGTTGCATGCCTTTTTCCTATATGCCCACAAC
>JAUHZI010000047.1 GCA_030426105.1 Bacteroidia bacterium | reverse complement strand
TCCTCCCAACTATATGTAGATCTCACAAAAGCACGTGATTTTTTACCTAATACTTCTCTCCTATCAGTATCTGCTAATAAGCTGGTGATTTTATTTGCAAAATCCTGAGCAGTCTCAGCGATCTCAATAGCTTCTCCTTCTTTTGCCCCTAATGAATTATTAACTAAAGCTGTTGTAATACTAGGTAACTCCATAGCCATAGCCTCTAATAGTTTATTTTGTAATCCAGTACCAATAAACAATGGGGCTACAAAGATCTTTGCACTAGCATAAGCATCTCTAATATCATCAACCCAACCAGATACAATGACGCGATTATTTGCTAATGCCTGTACCTCCTTCGAAGGGTTTGCCCCTGCAATTTTAAGTGTTACACTTTTATTAAGTAATGGTAATATTTCATTTACTAGATATTGTACAGCTGAAACATTTGGAGCATAACTCATGTTCCCAACAAAAATTAAATCTACCTGTTTATCATCTGAGTTTGGTTGAAAAAAATCTGTATCAATGCCGTTGGTAACTACTGTAATTTCTTCTCTTTTTTGATGGTAAATTAATTGACGTTCTTTTTCTGAGATAATCGAATGTTGATCAAAATAATCAAAGATTAAATGCTCATATTTCAATAAACGCTTGGCTTCATCTTTAAACAAAGGTTTTAAAACTCCAGAAAATGGTGTTCTTCGATCAATACCTTTGGAAAAAGCATCCATGTAATCTAGGGTTTTAACAATATGGTGCTCATTTTTAACATATTCAGCTGCTCGAATTAATTGGCAAAAGATGCGATCAGGTTGATAGCTTTGAATTAATTGGCTGATCTTTCGATGAACTGAAGCCTGATAAAAATAGTTAATCTGGTATGGTTTACTTGAGAATAAAGCTTTGAACAAATTAAAGTAAATCTTTAGTCTATTGAGTTTAAATACCTTGACATCGTCACAGAATGTTTTCAAATGGTCTACATGCTGTTGTGCTGTATTGTTATCGTCTAAACAACATAACAAGATTTTATGACGTTTAGAAAGCTCTCTTAACTGATGATAAACCCTTAGTTTATCACCTTTATCTAAAGGATAGGGAACACGAGAAACAATCACAAACAACTTCATAGACATTCTTTACAATGATTGATAAAAATTTACTAATTGATGATTAATAATTTCGTTGTTATATTTTTTCTCTACTAGTTTTCGAGCATTTTGACCTATGAATTTTATCCTATTTTTATCTTCCAATAACCAACTTATTTGTTTGATAAATTCATTCTTTTTATTCGCTATCAAGATATTTTCTCTATCCTTATAATCTATACCTTCAGCCCCAACACTGGTAGATATCACGACTTTTCCCAAAGCCATTCCTTCAATGATTTTTATTCGCATTCCTCCAGCCGACAATAAAGGCACAATCATTACATGATGTTCTAAAATAAAAGCTTTAGCATCTTCTACCTCACCATGATTTACAATGTTTTTCCAATTAGTAGTAAACAACCAATTTGGCATATTTCTTCCAGCAATATTAAAGGTTAATTGCTGAAATTCTTCTTGAATTTTTGGCCAAATACTCTCTCCAAACCATGCAATGCCTTCCAAATTAGGCTTCCAGTCCATAGAGCCTAAATGAAAAAGGGAAACTGTTGAAGGTATTTCTAGCTCTTGATATTCAAATTGGTTGAGTTCAATACCAAAAGGTATCGTAATCACAGGCTTAACACAACCTAACTTCCTATATTTTAATCCATCTTCGTCAGTTATAGATGCAATACCATCTACATCATTTATGACATTAGATTCATATTGTTTCAGTTGTTTTGCTAAAATTTTAAGGTATACTTGTTTAGCCTTATTTGATGTACTATTCGCTAAACGTTCCCAAATCATATACTCCAAGTTATGCGAACGAAGTACTAGTTTTGCATTAGAAAAACGTTTGATCGTTCCAATGTATGGTGTCATAAATAAGCTTTCGATATGCACAATATCAAATTTTTCTTCTTCTAGCGTTGTTCTTAATAAACGATCAAAATCAGTTGAAAAAAAACGACTAATATTATATGAATCAGAAGTTACTAAACTCGAAAAGGCATCTACAATGTTTATCTCAGTATCAACAAATACAGCCTCCATCTTGGTTTTCTTAAAGAAGCGCCTGTCAATTAGTTCCTTTTTAAAAGGGTGTTTTGTAGTACAAATAGTTATCAGTTTTACATCTATTCCATTCTCAATAAAACCTTTAGTGATATTATTCATTGCAATGCAACCTCCATCAATAGCTGGTTGTGGGGGTTTATGACATATTTGCAAGACTTTCATACCTTTCTATTCTATTATCTTCTTCCTCTTATCTTCTGAAAAAACTTTACATAAGCATCCATATCAAATAATTTGGAATCATTATTCGCTTTAAAGAATACAAATATAGTAATTGGAGTAAGAATAATAGCACTTAACCACATTCCAACTACTGGAGACAAAGCAGCATCCATTGCCATTTCTTCTCCTGCTCTTGTAAAAATAAAGTAAAACAAAAACAATATGATACCTATTAACACAGGAATACCTATACCACCTTTCTTGACAATAGCCCCTAACGAACCTCCTAAAATTAATAACATAATACAGGCATATGAAAGTGTAAACTTCTGGTGCCAACTAATGTCTTTTTTCATAATATATCTACTAGAACTTTCATCAAGCGCTACAGGTACTTTCTGACTATTAACCAAACCTCTCGTTAATTCAATTGCTCTTAAAATATTTTGCTTTCTTTCTACACTATCCAACTTCAAAAAGTAATTTTCTGTCGCGATAATTGAATCATAATTATAAGTTGTAGAATCAGTTATTCCCCTGGTTATAGAAAACTTATTTCTAGTAATATGGTATTGAGATGTATTTGTTTTTTGTCTAGCCTCAACTGCTGAATCTCTTAGTACCTTCAACTGATCCAATGAAAGAAAATGCTCATCTTTTGAGTAGGTATCTTCACTAGACCTTTCAAAATCGAATGATTTTAATTTAATTTTTAACGTCGCTTTTTCAAAATAGTAGCGCATAAAAGGTAATTCTGAATCCTTCATTGTTTCAGGATTAAACTCTTGAAAAATAAAACCATCATGCAAATCTAAAATCATGAAAGAGCTATTTTTGGGATGTGTTATAAACCCTTTTTTAGCGCTAATTATTCTTTTATAATCACGAGGGTCTTCAGAATAATTCTGAGAAGTCTTCATTTCAGAATAATCGTAAATCAATAAATCTTCAAACGTCCCATCGCTTTTTTTCTTACCTATTCTTATGTTGTAATTTTCTAACTCATCAAAGAAAATACCTTCTTTAAAAACTATTGCAGCTTTAGTTTGTTGTATATCATAAATCAATACACGCATCTTAAAGTTTGCTATAGGCCATAAATTATTGGAGAAGTAGAATGCTCCAATAGCTACAAATACCATGAACCCCATCAAAGGTCTCATAATCTTGAATAAGGATAAGCCAGATGCCTTCATTGCTGTTAACTCATTATGCTCTGCTAAATTACCCAGCGTCATAATAGAGGCTAATAACACAGAGAGCGGAAGAGCAATTGGAACCCAATTTGCGGAAGCATAAAATAGTAATTCTAGAACAATATACCATTCTAACCCCTTCCCCATTAAATCATCAATATAGAGCCACAAAAACTGCATATCCAGAATAACCATCCAGATAAGAAAAACCAAAATAAAAGGTCCTATAAATGCACCTAATACAACTTTAGTTAATTTTTTCAATCGTTTTTGTTTTAAAAAATAAAATCTCGTAGAATGAACTACAAGATTTTATACAAAAGTAATATAATATTTTCTTATTAAATACTCTAAAAGTCCTTATTCTCAAAAACTATCCTCCTATTGCAGATTTTAATTTCTGAATATTGCTATCCCATAATAGTTTTGCCTCATCAATTTCATCTTCTTCTGCAAAATCTGTAACAACTAATGCTACTTCTTTTGTCAAATCATCGATTTGAATAGCCATTTCAAAATAGTATGATGTATCTTCATCATCTTCCCATTGAAAACGCACTTCATTTCCTTTTTTTGATTTTAGTAATGTAGCTGAATCTTCATCTCCATCCCAAAAAAATGTATAAACATCTCCTTTGATATTAACGTCATCAGCAAACCATTCTGACAACCCACTTGGGCTTATTAAACAATTGAATATGATATTTGGGGATGACTTAACTAAAGTCTCTATTGTAAATTTCTGTTTTTCCATTAAATATAATTTATCCCTATAAAATTAGGGTTTATCGTAGTCGGCACAATATAAACAAAAAAAAGAGAAATAATAACTTATCTTTAGTACAGCTTTGTTTTTTTGCATTTTTTTAACAAAATAGTTAAATCAAGTTGTTATCGGCAAAACTAAAGTAAGATTGGTCAGTTATGATTAAATGATCTAAAACTGGAATATCCATAATTTTCCCTGTTTCTACTAATTTATCTGTTAAACGAATATCGGATGAACTAGGGGTTAATTGTCCTGAGGGATGATTATGAACAACAATTAATGCAGATGCTAATTTTTCTATTGCTGGCTTAAAGATAAGCTTGAGATCTGCAATTGTTCCACTCACTCCTCCTCTACTGATTTGCTTCTTGAACAACACTTTATTAGAGCGTGATAA
The DNA here is from genome assembly GCA_030426105.1 of Bacteroidia bacterium. GTDB lineage: Bacteria > Bacteroidota > Bacteroidia > Flavobacteriales_D > Parvicellaceae > S010-51. Next base: position 16,231 of record JAUHZI010000047.1, on the reverse strand, counting down.
TCCCATCACCCAAAACTCTTCATGCGGGAGATCTTCAAATATACCAACTAATTCATCGTATGCCCCTTGACTGGATTTAATGCTTTTTTGTATAAGTTTATTTACTAGTTTTCTTCTTCTACCAAGCTCTAGTGCTGCTACAATACTTATTGCTTTAGCTTCTCCTACTCCTTTAAACTCCATTAGACTATCTACAGTCATTTGCCCTAATTGAATTAAATCATTATTAGCACTTTTTAAGATTCTTTTTGACAATTCGACTGCTGTTTCTTCTCGATTTCCAGAACCTATTAATATTGCTATTAGCTCTGCATTTGAGAGGTGTTGCCTATCTTGCTCCATTAACTTTTCTCTAGGCCTATCTGCTGTATCCCAATCGGTAATTGAGACTTTTTTGAGGGGGGTACTTTTTTTCATAGTTTACGAAGATAAACCTTTTACAACAAAATACACACTAACTAACTTAAAAACAGATGAATAGGAAAATAGAAAATAGAAAATAGAGAAGAGAGAAGAGAGAAAAGATATTTATACACTTAAGCTACTAAAAGAAAAAAGTCCCACTTGGATAAAGCGGGACTTTCTTTTTCTATAAAATGATTTACTAATCAATTACATTTAACTTCTTACCAACTTTGATAAAAGCATTGATTGCTTTATCTAAATGCTCTATTTCGTGAGCTGCAGAAATTTGTGTTCTAATTCGAGCTTTACCTTTAGGCACTACAGGGTAAAAGAACCCAATTGCATATACTCCTTCTTTTAGTAATTCATCTGCAAATTGTTGAGATAATGCAGCATCGTACAACATAATTGGAACAATTGGAGAGTCCCCTTTTACAACATCAAAACCAGCTGCAATGATTTTATCTTTAAAATATTTCGTATTTGCTTCTAATTTGTCTCTTAAAGAAGTATCGGTACTTAAAATATCAAAAACTTTATTAGCAGCCCCTACAATACTTGGCGCTAAAGAGTTTGAGAATAAATATGGACGAGAACGTTGGCGTAACATTTCAATAATTTCCTTTTTACCTGTTGTATATCCTCCCATTGCACCTCCTAAAGCTTTCCCAAGGGTTCCAGTAATGATATCTACACGATCCATTACGTTATGATATTCTGGCACTCCTCTACCTGTTTTACCAATAAAACCTGCTGAATGACACTCATCTGTCATCACTAACGCTCCATATTTATCTGCTAAATCACAAATTTCATTCATTTTAGCTATATCTCCATCCATAGAAAATACTCCATCTGTAACAATAATTGTATGACGCTGAGCTTGTGCTTTTTTTAATTGCTCTTCTAAGTCAGCCATATCGCTATGCTTATAACGATAGCGTTGTGCTTTACATAAACGAACACCATCAATAATTGAAGCGTGATTTAATTCATCTGAAATAATTGCATCTTCTGCCGTAAATAATGGTTCAAAAACACCTCCATTCGCATCAAATGCAGCTGCATAAAGAATTGTATCCTCAGTTCCATAAAAGTTCGCTATTCTTTCTTCTAACTCTTTATGAATATCTTGTGTACCACAAATAAACCGAACTGATGACATACCGAAACCATGGGTATCTAACGCATCTTTTGATGCTTGAATTACTTCTGGATTAGAGGATAAACCTAGATAGTTATTAGCACACATAATCACAACATCTTCTCCTGTATTTACGTGCACTTCTGCTCCTTGAGGTGTTGTAATGATTCTTTCTGATTTATACAATCCTGCTTCTTTTATTTCGGCTAATTCTTTCTGTAAATGTTCTTTTATTTTTCCGTACATAGTTTAGGTTTTAGTTCTAAAGTTATTTATTCATACAATAAATTTCCTCAGCAACAAATTTAAGGTTTCTTATCTAATGACGTTGTTTAAATTTGTAAAATTATTACTTGATAATATGCTAATTATCTAACTAAAAAGCTAAAACTACATAAGCTCAAGTTCTCAATACAAATTTCTATCAAAATTTACTCGAACTGGAAACATTCTATTTCTTGGGCCTGTATATGCTTCTTGGATAGTCTAAAATATTGAGGTTTTCTTTATTCAACTCCCTTAAAGCATCTTTTGCTATCCATTGTGCTGATTTGCATTCATTTAGTAGGATACGATTGGCACTTTCAATTGCTAATTGATGTAGATCTTTATTCCTCTTCCCTATACTTCTCAATGCCCAATTCACTGCTTTTTTGACATAAATTCTATCGTCATCAATAGCTTGCTCGATCACAGGAATAAATGCTTCAATTTGATTGTTTTCTGCATTTTTATTAGCAAAACAATACCCCACCATTAGAGTAAAACCTGCTCTTTTTTGGAACTCTTCATTTCTTTTCGTCCATTCAAAAACCTTTGAATAAGCTAGCTCACTTGCCCCTAAGAAACTCATACAGAATGAATCACATATTTCCCAGTTTTCGAATGAACGCACCCACTTTTCTGCTAATTCTTCTGTTACATTTTTGGGATTATATAGTTTAGAACATAATAAACGTCCTTCATAGATTCCCGAATCAAACAATGCTAGTGCTAGGGCATCATTTTCTGGGCTTTTCCTACCACATCTTTTGGCTAACTCTTTTAAATCTTTATGGTATACTCCAAGAGCATTCTGCGCTATTACTCCAAACTTTTTTTGTTTAAACTGAACTTTATCTTGATCTGCTAAACGTTTTAACTCTACTATAACTTCTTGATAATTCACGGTATAATTAATACTGCTTGTTCATCAACATTGGAACAAAACTAAATTCTCCAAACTCGGTTTTTTCAATAGTGTTTTCTCCAGTTTTTACAATCAATGTCATAATTTGTTTATTCCCCTCACCCAAAGGAATAACCATTCTTCCTCCTATCTTTAATTGTTTTACCAACTCTTCTGGAATATGAGGAGCTCCACAGGTTATAATAATTCTGTCGTAAGGAGCAAAAACATCTTTTCCTATAAAACCGTCTCCAAAAAATGCCTGTGCCCGATAATTCATATCATGTAACAAACGCTTGGTCTTAACAAATAATTCTCGCTGTCTTTCTATCGTATATACTTTTGCTCCCATCTCACACAATACAGCTGTTTGATAACCAGAACCTGTACCTATCTCTAACACCTTAGTTCCTTTAGATATTTGTAATAAATCTGTTTGAAATGCAACCGTATATGGTTGAGAAATAGTCTGTCCAGCACCTATTGGAAATGCCACATCTTCGTAGGCAAACTTGTTATGAAAAACTTTATCAAAATAAATATGTCGAGGAACTTTACCTATCACTTCTAGTACTTCTTCATTCTCTATCCCCTTCTCTCTGAGTGTTAAAACCAGTTTTTTACGCTGTCCTTGATGTAAAAATGTATCTTCGATATTCATAATAACAAAAATAGGGTACTTTATCACAAATAGAAAATCTGTATACGATTAGATGCTAACAAACACTTTTGAATAAATCTTTTTCATTGATCTGCTCCAGTGAAATAGTAAAATGTAACTCCTGCTATTTCTTCGGATTTGACTAAAATATACTTCGATGAAAGTCTACTCAATATATTATTATTAGGATGATGATAATCACTTTTATTATCAATAAATACAATATTTTCATCTTTTGAATCAAGCAATTCTGAATCATTATAAATTGGGTAAATATTGTTCTGATTTAAGGGCTTTTGAAAAACGCATTCTGTTTGATAAGCATCAAAATAAGTCTGAAATAGATTACGATCCCAATAGTATACGATTTCTTTATCAAAAAAAACTGGTGAAAAATAAATTGTAGCTCTACCCTCTTTTTTGATTTGTTTGATACTTTCTACGATAGGCTTAACTTCTAAATGAGTTCCACTATAATTTGCTTCTTTAGTACTCATATCAAACGATAATAACATCGTTAAAATTGGGACTAGAAATACCAATCTAGCTCCCCATTTATGCTTAATATTGACTTGATAAAGCACACTGACAAAACTCAAGTATAAAACAGGCAGTAAGAAGTAAAAATAACGATTTAGAAGTATTCCCAATTTAAAAGATATTATGAAGGATATGACTAATGGGATCCAAACCAATAAATGTAAAATCACTTTATTCTTTTTTACCTGTTTGTTTACCCCCCATTTGACTAAACCAATAACCATTATAACAATAAACAGTACTGTAACTAGAGGTTTATTCCAGTAATCAACTAAAAGAAAATAAAACGCATCAATACCTTGGGATGTTTTTACCCAGGTACCATTTACTCCAGAGTCTAACATTCTACTGTACAATACAGGAATAATAGGAAAACCTAATAACAACAAAACACTTAGGTGTATAAGGTACTTCTTAATTAAGTCCTTGAACATTAATAAAATGAAGATTCCCTCCATTAGAGGAATCCAATAAACCATATAATGACTATAGAGTATCAGTCCATTTACAACAGTTAACCCTATCCATGAAAATTTAGATTTACCTTTATGAACAATATCTAAGAAAAAATAAACTGACCAAGCGGTCAAAAAACCTATTAAACTATAGACTCTTGCTTCATGGGCTAAAAACAAAGAAAATGAAGAAAAGATAAATAATAAAGCTGCATAAAGCCCTGCATTTTTTCCTATAAATCGCTCTCCTATGAATATAATAGGAAAAACTGTTCCTACATTAAACAATAGGCTTAAACTTCGAATTGAAAGCTCGCTTATTCCAAAAGGTTGGGTCCAAAAATGCAATAGAATTTCCCATAAAGGAGGATTATTTCCTTTAAAAAGCCAAGTTATAATTTCATTTACAGAAAGTTGAGCATTGTACAATGAAAAGCATTCATCTGTGCCTATAGCTGTTTCAGTGATATTCCACCCTTTAAGTATGCCAGCTAATACAAAAAGTAATATACTCCATAATAGTGTAGTATTTTTAATTAAGAAACTCATAAAATTGCTTCAATTCCTTCAAGAGAAGCAAAAAGCTCTTCAAAAGAATCTATGCAAATATATTCATCTTGAACTTCATCAGTATGAAAGGATTTCTTTAAAACATCTTCAATTTTGAAAGGAATTTTTTCTATATCTGATCGAACACATCGATTAGACTCTCCATAAGAAGATATAATTCCAGCTCCATAAATTGTTGGTTTCTGTTGATTAATCATTCCAAACTCTATTGTAAACCAGTACAAACGCTGAAGTTCTGTAACTTTTTCTTTATCTCCTATAACACTACATCCTATTTTTCCAAACTTTTGCATAAACTCAGAAAAAACTGGATTAGAAAGTAAAGGAACATGACCAAAAATATCATGGAACATATCTGGTTCTTCTAAATAATCTAACTGCTCCATTGTACGAAGCCAAGTAGAAGAACAGAACTTTTTCTCTGCTAATAACTGAAAAAAATCTTCAACTGGAATTAATCCTGGAACAATCACAATTTCCCAACCCGTAGACTGTTTAAACCATTCATTAATAGCTGCTATACATGGAATAGATTCAGCATTTAAAACTGACGACATCTCACTCAAAGCTGCCTCATATTCCTCAGAGACTTTATCTTTTAGGTTTTTAACTTGTCGATTAAATAGTGTTTGCCAAACGATTTTATCTTCGGAAGTATACGCTTCCATATCTTGTGTCATCATAAAGTAGTTCTATTTCTTTTTTGCTGCTTCCCAATATGCGTTCATTTCATCTAATGTCATTGAAGCTATTTCTTTTCCTTCTGCTTTAGCTCCCGCTTCTAAATACTGAAAACGTTGTATAAATTTTTTATTCGTTTTTTCTAGAGCACTTTCAGGGTCTACTCCAATAAAGCGAGCATAATTAATCATTGAAAATAAAACATCTCCAAATTCTGCTTCTATTTTTTCTTGATTTCCCTCATCTATTTCTGTATGCAACTCTTTAAACTCTTCTTGAACTTTTTCAAATACTTGTTCTTTTTCATCCCAATCAAATCCAACTCCTCTAGCTTTTTCTTGTATTCTTGTCGCTTTTACCATAGAGGGTAAGGATTTTGGAACACCTGCCAAAACGGATTTTTTATTCTTTTTGATTTTAATCTTTTCCCAATTAGCTTTAACCTCTTCTTCTGTTTCGGCTACTACATCTCCATAAATATGAGGATGTCTTTCCACTAATTTATCACAGACAGTATTTAAAACATCTGCTACATCAAAAGCTCCTACTTCTGAACCTAGTTTAGAATAAAAAACCATATGCAACATTAAATCTCCTATTTCACCTTTCAACTCGTCTAGGTTCTTTTCTAAGATGGCATCTGTTAATTCATAAGTTTCTTCTATTGTTAAATAGCTTAAACTTTCAAATGTTTGTTTTTTATCCCATGGACATTTAGCCCTTAAATCCTCCATAATCCCTAAAAGCCTTTCAAAAGCCTTTAGCTTATCTTCCATACTGTTGTTTGCTTGCATGCGGTAAAAGTAACTACTTCAATTGAGTTTGTAACAAAAAAAAGCCCTAATTTCGATATGAAATAGGGCTTCTATGATGAATAACTCTCTGAGTTAAGCCATATCATTTATTACTAATAGAGCATAAATGATCCCTGGAATCCAGAATAATAACGATAATAATATTGAGATCAGAACCTTAGTTATATCCCAATCTGTATAAATTCCAACTGCTACAAAAGGAATTAAAATTGCTAGTATGATTAATAAAATCATCATATCATCTGCTGTATTTGAAGCAGTATTTGATGAACTACTAATGATAGAATCTTTATTTACTTTTGATTTTACTTTCGCTACCTTTTTAGCTAATTTTTCTACAGCTTTATGTTCTTTAGCAGGTGCTTCTTCTCTTTTTGTAGTAGTTGGCTCTACAGTAACTTCAGCAACCTCTTCTACTTCAGTTTTTACAGAAATAATAGGAGAAATTGATTCTTTATTTTTCGCTTCTTTTTGAACTTTTACAGGCTCAATTTTATTTTCTGAAGACTGATTAAAGACTAAGACCTCTTTACTTTCTTTTCCTTGAACTTTATTGTTTTTCTTTATTGATTTATGGAACCCTTTATTGTATTTTCTTTTTTGTAAGAACCCATTGTTTACAACACTTTCCGATGTACTACAAGAAGAAAGTATTAATGCAAAAACTGTCACTAATGTGATAAAGAAAGATGACTTTGTAATGATTTGTTTCATGATATTTAATTTATTTTTTTCGAAATTACTAATTATATATTTACTTACTACTCTTTAAATATTTCTGTTGTTAACACCAGTCTTTTAATTTTCGGGAAAGAATTAGCAAATATAGTTGCTGATTTAACTTGTTTTCCTTCTAAGTTTCTAGTATCCAATTCCATTGTAAAAGTAGCTTGTCCTCCTGGAGGTATTTTTTGCGTGTCTATTGAAATTTTTGTGCAACCACAAGCTGTCTCCATTCCTACAATTTCTAATGGGGCATTCCCTGTATTTTTTATTACAAAATCATGTTTTAAGTGTGTTCCTTGTTCTACTTTTCCAAAATCATAGGTTCCAGCTCCAACTGTTAATGCTGCATAATCCCCCTTTCGTTCAGCAAAAGTTACCGATTGAATTTCTATTTTACGTTCTAAAGCTGCTCCTTTACTATAAACAGAATTACGTTGATCATTATAATTATCACTCACATTATTACTCGCTGTATATTCCCCAAATGGTATTTTCACAAAAGAAAGTGCACCTCCATCTGGGGCTGTTGCATTCAAATATGGGATAAAATCACCATTACCATACTCCTTCAGGTAATTAATTAAACTTGAAATCCTACGCTTAGTTAAGTTAACATTGTATTCTGTTTTAGCTAGAGGACTTGCAAACCCTTTTATTGTTATTTCAATTTTCTGCCCTTTCTTGAGTTCAGCTAAAAGTAAGGTTGTAAATAAATTCAGGTCTGATACTCCTTTATCTACATAATGCTTAAATAGATTATCAATATCTAATTCTGCTTCCAATGCTTGCTCATCTTTCAACCCTTTTGCATATTCTGTTCTATATTTTGGATGCAATGAAGTATAATAATCATAAGTAGTTAAATAATTTAAATCTACAGCTGTATCCATACTTCTAGGGCCTGGTCTATCATTATGGAAATAAAGGGTAACAGGCAAATATTTATTTAAATCATCTAACGTTACAATCTCTTGGTTTTCAGCTATTTTTTCTTCATTCAATATTTTCACTTCATAGATATCATTGCAGCATGTTGGGCCTTTCTCATAATAACTGCCCAACCTATTTGAAGTTAAATACCCCACTCTCTCATTATTGTTCTCTGGATAAATTGTATAATACAAATCATTCCATTGTGTATTTATTGGAGCTAATAAATTTTCTGGCTTAGTTAAATTTTCAGGGGCACCTTTGGACTTAAACACATCAAAACCACCTTTTCCAAAATGCCAGTTCGAACTAAAATATAATGCTTTATCTACAGTGTCGTAAAACGGGGTCACTTCATTATCTATAGAGTTAACTAATTTACCAGCATTTACTGGTTTTGAAAAGGTATTCCCATCTAATATTCTTGAAAACCAAATGTCTAATTTTCCATAACCACCTTTTCTATTAGACACAAAGAACAGATATTCTTGTCCATCAATTATGCAAAAGTTAGGCTGTGTAGTTGTAGTTCCCTCAGCATTTATTCGTTCTGGTAAATCCCTTGGCTCACTCCATTTTCCATTATTTAACTTAGCGTAAACTAATTTACAGCGATTAAGGCTATCGCATTGAGTAAAAAATAGAATCCTCTTATCTGCATTAAAAGAGCTATTTGCATTATGTAGTTGAGATGAATTAATGCTCCCTTCTATCAATTTTGAAGCTTTTATAGTACTATCCTTAAGCACTGCTTCATATTGCTTAACTCGATACCAGTCATCGTGAACTTCTAACTCTTCCGTTTTATTATTCGCTCTAAGGCTACTAAAAAAAAGCTTGTCAGTTACTTTATTTGCTGCAAATTCAGAGTCAGTTGTATTAATATTCTTTCCTATATTATTGACATAAATATTTTCTACTGAATCATTTTTTATTCGATTAGCATAATTACAAGACAGTCCCTCCTGTCTGGCTTTTAGATATTCATATCCTTTTTTATTTCTACTATACTTTGATTTAACTTTTTTCCATGTTTTAGATGCTGTTCTATACTCTGCATTATATTTTTGCATAGATGCTAACCAAAAAGATGCATCTTTATATATTCTTCCTCCTTTATCTTTATCCCAGACTTTTTCATAATAATATGCAGCTTTAGTGTAATTATTATACTTTCTCAAAGCTTGAGCATATTTGTATAATAACTCAATCTTGGATGAATCAATTTTCATCGCTTGTTCATAATAAATTGACGCACCATAAAAGTCCCCTGCTTCTGCATTTATATCAGCATAGTCAATTAACTGCTTATAGCTCTGAGCATATGAAGACAGAACTCCACAACTTATCATTATAACTAATATATACCGCATTAATTCATGACATTTTTAACAATACTATCTACAACTACAATAGCTAATTCTTCTATTGTCGACAATTCAAATGCATCTTTACTCTCTTTGCTATATGCTTCAGAATAGGTCAGCTCATTAGTTTCTCGAATGACTTGATAATCGACTTTCATTTCAACAACGTTTAACGGTGGTCCATCCACATGAACCTTAAATTCTTTCACCTCTAATTGTTTGATTATTAATTGTTGTTTAGCTACTCCCTGTTTTTTAACATCATATCCTTTTTGTTGGAGCTTCTCTTCAACTCCTTTATTGAGAACTTGTACAACCGCTTTCGTGTTATCGCCATTTAACAAAATGATATCTTCTTCAAAAGAAGTGTTTACTACCGAATAATCTAAGTCAAAAAAAACTGTTTTTTCAGCTGTAGTTGTTTCTGTTTTAATTGTAGAACAACTGATTAAACCAATTATTAGTAGGAAAAATAAATATCGCATAGTCAAATATAATATATTCTTTGTTTCAATCTATATAGCTCAATTATTTAAAGTCAAATTAACTAATTATAATGGCTTTATAAACAAAAAAAGCGACACCTACTATGGTATCGCTTAATCTTTTTCTTCTTTATTTTTACTTAAAGAACTTCAATACTATTAATCTTATCTCCTTGACGAATATCATCAATAACATCTAGGCCTTCCACCACTTTACCAAAACATGTATGATTTCTATCGAGATGTGATGTATTTGTTCTACTATGGCAAATAAAGAATTGTGAACCTCCTGTATTTCTACCAGCATGTGCCATAGACAATACCCCTCTATCATGGTATTGATTATCTCCATCTAACTCACAGTCAATAGAATAACCAGGACCACCAGCTCCTGTTCCATTTGGACATCCACCTTGGATTACAAAATCAGGTATTACTCTGTGAAAATTTAATCCATTATAATATCCTTTCTCAGCTAATGTGATAAAGTTCTCGACTGTTTTAGGAGCATCATTTTCGTAAAACTCTACGGTCATATCCCCTTTTTCTGTATGTATAATTGCTTTTTTCATGTGCTATTTATTTAAATGGTTCTTCAGATTGCAAAGGTAAAAAGTTTTTACCTATTCCTAAGAATTTATATGGTTCTTGTTTATCTAATTTTACTTCATAAATAGAAAACAAATAATAGTCTTCTTTGCTAGTCAATTCTTTTGTTAACTTTCCTCCGACTTCAGCGGCTAAATCCCCTAATATATTTTTTATTTTAGAAGATTCATTCTTACCACCTTTAACTCTAGTGGCAATATATTCTTCAGAATAAATATTAAATTCTTCTTCTGTTGGATTTGTAAAAAATAAAACTACCGCTACAACAATGATAAATACGAGAAACTTTTTCATGTTAACAAATTTGGGGTACAAAAATAAAAAAAACCGCAAGTTAACTTGCGGTTTTCTTTAATAATTATAGAAGTTATTTTTATGCCTTTACTTCTCCTTTAATTCTAATTATTTTGGTTGGTGCATTTACAGCATTTGATTTAATTGTCACTGATTTATTAATTACACCTACTCTTTTGGTATCGTATGTTACCTTTAATTTTGCTGAAGCTCCTGGAGCAATAGGCTCTCTTGGCCATTCAGGAACTGTACACCCACATGATCCGACACATTCTGATATTAATAACGGTACAGAACCTGTATTTTTAAATACGAAATCATACGTTCCGTCTCCATGTTGTTGAATGACTCCATAATCGTGTGTTTCTTTTTCAAATGAAATTTCAGCACCTCCAATAGCTTGAGCATTTACATTGACAAATAAAGCTGCTAAAAAAAAGAGGGTGAAAACTGCTACTACTTTTTTCATGATACTTGTGTTTTTTTAAAATTTGATTACCTAAAGATACTCTGTTTAAGCGCTTTTCTTTCTTTTTTAACTTTACAATAACATACCTTAACTATTTTTAAGTTTTACACAAAAAAAAGCCATTTCAATTGAAATGGCTTTTAAATATTTATGTAACACTTTTTAGTGTTGTACTGGTCCTTCAGTTGGTTTAATTGGAGTAGCAGTATTATCTGGTGCTAAAACCTCTCCTTTAATTCTAATAATTTTAGTTGGAGCATTTACAGCATTTGATTGGATAGTAACAGATTTGTTAATTGCTCCAATTCTTTTCGTATCATACTTTACTTTAATAGTAGCAGAAGCACCTGGAGCGATAGGCTCTCTTGGCCAAGTAGGAACTGTACATCCGCAAGACCCTCTAGAGTTTGAGATTAATAAAGGCTCTGTACCTGTATTTTTAAACGTAAACTCGCACTCACCATTTGCATGTTGCTTAATTTTACCATAATCATGAGTTTCTTTCTCAAAAGTAATCTCTGCTCCACCTATTTTCGCTGGAGTAGCATCCTGTGCATTAGCAGTAAAAAGTACTACTGCTAAAAACATCATCCCAAAAGTTAATAACGCTTTTTTCATAATTTTAAATTGTTTTTGTTTCTACTTTACTGTACAAATATAAAAAATGTTTTCAATTCATAAGCACTTTAACATATCTATAACAGCTGTAATGGTTAAATAATTATTCTGTTTAAGGAATTTTAACAAACTCTGTGCCAATACTATTTTCCTTTGTAAACTGGTTTTCTTTTTTCAAAGAAAGCTGTTAAACTTTCTTTATGATCATAAGTTTGAGCTGCTTTGGCTTGTAACTCTTTTTCTAAAGCTAATTGTTCTTCTAAACTATTTTCAAAGGTAGCATTCAACGCTTGTTTTGTTAATGCCAATCCTACAGTAGGTCTACTCGCCAGTTTTTTAGCAAAATCAAAAACTGCTTGTTCCAACTCAGCATCTGGAACAACATTGTAAATCATACCTAAGTCTTTTGCTTCTTGAGCTGAGACTTTATTTCCTAGAAACATCATTGCTGTTGCCCTTTGCATTCCTATCAAACGAGGTAAAGTATAGGTTCCACCACTATCAGGAACCAACCCAATATTGCTAAACGACTGAATAAATGTTGAAGACTCAGAAGCAAATGTTATATCACATACTAATGCCAAATTAGCTCCAGCTCCAGCTGCTATTCCATTTACACCACCAATTACAGGTTTTTTCAATGCTCTAATTAACTTAACTATCGGATTATATGTATGGTCTACAATTTCTTCAATAGATGGGCCACCTTCTCTTGTCGCTTCCTCCAAATCTTGTCCAGCGCAAAACCCTCTTCCACTTCCTGTAAAAACAACAGCTCTAATAGCTTCATCCTTACATTTGTTTAAAGCGTCTATCACATCATCTGCCATTTCAAAATTAAAGCTATTCAATACTTTTTCTCTGTTAAGCGTTATAATTGCGACACTATCTTTTATCTCAAATTTAATATTCTCGTACATTTTTTCGTTTTTCCCAAAACTAATAAATATTTCGATAATGAACTTCTTTAAAGTTATCTTCCATTAAAAAGTATTTCTGCATGCTGACTTTTATCAGCATAATAGTACTTTAAATTACCTAAATTCACATTATACAAAAGTATTATTCATGGAAAATTTCATCACCTTAGACAGTAATAACATTGCCCAAGAGCATATCTGCTGTGCAATATCAGATAAAAAATGTACAGCCAGTTATCAAGCTAAAAAGGATTGGCTTAAACAAGAATTTTCGAATGGTTATGTATTTAGAAGAATTGATGCTCGAGCAAAGGTTTTCATTGAATATGGTCCCGCTGAAAATGCTTGGTTACCAATCGATGCGCCTAATTTTATTAATATTAATTGCTTTTGGGTTTCAGGAAAATATAAAAAGAATGGTTATGGAAAACAACTATTAGAGTTTGCTATTCAAGATGCTATTGATCAAGGAAAAAATGGTTTAGTAACAGTTGTAGGAACCAAAAAATATCATTTTATGAGTGATACAAAATGGTTTATAAAACAAGGGTTTAAAACTGTAGATCAAACGTCAGATGGTTTTAGTTTACTTGTAAAAGACTTATCAGAATATACTGCTCAGCCCCAATTTAAAGACTGTGCAAAAAACAGCACACCAGTTAAAGACAAAGGTATAGTGGTATACTACTCTAACCGCTGTCCTTTTTCCGAATTTCACGCTAAACATTCTTTAATAGAGACAGCAGAGAAAAGAAATATTCCTGTTGAGATTATTAAACTAAGTACTATGGAACAGGCTCAGAATTCCCCAACCCCTGCTACTATTTTCAGTTTATTCTTAGATGGAGAATTTATAACGACAGATATTAGTGTTTGCATGGATAGTCGCTACGATAAGATCATAGCCAAAGCAAAAAAATAATGCCTTACATTATTTTTGCGCTCATTACAGTCCATTGTGAATTCAACATAAGTTATCTTAAATAAAAAAGGCTCAACATGATGTTGAGCCTTTTTAAATCGATTTTTATTTTTTAAAACTTATCCATTACTGTAGTAGTAACTCCAGTAGCTGAAAAACCTCCATCATGGAATAAGTTCTGCATTGTTACATATTTCGTTAAATCTGAGAACATTGCTACACAATAATTAGCACAATCAATTGCTCCCGCATTTCCTAATGGACTCATGCTATCAGAATAATTGATAAATTGATCAAATCCAGAAACTCCACTTCCTGCAGTAGTTACAGTAGGAGACTGAGAAATGGTATTTACTCTTACTTTTTTCTTTAATCCATAGTGATAACCAAAGCTTCTTGAGATTGACTCTAACAATGATTTAGCATCAGCCATATCGTTATAGTCTGGGAAAATTCTTTGTGCTGCAATATATGTTAAAGCTACTACTGATCCCCATTCACTTATTGCATCATGTTTCATTGCTACAGCCAAAGTCTTATGTAATGAAGTTGCTGAAACATCCATGCTTGTTTTATACCACTCATAGTTTAAATCTGTATAATGCTTTTTCTTTCTAACGTTAGGAGACATTCCTATAGAGTGTAAAATAAAATCTATTTTACCGCCTAAGATTTCTTGAGCTTTCAAAATTAAGTTTTCTAAATCCTCAACTTTTGTAGCATCTGCAGGAATAATTTGAGAATTTGTTGCCTCTGCCAACTTATTAATTTCTCCCATTCTCATAGCTATTGGGGCATTTGTTAAAACAAATTCTGCTCCTTGCTCATGTGCTTGCTCAGCTACTTTCCAAGCAATTGACATTTCATTTAATGCTCCAAAGATAATCCCTCTTTTTCCTTTTAATAATCCGTTAACCATATTGTAGTTTGTTTTAGTTCTTTAAATTGAAGTTTTTTCAAGTCTCCCTAAAATAGAACTTTCATTCTTTTGTTAAATTTATTCTTCAGTTCATTTTTAAGCAACCTTAAATAACTCCAGTGCAAATATATTTATTTATTGATAAAATACGTTAATTTGAATGAATAGTAACCATTATTACATTCTCAATTCTAAAGTTATTTGTATTTTTGTATTGAATTTAGTTACAAATAAATAGTTAACCGTATGAAATTAGTATTGTTTACAGTTGGGCTTTTAGCTTTAGGATTTGCAGGAATTGCTATTAAAATATGGGCAAAAAAGGATGGTGAGTTTGCTGGAACATGCGCAAATAGTAGTCCTATTTTGAACGACAATAATGAATCTACTTGCACAGTTTGTGGGGCAAGGCCTGATGAAAGATGTAAAAATTAATCTTTTTTAACACCTAAAAAGAAAGGCTCAGACAACTTTTGGCATAGTTTTTTCGTTTATAGTATAAGAACCAAAACCTTACGAATTATGTCAAGAATAGAAAAAATAGCTTTTATTAGTAGCTTTTGGTCTTTGTTAGAGATTAAAGTTAAAGATCATTTATCTCAGTTTTTAGATTCAGATTTGGATCTCCTTATTCAACAAATCTTAGAAAAAATTAAAAATACGGAAAACCCTAATCCGTTATTACATGTTTTTCACATGCCTGTATTTTTAAACTAATTGTAGCTCAATTAGTTTTTCACGATTTTCTTTACGGCATTGTTATATTTTGTCTGAATCCTAAGATAATATATACCTATAGGATATAATGATAAGTCAAGTGATTGAGATAAGTTTATTTCCCTAGACTCTATAATTCTACCTGTACAATCTATTAATTGAACATTTATTTCATTTGAAATAGTTTCTGAAATATTTTTTAAATAAACCAAATTAGACGAAGGGTTGGGATAAGTCACAATATTGTTGAGTAGTGCTTTTTCATGGCCAAAGTTTGTAAATGTATTCAAATCTTCATAATACTCATTTACAATATGAGCATCGTGTATCATAATTGTATTCTCATCATATTTTTCCTCAGCAGAATTAGACCAATTGTAACTTCCTGTGATAACCAACGGATTAGAATTTGTATCTAACGCATCAATAAACGCGTATTTATTATGCATATCATCTTTTCTATTGAATTTTAAAATTGCTACTCCCCCATCTTCAAGGTTATTATCTTCCGATCCATAGTAACTTTCATTGTCAATGACTCCGTATACAGCAACATCTTCATTATTAAGTTTTAATAATGTTTGAGCAAACAAGTCTCTTGTAAAAGTAAATAATGCAAAACCTAAATCATTATCAGCTGTTTTCAATTTATCATTTATTGCTTGTTCTACATGGTCAGATGGAGAAAAGTATAACTCAACTGCTTTTCCTCCTATGTTAAAGAAATGGGGGGTATTATCTGTTTTATCTGTTCCAAATTTGCTATTACTTGTAGGTGTAATTCCTGTACTCCCCCACATTTCGTTAAATTCCAAA
>JAUHZI010000216.1 GCA_030426105.1 Bacteroidia bacterium | reverse complement strand
TGAAAGATGTAAGCTTTAATGACGAAGTCTTAGGAACACAAGCTTTGGGAATGATTGGAGATGCTTATTTAGAGTTAGATGATTTATCAAGTGCTTTAGATTTTTATACCAAAGCATATAAGAATAGAGATAATATTTTAACTACACCAATGTATATGATGAAAGCAGCACAGTGTATGGAACTTTTAAATAAATATCCTGACGCTGCCACAATATATGAGCAGTTAATTGCTGATTATCCATTCGCAAAAGAGAAGAATGATGCCGAAAAATATTTGGCAATGGTGAAACAAGGAAAGTCAATTTATTCGATTACAAAGTAAAATTAAATGGCAACAGCGATAAAGAATTTATCACATTACGATATAAATTCAATCCCGAATGCAGCAAACATGCGATTCGGGATTGTTGTTTCGGAATGGAACGAAAAAATTACAACAGGACTATTAGAAGGAGCATTAGCTGCATTAAAAGAGAATGGAGCTAAAGAAGAAAACATTATTGTTCAATTTGTTCCTGGGTCATTTGAGTTGCCTCTAGGGGCTCAACATCTTTTTGAAGCAAAAGATGTGGATGGAGTTGTTTGTCTAGGTAGCGTAGTGCAAGGAGAAACAAAGCATTTTGATTTTGTATGTCACGGAACTACCCAAGGTATAATGGATGTAAGTCTAAAGTACGATAGACCAGTTATTTTTGGATTATTGACAGATAATACAATGCAACAAGCTATCGACCGATCTGGAGGTAAGTATGGTAACAAAGGTGTAGATTGTGCTATTGCTTGTATAAAAATGATTGATGCTAAAAAGCAGTTAATCAAGTAATATTGTATATTTTTTAGTTTGGTAATCTAATGAAAAAAGCTATTCTAATAGTAGACTGTGGGAGTGATAAAGTAAAAGCAATAGAGAACTGCTTAACAGAACTAAATTACAATTTCGAAACCATCCCTTTTACTTTATTAACAGACATAGAAGTAGAAACTTATTTGGGAGTTATTATTAGTGGATCACCTATCTTGATAGCTGATGAAAATCCATTTTTAAATTATTTTAACTTTTTGAAATCATATCAAAACCCTGTCCTAGGAATCTGCTTTGGACATCAGATCATTGGAGCAGTGTTTGGTGAAGAAGTTTATACCCAAAAAGAAGTAAGAGAAGAGACAGAAATCGAAGTAACCAATTCTTCAGGGTTGTTTAATTTTATAGAGCAGCCAATGGTTATGTCTGAAGATCATACTGAGGCTGTGGGAGTTCCCGAAAAATTTAATCTTTTGGCCCAATCTAAGAATTGTAAAAACGAAGCGATGCAACACAAAATGCTACCTATTTTTGGTGTGCAGTTTCATCCTGAAGTAAGTGGGAAACAAGGCATTCAATTGTTGAATAATTTTTGTAAATTGACCAGAAATTAAAAAAAATGGTACTCAATTATATTTGGATTTCATTCTTTATCATAGCATTTATTGTTGCAGTTTATAAGACAATAAATGGTGATGTAGAGATTTTTTCAACTATAATGAATAGTACCTTTGATCTAGCTGCAACCTCGTTTGAAATTGCAATAGGTCTTACAGGAGTATTGTGCCTTTGGCTTGGAATAATGAGTATAGGAGAAAAAGGTGGAGCAGTTCAGTTGTTGAGTAAACTAGTTGGACCATTTTTTAATCGTTTATTTCCAGAAGTGCCAGAAGATCATCCAGCAAGAGGGGCGATGCTAATGAATTTCTCTGCTAACATGCTGGGATTGGATAATGCAGCAACTCCAATGGGGTTGAAAGCTATGACTGAGTTACAGAAGTTAAATCCTAAAAAGGAAACAGCATCAAATGCTCAAATTATGTTTCTAGTATTAAACACCTCAGGATTGACTTTAATTCCAATAACTGTGATGAATTACAGAGCTCAGTTTGGAGCAGAAAATCCGGCAGATGTTTTTATCCCAATTTTAATAGCAACCTTTTTTGCCTCATTAGTAGGACTTATTACTGTAGCTATTTATCAAAAGATTAATTTATTTGATAAAGTTATCCTCGCTTATTTAGGAGGAATGACCGCTTTTATTGTGGGAATGATTTGGTATTTTTCTGGACTGACGCCAGAAGAATTAAAACTTCAATCTTCCTTAATCAGTAGTGTTATTCTTTTTCTAATTATCATTAGTTTTATATTAATGGCATTGCGAAAAAAAATAAATGTGTATGATGCGTTTATAGATGGAGCAAAAGAAGGGTTTGGAATAGCTATAAAAATAATTCCTTTTTTAGTGGCAATATTAGTTTCAATTGGAGTGTTTAGAGCTTCTGGAGCAATGGATTTATTTAATGATGGTGTAAAGTGGTTTTTTGCCCTTTTTCTAGAAGATGTTCGTTTTGTAGATGCTTTACCTACAGCTTATATGAAACCTTTGAGCGGATCAGGCGCTAGAGGTATGATGTTAGAAGTGTTTAATAATCCAGATTATGGGGTCGATAGTTTTGTGGGTAAATTGAGTTCCACATTTCAGGGAGCAACAGATACAACATTTTATATTGTAGCAGTTTATTTTGGTGCAGTAAATATAAAGCATACAAGATACGCTATAAAAGCAGGGCTTTTGGCTGATTTAGCTGGAGTAATAGCTGCTATTTATATTGGGTATGTTTTCTTTGGAACCTGAAAAATAATACTAGAAATTTATAGTATATAAAACAAAAAAAGCAACATGATTAATGTTGCTTTTTTTGTTAGTGATTCAGCTGGGGTTCGAACCCAGGACCCCATCCTTAAAAGGGATGTGCTCTACCAGCTGAGCTACTGAATCAATATGTCTTTTTCTTTGAGTGCCCAAAGAGGGAGTCGAACCCTCACGTCCATACGGACACATGACCCTCAATCATGCCTGTCTACCAATTCCAGCATTTGGGCATGTGGTAAACAAAAAAAAACTTCACATTTATACTAGTGAAGCTTTAGTGATTCAGCTGGGGTTCGAACCCAGGACCCCATCCTTAAAAGGGATGTGCTCTACCAGCTGAGCTACTGAATCTTGCTATCAATTTGTGATTGCGGTTGCAAATATAAGTACTTTTTTAAATTCAGCAATACGATTTTACTTTTTTTTATAGACTTTTTTATAAGTAGTTGACTATTAGTTTTTTGATGAGTAAAAAAATAGTGTAGATGCAAGGCAACCCCTAGAGTCAATGCTCGTTATGAGGTTAAATAAATGTTGTGAAAATTTTATTTATATGTTAATAAAAATTGACGAATAATTAGAAAGAAACGATGCATATTGCTATATTTGAGACAATTAACACTTACACTCCCAAAATGAGACACTTATTTAAGTTATATATATTAGGTTTTTTCCTATTAGTTAGCCATTCTTTGTCAGCTTCACATGTGCCTGGAGGGAACCTAACTTATCAATGTTTAGGAAATAATCAATTCAGAGTAACATTAACCCTATATGAAGATTGCGGGACAGCGTTTGCCTCATCTTCTGATGAAACAATTGATGTTACTAGTGATTGTGGGCATAACCTAACAATGACTTTAACCAATACTATATACCAACAAGAAATTTCTCAGCTTTGTCCATCGAGTATGGGGCAATCAGAATGTAATGGAGGGAATTTACCAGGGATTTATATGCATCAATGGTCAGGTATTATTACCTTACCAGCTCAATGTGATAATTGGCGATTTGAATTTGACGATTGTTGTAGAAATAGCTCATCAAATTTAGTCGGGAGTAGTAGTGATTATTACTTTTATGCGGATTTGAATAATTTGGATTCACCCTGTAATTCTTCACCAACTATAACTGCACCACCTATTCCGTATTACTGTGTGAACCAACCAGTTTGTTATAACCTAGGGATTGTAGAAACAGATGGAGACTCTTTGGTTTATTCATTAGTAGCAGCATTGGATAATGCAACGACTCCAGTTCAATATCAAGGAGGTTTTTCTGGAGGTCAACCAATTCAAGGAATTACAATCGATCCCAATACAGGCTTGATAAATTTTGTTCCAACTGCACAGGGAAATTATGTTGTGGTAATTCAGGTAGATGAATACCTTAATGGAGTTTTAGTGGGGACTATAATACAAGACTTCACATTTGAAATAGCGAATTGTACGAATCAAATTATTAGCTGTAATAACTCTAGTATATCCAATGTTGTAGGAAGTGTTACGCAGACTGATCCAACGACATTAGAAATGTGTGAGGGAGTTCCATTTTCGTTTGATTTAACATTTACTGACCCTGATATAAACGATTCATTATATATCGTAAGTAATATTGATTTAGTATTGCCAGGAGCTATAGTGAC
>JAUHZI010000215.1 GCA_030426105.1 Bacteroidia bacterium | reverse complement strand
CAAAATAGGAAATAATCCTAGATTTAAGTTTGTAGAACAATACGATAATGTATACCCTCATTTTCCTGAATCTCCAATACATAAAACTTTTAAAGGAATTTGGAGATCTGTTGATTTAGAAAAGTTTTTAATCAAAGATGGGTTAGATATTTTTCATGGGTTAAGTAATGAGATTCCAAGAAGGAAAAAAAAGAGTCAAGTTAAACACATTGTTACGATTCATGATTTAATCTTTAAGCGCTTTCCCAATACTTATAAAAAAATTGATAGAAATGTCTATAATACAAAGTTTAAATATGCTGCTCAAAATGCAGATAAGGTTATTGCTATAAGTGAGCAAACAAAGCAAGATATTATCGATTTTTATAAAGTTGACCCGTCAAAAATTGAGGTGATATATCAGACCTGTCATCAAAATTTTAAAGAACAATATTCGAATGATTTTAAACTAAAAGTAAAACGAAAGTTTAATTTACCAGATGATTATATTTTAAACGTTGGAACAATAGAAACACGAAAGAATTTAAATGCTATTTTGCAAGCAGTTCCAACAATGAAAAATGATTTGCCAATAGTTGTCGTCGGTAGAAAGACGAAATATATGAATTTTTTAAAAGTTCAAATGGATAAGTTAAAGGTGGATACTAAACGATTTATTTTTTTAGAAAATGTTTCTATTCACGAATTACCTTCAATTTATCAAATGGCCTCTGTATTTGTTTACCCTTCTGTTTTTGAAGGGTTTGGTATACCTATTATAGAAGCTTTATATTCTAAAGTTCCTGTGATTACGACTGCAGGAGGTTGTTTTCCTGAAGCTGGAGGAGAATATAGTCTATATGTTAATACCAATGACTTTGATTTATTAGGTAACACGATAGATGATTTGCTGGCGAATACAGAACAGCAACATTTGATGAAAGAAGAAGGTTATAAATATGTTCAACGTTTTAATCCAAGAGCATTAACGGAACAATTAGTTGAACTTTATAAGACGCTTTAGTGTTTGCTTTTTTCGTTGTTAAACAACTTAAGGTATTGCTTAGGAGTCATAAGTTCATGTTCCTTAAATTTTCTTATAAAATAACTAACACTATTGTACCCAGTTTTAAAAGCAATTTCGGATAATGTAGCTCCTTTATTTTCTGTGAGTAGTTGTTTCGAAAATTTAATTTTTTCTGCATTCAAATAATCAATGGGGGATATACCTAAAGTGTTTTTAAACTTTTTATGAAAGTTAGAGACACTCATGCATGCTTTTTCAGCAAGCATTTCCACAGTAATATCTTTATTCGTAAGATTCTTTTTAATATATTGAATAGAGCTTCCTATTCTTGTGTCTTGAAAATGATTATTGATATCATTTAAGATTACAGATTTAGCTTTGGTTTGTAAAAGTCGAACGATTAATTCTTGAATGGTTAAATCGACCAATATATCTTTAGATTTATCATTTGAAGTAAAGGTATGTATCAACCTATGAAGTACTTGATTAACATCTAAACTATTAATTAAATGTGACGAACTTTCATTTAATTCCCAATCATTATTTTCTTTTTCTATTTCAACTATTTTATTAAAATGATAAACAATCTCTTCAATTTTATGGGCGTCTATTCCCAACGCTAAACATTGAGTAGGAGAATTTAATGTAGCATCAGGAAAGTCTATAACTAGTTCATTATTATCAGGCATAATCAACGACTCACCAGGCAAAAACTCAAAAGGTTTATCTTCGAGGTGCATAATTTTTTTGCCTGTCAACATGCTTGCAATAATGGGGTAGTTGAATTTAAGGTTTACCTTTTCTGCATATTCAAAAGTTTCAAAAATGTTTAATTCTGCATATTGTGCATTATATATTGTTCTGTTCTCTATTAGAGTGGACAGCTTACGATTACTTATATGTTGCTTTAAAAAGGCGTTCACATACCAATATTACAAAAAAAAGAAAGTAAAAAAAAATAGATATGTTCAATTTATTAATAGTTATGTTCAATCATTCTAAAAGAGGTTGGAATACCTTTATACTAGGATTAGAACTCTGATGTTTAGAGGTTTAAGAATCGTATTAAATAAAATGAAGCGAGGAAAAATCGTATAAAACGAATAAGGGTTGATAATAGAGGAGATTTAGATAATATGATTTGATTCTGTGCTAGTTTAATAAGATTGGTTGTTTGATAGGGGAGAATTAGACTAGCATAGACGCTTCATTTTAAAATGAGTAAATAAGAAAGATATGTTATCAATTAAAGCCACAGAAAAAGCTACCACCACTTTGAAAAGCTATAAGGCGAAATATAAAGAATTGATACTTCATTATGTTAAGGATGAAAAAAATGTACTTTCTCCTATATTGTTACCTAATGAAGGGGAGTATCTTGGTGAAGATGCCGTTTGTGTTGAATCTTTTGAAGGAATTGATTTATACATAGATTCAACTATTGAACCGTCACTTTATACAATCGATGAATTGTTATTGGATATTGAAATAGGCGAAGGATCTAGCTATTCTTTAGAGGCTGATACAGGACAGCATTTTACATTGAATAGAGTTTAACGAATATCAGCTTTTTCAAGGTCTTTCACTTTAAAAGTTAACAATTCTGAAAAATCTATTTTTAAAGATTGGAATTCTTCATCTATAACGAATTGATATCCTGTAATTGTAATGTCTTCAGGAATCAATTCAGCTCTTTTATACTTCTTAAAGGTCTTTCCAATTAGTTTTGAATTATTACGTTCAATAGCAACTAAATTATTTAAAGCTGTGTTGGTGTAATGGTTATAACTAGGAGTATCAATTGATAGCTTCATGAGCTTATGGTTTATCTTACACTTTTTTGGAACTCAATTTTCATATAATCAATGGCAATCGATGTAGGGATTTGATCGAGTTTGGCTAAAATTTCAAAGATGACAGAACTTAACTCAATACCAGTAGAGTTCTCTTTCATTTCGTTCTTAGCCATGTTTATGATTTTTACCGTTTCTTCTTTAGCTTGTTTTAATTTATCCCAACTTTTTTTAGAGATATAAAGTTGTTGAACCATATTGTGATTGTACTCCTCACGAATTGCATTAAGTAAACTGTTATGGAGTTGGCTAGCATTCATATAAGGTTTATGAATACGCATAATTAAGTTATTAGGATCAATTCTTTCTAAGTATAGAATAGAACGTTCATAGGCTTGGTTTTTTAATGGAATAAAATCCTTTTTAGCTTGAAGTTTAAATTCTTCTTGCTGTAATTTTAATTGTTGGCTGTTAATGCTCAATTCTCGGTTTAAGAATTGTCTCAACATAAAATAAACAATTCCAAAGACTAAAATAGAAGGGATAGCTAACTTAATTATTTCTAAAAATTCATTCATGTTATTGCGTTTTTATAACGTAGAACTCAAAGTTAATAAAAAGGTACACGTTAATTAATCTTTTATTCATAAAAAAAGCGAAACCAGTAGATTTCGCTTTTTAAGTTTTCTATGAATGTGTTTAACGCATTAGATGAACATGTCCAATTTTTACAACGTCTTTAGAACCTTGATCGATTGTTCTAATATTCCAAATATAAGTGTCAGATTTACAAGGTTCACCCTTATGTGTACCATCCCACATAGGTATAGCTTTTGATGATGTCCAAATCAATGTTCCCCAACGATCAAATACAACTAATTCATAATCAATTAAGTCTAAACCTAAACCTGAAGCATGAAAGAAGTCATTGTCACCATCTCCATTAGGTGTAAAGGTGTTGGGTACGAAAATGATAAAATCTGGGTCGATTACAACATCTTTACAAGCTGAATCAGAGCATCCAATAATATCTTCTACTAATAAACAAGTGTTATATGTCCCTGCCGAATCACTTGGGTACGTATGCATGAATGGACTGCCATATCCAACTTCAACACCATCTACATACCATGTAAACACAGATCCATTTATAGACTCCTCAGTTAATGTAATATTTGGGTTAAACATTGTAGCTGGTTGAGGAGTAGCACTAAAATCAGAAACAATATCTACAGGTGCTACAAAACTAAATGTAGTATCCTGTTCACATGCATTATCATCAATTACAGTTAAAGTATAATTATTTAAACAAACATCACTAACAGAGTTTCCTGTATTGGTTGAAAGCGCACCAGACCATTGGTAGGTAGGCATATTAGATATCGTTCCACCAGTAACACTCGCTTCAACAGCTCCATCACAAGTATTATAACACGTAGGGTCACTAATGTTTAATGAAATAACCATAGCAGGAGGTTCTTGCAATGTTATAGTCGTATCAAAAGTACAGCCCGCAGCATCAGTTATTGTAGCATTGTATGTATCGGC
>JAUHZI010000214.1 GCA_030426105.1 Bacteroidia bacterium | reverse complement strand
GATAAGAAAACTGTGATGAAACTTTTAACAGATAGAAAAGTGTGTGATGTTATTTGTAAAAACAGTAATAGAGACAATACCATATTCTTTAAGGATAAAGATGTGGCTATGATGGCTGTTATGGTTAATGGATTAGCATTAAAATATTTTTTAAAATATTTTGGAAATGATGAAGATATTATATTGACTGCTATATCTAGAAATAAACAAGCTTATTTTATGATTGATTCTGATTTACAACTTGAAGAAAAGTATATTTTGAGTGCTATAAAGTGTTGGCCTTCTATTATTAATGATATGCATATTGATATAAGAAACAATAAGAAATATTTTTTGTATGCTGTATCTCTTTATCCAAGTGCTGTAGAAAAAGCCAGCAGCATTATGAAAAGTGATAGAGATGTAATTTCAATGGCTGTATCAAAAGGATATTCTCTATCAAAAGTCGATAAAGTATTTAGGAACGATAAGAATATAGTTATGAAATCTGTTTCTAGGGATGGACATGAAATAAAGTATGCGAGTATAGAATTACAATCAGATATGGATGTATGTATCGCTTCGTTAAATAGCAGGAGTGGGGTTATTATTAATGATGTTATGTATGAAAAGGTATTTAAGTATATGTTTAAAGATAAGCAGATTTTATTGAAAACTTTAGAAAAGGATCCATTGGTTTATAATAAGTTGGACTTTAATCAAAGAGATGATGAAGAAGTAGCGTATTTGGCTGTTAAGTTTTTTAGGGAAAAGTATAATAATTTGGGCTATAAATTAGATTTAACGGAAAAGATTTTAAATAACAAGAGAATCATGCTGGAGGCTGTTTTAATAAATGGGGGTGATTGCAGCTGGTTTACAATGGTTGGTAATAGTTTAAAAACAGATGTTGATATAATAATTACTGCAGTCAAAAATAATAGTTATTTATTTGATAACGTAGATGAATATTTGGATAAGTGCGCATACGAGAATAAAGATCTTATAATTAAGTTGATATCAATGGGATGTCGTTTAAATATAAAACTGGATATAGATGATATAAATAACGACACACTTTTTAAACTGATGGAAAATAAAAAAATAGCGTGGACACTAGTAAATTCTAGTAAAAGATTAAGAAGTAATAAGGAATTAATTTTAAAGGCATTAAAGGTGGATCCATCTATACTTTTTCTTGTTGATCACCATCTGTTCATGGACGAGGACTTTATTGAAAAGGTTGTAAAAACTAGTGATAAATGCAAAAAATACGCAAAAAAATTAAATTTGATAGATTATTGGAGTTAACTGTTTATCAGTTTTATAAAATTTTAAAATAATTAGTAACCAATATTTAGAATAAAGGTTATTAATTAGTTTAAAATACAGTCTCGTATTTCATTTGTTTAGTATTTATTAACTAAACCCCAAATAATCCATATGGATTAGGGATACTACGCGCTATTCAGCAACGATTTATAATCCATGAGTTTTAAATTACGAACAGAATACTCAGTCACAAAGTGACCAGTCCATACGGACTTAATGGATTTTATCAGCACTAGATTTCAGTGGGAGTTTGTTCTATTTTTATAATACTATACCAATCATCGAGAATATTTAATTTCTCAATACTATCATTTAATTTTTTAGTTGGTGTTATCGACATAGATTTCGATGAGCACCATTTTTTTTTAAAAAGTCCCATTTGTTGAATTGGGTGTTTTTCTATACAGAAGAAATCTCTGTATCCAAATTTATTATTTATTTTTTCTTTGTAGTACACTATGTATTTGGGAATCATAATATTATTCAACTCACTTGGAAGATCTACAGCATTCCTCCTTCTATTTTTTTTATACGTACCTTTATTTTTTTCATCTTCATTTGATTTCAAATTATATTTTCTATTGTTTAGTGTATTATTATCTAAATGTATAACTCTTTCGTTATTTGATACAAAATTATGAAGATAAATAATTTTTTTATTTACAGAACAAAAAACAAATTTTATATCACCATTGGATATTTTCCAGGTAACTTTATTACCATAATTAGTTTTAAGATCTGTCACAATAGATAAATCCTCCACATCAAATAGAAATGGAGTTTCACAGGGTCCAAACATTTCTATAAAAACCCCTATGTTATCTTTGCAGATATTGAATTTGTTGTTTGAACAATTATAAGAACCCAAAATATGTGTATTTAACATTAGACATCAAGTTAATTATAAAATTCCTAATTTCTTTAAATACATTAAGAATAATTTAACTGGAGTAAGCAAGACCACCCATACCACTCATGATACGAAGAACATTGTAGTTGGTTGCGTATACTTGAAGTTGTCCAGTAACGCTAGTCCATGTGTAACCATCAGCAGTAGGAAGTGAAGCAGGGTTGGTAAGATCGAAAACAAGTTGAGCGTTATCGATTCTGGACATATTAAGGGTACCAGATGGTTGATGTTCTTCTGGACGAATACCAAATGAGTATACATAGATATGTCTGGAAGGAATTGCGGTGTGATGTTGGTATGGTTGTACCAATCTAAAGTAAGATTGTGGGCGTACAGAGAAACGATCATGACCGTTAAGAAGGATCTTAGCGTTGGCCAAAAGATCAACATAGGTTGCACCAGCTTTACCTGGAGCAGATGCTGAAAAGTTGAACCAATCGTTGTAAGCGGTACCAACAGTAAAGTTATCACTGTGCTGAAGAACCCAAACAAGTTCTTTACATGGGTGATTAAAGTTCATGCGAACTTTGTTTGCAACTTGATCGAATGAAAGAGATTCAGCACCAGTAAATTGAAGCTGATCAATTAGGTATTCGTGTGGCATTTGAGCCATCTTTTGACGTTCTTCGTTATCCAAAAAGATGTAATCTACCCACAAAGCAGCAGATTGCATAGCAACAGCCGAATCGGAGATAGAGGTGGTGTTTGAACCAGCATCACGATCACCATTTACATCCAAACCAACAATCAATTCAGCAGCACTGCGGAATTCAATGTTAATCTTAACTTCGTGGTATTGAAGAGCAATCAATGGCAAACTAAGACCTGGGTTTCTGCAAAACCAGAATTGTAGAGGTACATAGTATACACGAGAAGATGCTGCATTACCAGCAAGACCAGTGCTTCCACCAGCATATTTACCAACCATAGCGTTGTATCCATCACGTTTTTCGGAAGTTTGGGTAAGTTCATCCCAGATTTCCAACCATGTTCCGTAATGTTGATCAATACGTTGACCACCAATTTGGATTTCTACAGTGCGGATAAGTGCATGACCAAAACTGTTTGTCCATGCAGCTTCAATACCTGCACCAATAAGAGAGTTACCATCTAGAGCTGGTACTTGTACTTGAAGGTATACATGGTTAATAAGATCACCGTTTCTACTAATGGTAGTTTGAACTTTGGATCCAAAGTTTGGGTTACCGTTAAAGGTTTGTTCAATACTTTCAATAGCAAAGTTGGTGTGTCTTCTGTATACTACTTTAAAAAAGGTAATTTGTGGGTTACCAGTTAAATAAATGTTTTGTGCCCCGTAGGCTACGATTTGCATACATTTTATAG
Organism: Bacteroidia bacterium; assembly: GCA_030426105.1. Classification (GTDB taxonomy): domain Bacteria; phylum Bacteroidota; class Bacteroidia; order Flavobacteriales_D; family Parvicellaceae; genus S010-51. The sequence goes on along the minus strand of JAUHZI010000214.1, from coordinate 813 downwards.
GAGTATCTTTCAATACCCCAATGGATCGTACCTTAAGCAGAGTCTGTCTGAGTAAGACTTCATTCTCCACCGACAACTTAGCGATCTCTGAACCGATTTCTTTTCACTACTCTTCATAATAATTACTATTAAACATGATTAAGAAATTCAGCTGCGGATTATCCAATCTTTAACGTTTTTACCTTCCCCGAGGTCATTACCCTGGTGCTGCCATATATGTTTCCATACATGCGCGGTAGTTAAAGCTCTAAGGATGTTCCCGCATCCAGCTGTCTTGCAACCTTTATTAATTTAATTTTTGTCTATAATTTAAAATCTATAAGTCTATCATTTAAATTTATATGTATATCATTTAAAATCTATAAGTCTATCATTTAAAATCTATAATTAAATTCCTAAAGGTTACTAGCATCTGTCAAATAATGGCGATTAGTATTCCATTATTGTGAATGACCAATTGTTTACCCTCAAAAGTGTTCACAGTATTGAGGCAAGATGCTTTTCGGACCTATACATTAAGTCCTCCTCCCATTTTTTATTTTCCACTAATATTCTATCAAAATATTTTTTTTTCAAAAATAAACCATCAATACAATTAAATTAATTAATTAATTTAATTTCCTAAAGTTTTTTATTTCCTAAAGTTTTATTCCAAACATAAAATATTTTTTGAACTTCCATTTTAATTTTTGAACTTCCATTTTAATTTTTGAACTTCCATTTGAACTTCCATTTTAATTTTTGAACTTCCATTTGAACTTCCATTTTAATTTTTGAACTTCCATTTGAACTTCCATTTTAATTTTTGAACTT
>JAUHZI010000046.1 GCA_030426105.1 Bacteroidia bacterium | reverse complement strand
TAGGAAAAGGACTGCACTACTATGGTAAGCCTCAAATAGGAGAGTTTAAAATAGAGGCTCAATTCTTAAGCAAAGGAGATAAGATCTTAATTACTGGACCAACAACTGGTGTTGTAGAAACAACGGTGGAGGAAATGCGTGTAAATAACGAGGTTGTTGATGTTGCTAAAAGAGGAGAAGAAGTGACTTTCTTTGTGGATAAGGTGATTCGTTCATCAGATAAATTATATAAAGTTGTTGCTGCTGAAGAAGTGAATGATTAAGCGTGACTTATGGTTGTAATATCACATCAGAGAGAAAAATGTATAGGATGCAACTACTGTGTAGAGTTGGCTTATAACCATTGGAGAATGTCTAAAAAAGATGGTAAGGCAACACTGCTAGGAGGAGTCAATAAAAAAGGCTTTTATACAGCAAGAGTCGATAATTCTGAGTTTGATGAGAATAAAAGAGCCGCTGAAGCTTGTCCTGTTAACATCATTCAAGTGAAGATGATATAACCTTGTTTTGAATGGCAAAACTATCTAAATCAGTTAAAGTTTCTTTAATAATCTCTGGGGGACTTTTGGTTCTTAATTTCATCGGGATGGGAATTGTAGGAGCTATTTTTGCGATGGTTGTCAGTCCGATCACCAATCTATACTTACCTCATTTCAATGACATGCATGGAGATTGGGTGTGGCCGACAATGATCATGGCAGGTTTTTTCTCTGCTTTGTTGTTTATTCCAGCTGGGATGTTGAATAGCTATCTAATAAAAAAAGCAATCAATAAGTTTTTAAGAATGGTGATTTATAGTTTGGCAATCTATATTCCTAATCTCTTATTGTGGAGTGTAATATTGTGGACACATCTCGATAGTGTTAAATCTTGATTTGAAAAGCTAAAATCTATTTTGTACTTTAACTCAAAATTAAAGGTATGAAACCAATACAAACATGGCTAGATGAATATGGTGTAAGCCATCAAAATTCAACCAATAAGTTGATTCATTGGATTTGTGTTCCAGCAATCTTTTTTTCAATATATGTGCTGGTAGCTTCAATTCCAAATGCTTTATTACTCAATGTTTTGCCTGATGTATTTACAGCTTTTGCCAATTGGGGCAATGTTGTCTTAATATTTGTATTGCTGTTTTATTTTCGATTATCGATACCAATTGGAATAGGAATGCTGATTTTTAGTGTGTTATGTGCATTAGGGTATAGTTCTCTGCTTTTAATTACAAGTGTTTCTCCTTGGTTGGTTGCTGTGGTAATTTTTGTTGTTGCTTGGATTTTTCAATTTATAGGGCATCATATAGAGGGTAAAAAACCATCTTTTTTGGAAGATTTACAATTCCTTTTAATAGGTCCTTCTTGGCTGCTTAGTTTTGTGTATAAAAAGTTAGGAATAAAATATTAAGAAAAGCTCCATCCAATAAAAAACTGATAAGAGAAACCACTTTGTCTGAGTTTGTCGAGGGTATAGCTTTTGTCTTTGCTAAACCAAGTGTCTTTCCAGTTGGGGTTTGAAATATCATATCCATAACCAAATGAACCTCCTATTACCAATCGCTTAAGTTTGACCTTAGGTTGCAATTCAATTTTAGGAGCAAAATAACCATTCTTTTTACGTAATAAAGGGTTGTTGTATAAGCGGAGTCTGCCAAATTCAAAGCCCAGAAGTATAGCTAAGTCAATAGCTTTAGTTTTGTTGAAAATATCAATTCCCATTAAAAAATCAGAGTTATATCCAGTTAGGTTAGTTATTAGAGTATCATTAATGTTAATTTTTTGAGATAATATTTGATTGAAAGATAAAGAACCATAATATAATAAGTGTCTAGTTATAACAAATGAAGATCCATAGTTATAGCCTATGCTCTGGATGTCATAAAACCCCAGAAGTTCTTTTTGTTTAAAAGATATGTTATGTGAGTTAATGTATTTAGTGTTCTTTTGGAATGATTTTTTATATAAGAAGGTGCTGTCAGATTCGATTTTTGTTGTGTCATAAACCTGCCCCAAGCCAAAAGCTGAGCATAAGATTTGAATAAGTAAAAGATAGAGTAGTTTTTTCATTTGTTCTTTTTGAGTTGTAGTGTATAATTAGAACAAATAAACCCCTTAAAAGTTACAGGAGTATAAAAAGGTCTTAAAACAACAAATCCATTCTCCTTACAAACCCTCCTAAATGGGCTGTATAAAATAGTGTTGAGGTATTAATCAGCAATAGGACAATCAAAACGAAAAAGATTTTTTTATCTGGTTTTTCGTCTTGTAAAATACTTGCCCATCCCATAATTCCTATAAGGGCGACAACCACTTGAATAACAAAGGCAACTCTACCCCAAAGCGCATGGTCTTCCACATGTTCTTGCGGGTAGGGATCTAAGGCGAGTTTTGTCCAGTCAGCAGCGGTAGGTCCAGTAAAATATGCGATAGCAGCAATAACTCCAGAAAGAATTAAAAAGCTATACGTGTTTTTCCATTGTGGACTGTCTAATGGTTCTTTTCGTTGGATAAAAACGCGATAAAGCAACCAAGGCACTCCAATAACAATAAGATGAACAATCATTACATGAATCCAGTTTGCTAGCATCTGCGTTGTTTTATGTTATAAAGAAATAACAGGGTTAGTGTTCCGCTCCTGTTTTAATCGCTTCTTTAGGATCTATACCTTTATCTACAGCATCGTAGTCTAATGTAGAACCTCCCATACTATGAGGAATTAGATAAACCATTGTCATCACTACAGAAGCCATAAGAACTGTTGCTCTACTTACTCCTTCTTTCTTTTTAGGTTTGAAGCCAATAATAGCTAATGCCAATGCCCAGGCAATCCACATAATTAGCATTTTATTGTCTGTAAAATCACTTCCGTTTGGAAATCCAGTCCAATATTCTCCAAAAGCATATTTTTGTACTATAGGCCCCAACATCATTCCTCCAACAGTCATTGCTGTAAAGGCAACAATCGTCCATCTACGCATGGTTCCATCGTTGAATGCAGCTCCTAGACCAGCACGAATACCAAAAATAATTACGATAATCATCATCGTAACATGGGGAATTAAAATGTAATCTGGAACAGGGTCTTTGTATCTTAAAACAATATTGTCCTCTCCTTTTTCAGGGATAGAGAATTCCTCCCCATCAATAGAGCCGGTAATAGAATATTCAATTTTTCCTGCAGCCGGTTGAACTGGTAGTTGTGCAATAAAAAGCTTGTTTTCGTCCAGTTGAAACTCTAAGTCAGTGATGTCATCTTTAGTTTGATAGCGTTTATAGTGTAATGTAGCAGTGTAGTTGATTCCTTCAAAATAAGGTAATTCAATTTTTGCACCTTCAGTAGTTTCTTGTGAACGAAGTAATTTATATTTACGTGAGTCGTCGTTATGTTCTAAATAACCTTTGTATTCATAAGTCGGCCCTGTGCTTCTTTGATAAATCATTGCAGCTAAAGCCAGAAATATTGCTAAGACCCATGTTAATATTTTCTTCACCATTTTATTATTTTTAAGTTGCAAATGTACAATCTAAAGCGAGATATTGAAAGAATTTGATTCAAAATCAAGGACTTTCTGACAAAAAATTGACACAGCAAGAGGCCTCAGTTAAAAATAAACGAAAACAATGATTTTTCGCAGGTTTTAGAGTGGTTTTTATATGGTTTTTTACCATGCAATTCGTCCCAAAACTTGCAGAACAGCACTAAAATTTGGATAGCAAAGGATTTAATACTTGCTTTGTCTCAAATTTTAAAATCATGATCATGAAATATGCTTTTTTTATTTTGAGTTGGTTTGCTTTAGGATGTGGTTATGCTCAAGAGCAAAACATCAGAGGGGTTGTGCTAGACAAAGATTCAAAATCTCCATTGATTGGTGCTAATGTTATCGTTATAGATGTTGATCCAATTATTGGTGCTGCAACTGATTTTGATGGGCGTTATACGATAGAAAAAGTTCCTTTGGGGAGGCATACGCTTCAAGTCTCATATATTGGTTACGAGACTAAAACCTTGCCCAATATAGAGGTGACAGCAGGAAAAGAAGTGATTTTAAATGTTGAATTACAAGAGTCTATCTTAATCGATGAGGTCGTGGTAGAAGCCAAGCAAGATAAAGATAAAACAATCAATAGAATGGCTTCGGTAAGTGCTCGAACATTCTCTATTGATGAAACCATGCGTTATGCAGGTAGTCTAAATGATGTGGCTAGAATGGCACAAAATTTTGCTGGTGTTCAAGGGTCAGATGATAGCCGAAATGATATTGTGATTCGAGGAAATTCCCCAACAGGAGTATTATACCGATTGGAAGATGTTGATATTCCTAACCCCAACCATTTTGCTTTAAATGGAACAACAGGAGGTCCAGTAAGTATTTTAAATAATAATGTTTTGGACAATTCTGATTTTATGACAGGAGCTTTTCCTGCAGAATACGGAAACGCAATAGCTGGGGTGTTTGATTTAAAATTACGTTCTGGAAATAATCAACAGCATGAATTTTTAGGACAGGTTGGTTTTAATGGTTTAGAAATGATGGCAGAGGGCCCAATTAGTAAAAAACAATACTCTTCTTATATTGTTGATTTCAGGTATTCTACACTAAAGCTATTTCAATTAATGGGGTTAAACTTTGGAACAGGGACAGCAGTTCCTGATTATTCAGATGGTTTTTTTAAATTAAGTTTTCCCAATAAAAAGGGGAAAACAGAATTTTGGGGGCTTGGTGGAGCAAGTGATATTGCTTTTTTAGACTCTGAACAAAAAGATGATAACCTTTTTCAAGAAAGTGGAGAAGACCTGTTGTTTACTTCAAAAATAGGGGTGACAGGGTTATCTAATACCTATCGTTTTAATGATAAATCGTATTTAAAAACCACCTTTTCAGTTGATGCTACTTATAATCAAATTGCTCGAAATTATTTAGATACCATAACACAATTGTATGACCCGAATTATCGAAATACATCTACGGAAGGGAAGCAGTCTTTAAACTTAATTTTTAATCATAAACATTCAGCAAAGCATTTATTTAAAGTAGGTTCATACAACTACCGTCGCTTTTTTAACCTTTCAGATAGTATTAATATTGAGAAGGACTCAGTTCTAATAGCTCCAAATACGTATCAAGTTATTCCTGAACGTTGGGTGACTTTAACAGATTTTAAAGGAGCAACCTATTTTATCCAACCTTTTGTACAGTGGCAATATCGAATGAATGAGAAATTGACTTTTAATACTGGGGTGCATACACAATTGTTTACCTATAACAATCAGTTTTCAGTAGAGCCTAGAGCTGGGTTGAAATGGGAAATTAATTCTAGAAATACGTTAAGTGCAGCCTATGGGCTACATAATCAATTGCCAACAACACGTTTATATTTTAAAGAAATAGAAACAGATAACGGAGAAAAAATAATCCCTAATAAAGATCTAGGGATGATTCAAAGTCAACATTTTGTATTAGGGTATGACAGAAACTTGGGTAAAAATACTCGTTTTAAAGCAGAAACCTACTATCAGCTATTGGCTAATGTCCCTGTTGATGTGAATACGAATAATTATTCTATATTAAATTATGGGGCAAATTTTGATTTGTCCTTCCCAGACTCTTTAGTCAACACTGGGACAGGGTTTAACTATGGGGTAGAGTTTACCTTAGAACGATTCTTAAACAGAGGTTTTTATTACTTAGTAACCACCTCTTTATATGAGTCGAAATATAAGGGAAGTGATGGAGTAGAACGCAACACGGTTTTTAATGGTAACTACACTTTTAATGGTCTAATAGGAAAGGAATTTTTCTTTCCCTCAAAGAAAGAAGAAGGGTCAAATTCATCATTGTTAATTGATATCAAAAGTACCTTGAATGGAGGACAACGGTTTGTACCAATAGACTTGGAAGCTAGTCAACAAATAGGACAAACAGTTTATGACTATGATCAAGCATTTTCTGAAAGATATCCAGATTATTTCAGAATTGATTTTAAAATAGGGTTTAAGAAAAATGGCAAGAAAATTACTCAAGAATGGGCTATTAATATCCAAAATATAACTAATAGAAAAAATGTCTTCAGTGAAGGGTATTCTCATTCTAGTAGAAGTATTGTTACTAGATATCAAACAGGGTTGTTGCCAATAGGGCAATACAAAATTTGGTTTTGATTATACAGGCAGTTATAGTTCTTAAGAATGCAGAAAAGTATTCTTTTAAACCTTGATAGCAATAAAAAATAGAAAGAATAGTTATTTAATTGGTATTACCAAACGGATTTCTATTTTTGCTACATGAAAATTAAACTAGTTATAGTTGCAGTACTCTGGAGTTACTTAATGGTTGGACAAGGGTTTCAACTTGGAGCTTGGCGAGATTATCTCCCTTATCGAAATGTGATAAATGTAGAGTATGTAAATCAAAAATATTATGCAGCAACTCCTTATGCTGTGTACTATTTAGATGAGACAGACAATAGTTTAGAACGCCTAACAAAAATTAATGCGCTCTCAGATTTTTCTATTAGTGTAATGGGACAAAACGAACAGGAAGAAACCTTAATTATAGGTTATGAATCAGGGAGCATTGATTTGATTAAAAATGGAGAAGTAACTAATATTTCAGGTATTGTAACAAGTAATATTATTGGGGATAAACAGATTTACAATATCTATTCTGAAGGAAAACTATCTTATTTAACTTGTGGTTTTGGTATAGTGGTTTTGGATGTAGAACGTCAGGAAGTGAAAGATACATACATTATAGGAGCTGGAGGAAATCAAGTCAAGGTTAATGATCTAACCATCTTTTCAGATACCATATATGCAGCAACTGATGCAGGAGTGTATAAAGCCAATGTAAACGCTCAGTTTTTGTCAGATCCAAACAATTGGTCAATAGAACCTTTAGTAGCTTTAGAACCGTACAGTTTGATTGTTAATTATGGTAATGGATTATTGTTGAATGCCAGTTACACAGGGTATTTAACAGATACTATATACACATTTAATAATGGAGTTTTTCAACAAGTAGCTTCATTAACAAATAACGATTATTTTGGGGTGTCATATAAAGAAAATCACTTATTACTTTCAACTCAAAGGGGAGTAATAGAAGTTGATGAAAATCTACAACAACAAGATTTATTGTATACATACGCAGAGACAAATTTTATTAAGCCTAATAATTGTTTGTGGCATGATGGGGCTTATTGGGTAGCAGATCGTGATAACGGTATGGCGAAGGTGCTCAATAATTATAATTATGAACCTTATTTAATTCAAGGACCTTTTGGAAATGATGTCTTTTATATGGCAACAAGTGGAGACGATTTATGGGTAGCTTCTGGTAGAACAGAAGGAACAGCTTGGAATAGTACCTTTAATATGAATGGAGTTTATCATTACAATTCTGATGTTTGGGCTATGTATAATGGTTTAACAGATGAAGAGTTATCTTCAGTAGATTCAATTTATGATTATGTACATATTGCAATAGACCCTAAAGATCCTACTCATATTATGGCTAGTTCTTTCAAGGGAGGAGTTGTCGAAATTAGAGATGGAGCATATGTGAAAAGACATACGTGGCATAATTCTTCACTTCAAAGAAGGTTAACAGATTTAGAGAAAACCTGTGCGGCAGGTTCTGCATTTGATGCAGATGGTAACTTTTGGGTAGCGAATGCTTTTGTAAACGAACCTCTATCTGTATACACAGCTACAGGAGAATGGAAGTCTTTTGTTTGTGCAGTATCTATGAAAGGAGGTATTTGTACAGATTTATACATCGATAAAACGAATGGGTATATTTGGATGGCTGCAAAAGGAGGCGGAGTTATGGTTTATGATAATAATCAAACCCCTCTAGATGAAACAGATGATCAATTCCAGACGTTAACAACTACAGAAGGAGCAGGAGCGTTGCCTTCAGATATTGTAAATACGATTGTAGAAGATAAGAATGGAGCAATTTGGCTGGGAACAGAGAATGGACCAGTGGTGATTTATAGTCCCAAAAATATTTTCGAAGGGGGGAACTATGATGCTCAAGAAGTTTTAATTGAACAAGATGGAATTTTGGAAGTTTTATTAGGAACCGAGGATATTAATGAAATTGTAATAGATGGAGCTAATCGAAAATGGTTTGCAACAGAAGGAGGTGGTTTGTTTTTGATTTCAGAAGATGGAACGGAGATGGTTAATACATTTACAACCGAAAATAGCCCTATATTTTCCAATACAATTAATGCTTTGGCAATTCATCCCAAGACAGGTGAAGTTTATGTGGGAACTGATAAAGGAATAATGGGATATAAAGGAGAAGCTACAGAGCCAAACGATCGTTTCCAAAATGTGTATGCATATCCCAATCCAGTTCGACCTGAGTATGAAGGAAAAATAGCAATAAAAGGATTAACCAACAATGCTGATGTAAAGATAACAGATGCAAGTGGTAATCTTGTTGCTTCTACAACATCACTTGGAGGACAAGCAGTATGGGATGGAAAAACGTTATCAGGTGAGCGTGTAGCTACTGGGGTTTATTACGTTTTTATTGTTACCCAAGATGGAGGTGATAAAATAGCAACAAAGCTGTTGTTTGTGAATTAATTCTTATCTAACGACCATCATCTTGTAAGTTTCAGAAGTTTCTTTTTGGTCTGTTAAGTAATAAAAGTATACTCCTGCAGCTAATTCATTAGTGTTAATAGTAATTTGCCCTTTTGAGTTGGTGATAGGAAATGATTTAATTTGTTTCCCAACTTGATTTAGTAAAATTAAGTCAGCCATAGCAGTGTTGTTTCCTAATTGATAATAAATAGTTGTTGTTTCTTCACTTGGATTAGGTATGTTTTGCCCTAAATGAAACCCTGTTCCCAAATGTTCTGCTAAACCGTTCCCATAAATAACATTGACGTTAAAATCATCAAAATAAAAGCCATCTTCTTTTACAGCTTGGTCTGTGACCATTTGAAAGCGAGCACTAATTGTTTGTCCAATATAATCGCTAAGGTCAATTTCTTCTTTAACCCATGAGTTTTGAGCGCCATCATATAAAGGTTCTCCCGTTGCTTGGTCGCTACTTCCTTTGTTGGTGTATTTACCACATTGAGGAATCCAAGTACTTCCTCCATCGGTTGAAATTTCAAATTGTACATAATCCCAATCTGCTTCTATCTCCCATCTAGCATAGAAACTTACTGTTGCAAGAGTTGCATTGTTTAATGAGATCCCATCAGTTAAACGAATAGAAGTGTTTGAGTTGTTATCATAGTCCCCATTAGGAGAGTCAGTTATTGAAGATGAAGGAGAATAGTAGTGTTGACTAGTTGTTCCCCAATTTCCAGTAGAAGACCAATTAGAAGTATTATTTCCGTTTTCAGATAACAGTGGTTGGAAGGTGCCATAGTACTTGGTAATAGTATCTTTAGTATTGTAAAGACCGTTATTTGTTGTTAGAATATATTTGATTTCATCACCAGTTTGAATTGATGATGATAATGTGTAGGCTATAGAATCTAGATCAGTTTGTAATAATGCCATTCCATTATGTGTATTGGTTCCTCCAACACTTACAATATTAGCAGATATTGGAGTAATGCTTACAGTAAAATCTCCTGGGTTATCTATTCCTAGACGTTTAATTGTATAGTTAAAATACCCAGTAGTTTGAGTGATTGAAAAAGGTGATTGATCATAACTCTTGGCATAGTTTGTAATAAAGTTGGCAGCCATGAGGTTATGATAAACCATGTTTTGGCACATTGAAGTAATCGTATTAGCAGAAGGCCAAAATCCGTTGCCAACCTCAGGTGTCATTGCTAATATTTCGTTATGAGTGCTTGTCTCAGCATACATCCAATCATCAGAATCTCCTGATGCAGCATATAGAGCTGCAGATATTTGATTTGTATAACCATTTTGCTCTACCATTACTTCAGACATCGCGACAAAAGTTGCGTCATCTGGCGAGATTTGACCAGTTGCATACCCAAAAGGATAAAGTAATAAATTACCATGCGTATGACTATTCAGAGCCATCTTGAAATCATGCTGCTCACAAAACCACTTCATCGCTTGTGTTTCTACTTCAGAAAAAGGAGTTGTACCTAAATAAACATCGCTACTGGTGTTTGTACTTGTACCAGCTCCTCCCCATTGATAGCTGTAGTTCCTGTTGAGGTCAACACCAAATGTGCCGTCACCATTATCGCGTCTGTTTTTACGCCAAAGCCCACCACCACTTGGATTGGTTTGCTCGTTATAAAGGTATCCATCTGGGTTAATACATGGAACAAAGTATAATTCTGTATTGTTTAAGATGGCTTGAACCTCTTCATTGGTGCTATAATTTTCTAATAAATACCACATGTAGAAAATGGTTTGCTGAAGAGACCCAGGTTCTCTAGCATGATGAATAGCTGTATATAACATTTCTGGTTCATTTTCATCACTATTGGGGTTATCAGACATTCGGACCCAATATATAGGTCTATTTTCAACGGTAGAAAAATTAGAAATACTTTGTTTAACTGTAATTAAATTGGGGTATAGATTAGCCATGTCGTCTAACTCTTGAAGCATTTCGCTGTAAGTTAAAAAACCACCCATTGATCCACTATTATAATTGCTAGGGATAGGGTAGTTTGAAGTGCCACAAGCTGCATTTTTTTCTAAGCTTTTACTTTCGCTTTGTTGACTGTAGTAATCATCTACATTAGGGATTTCTATTTCTACATCTAATCCTAAACCTTTAGCAATATTAATTTCATTTTGTGAGAAATCAGAAGCTATAAACACCCCTCTTTTATGCACGACATGGTCTATGGCAACACCTTGATTGGCTAACAATACCAAGTCCTTAGTGGTGTTGTAATATATTTTTGCTCTATGGTAAGTAGCTTGACCATAAGTAAAGCTGATAAAGGATAGTAATACTAAGGCTATTAAGTAGTTCATTTGAATAGTTTAATCGTTTGGTAATCGTCACCTTCCCTTATTACAATGAAATAAATTGAAGGAAAACTCTTAGTACCAAAGATATAACTTTTATCGTGAATTATTTTTTGATTCAATAACCTCCCATTTAAATCATAAAAAGTAACAGTTCTAGTGCTATTATTAATAAACTCTAAAAAAAGGTGAGCGTTGTCTTGTGTATACCTAAAGGTTGCTTTTTGTTCAGAAATGGCTGTAGAAGATATAGAAACTGTTGTAGATGTTGTATCAGTGATGCAACCATTGTCAACAGTTAGTATAACGGTATAATTTCCTCCGTTGTTGTATGTTGAAGTAGGTGAAGCTATCGTTGCTGTTTCACCATTTCCAAAGTCCCAATGAAAATTCTCAACATTATTTGTTGTGGCAGAGAAAGAAACGGTGTTATTGTTATTTGTAGCGATAATTGAATGAGCACTAGGGTCGTCAGCTCCTATTCTCCATGTATCCAAACTGTCTATTACGATTAACTTTGCAATGTTTTGAAGTGTGGATGCTGTATTGGTAGAAAGGCCAGCACTATAAGTGGCTCCTTCTGGAGAAGAACGAAACATTGAAGAATAAAAAACACAAGCTGCTAAATAACTACCAGCTAAACTTGGATGGCTACCATCCGATGTATATAAATCGATATTAGGGTAATTATCTCGGGTGTATTTCCACGCTGCTCCAACAGGAGAAACAGAAGTCTGATTATTATTGGTCATCTCTAAATAACTTGTACGTAAACGTAGTTGCATCCCATCGTAAGTACAGATAGGGGTATAAAATTGACAATTTTGTTGATCCCCATTTTCTCTACCCCATGTCATGTAAAAAAGAGGTTCAGTACAAGGATTTGAAGAGTGAATAGAATCGACCAATATTTCCGCATAAGGATACACTTCTGTAGCGACTTGAGAAGGAGGGAAAGAAGGTCGTTGAGATTGCTCTTGTAAAACAACAAAGTCCCAATTCCCTTGAGAAATTTTGTTCAGAGAAGTAGCGTTTGTGCTATGTCCCTGTAAGGTGTATCCTCCAGGAGTATTGGAGTCATAGTTTATGGTGTCACCCAAAGAAGTGGCTAATTGTGCTGTTAGGCTAGGTAAGTTATTTGCGCCTGTATAACTGTTCCCTAAAAACAAGACATCTATCTCTTGTCCCAAAAGGATTGAGCTTGAAATGCAAAACAAAAGTGAATATAGAATTTTTATCATAATCTATAAAGTTAGTGGAAATCACTTATTTTTTATAGTAGAATTATAGTCTATTCTTGGATTTCTATTTGAATTCGTATTTCATTTTATTATTCTTTACTTTTGTAAAAAAAAGTAAAGCTATCAATAAAAAGACAAACAAATCATTGGTTATCTTATTCATTTTATTTGGATATGTCTTTCTGCAGCTAATGTGGTGGGCGTATCATATTATACAATTGAATAAACAAGTAAATAGTGATGAAGCAATAATACATAGTAAAACAATGATGATTGCAGGTGAAGCAGCTGTATTCATTACGTTATTGTTTGTGGGAGTTTATTTTATTAGGCGTTCTATTTTAAAGGAGTTAGCTTTAGTACATGAAAAGAAAAACTTTAGCCTTTCTGTAACGCATGAATTAAAAACACCAATAGCTTCTACTAAGCTTTTTGTAGAAACAATGATAAATCGAGATCTTCCAAGAGAAAAGGAGAAAGATATTCTAAAAAAAGTTTATGCTGATCAAAATCGATTGCAACAATTAGTAGAAGATATTTTATTAGTCTCCAAAATTGAAGAGTCAACGTTAAAAATTCGTTTAACAAAAGTGAACGTTAAAAAATTTGTTGAACAGATTGTATTCAATATGGTAGGGGATAACCCTATTACTATTGATATTGATTCTTCATTGATGATGTATGTAGATGAATTCTATTTTTCTTCAGTGATTCAAAATTTACAGTCTAATGCTGTGAAATATTCTGAGAAAGAAACACCAATAGTTTGGTCAGCTAAAAACAAAGGCAGTCGACTGGTCCTTCAAATAAAAGATGAAGGAAAAGGGATAGAAGATAGTGAAAAACTCAATGTATTTAAACTGTTTTATCGCTCAGGAAATGAAGAAACGAGAAATACAAAAGGAACAGGTATAGGACTGTATTTAGTAGCTAGAATTATTAAACTTCATAGAGGTAAAATAAAAGCCATAGACAACAAACCAAAAGGAACAATTATAGAGATTGAATTGTAGTTTGTTGCTCAATAGAACTGGATAAAGTATCCAGTTCATTTTGTATCAAAATTTCAAATGCATTTTGGGAAGGGAAAGGCATCTCAGCATTAATTAGTTTCCCGTTTGGATCAATTAAAATAAACCTTGGAATTGACTCAATATTATATGCTTTTCCAAATTTGTTTTTGTTTGCTATGATAAGTTGTTGAGCTGTTGTTTTTTTATCCAATATAGAAGCTTTCCATTTAACTTTATCTTGATCTATGCTTAAAGACAAAAATGTAATGTTTTGATCTTTAAACTGTAGGGCGTATTTTTCAAAGAATGGTGACTCGCGTTTACAAGGGGCGCACCAACTAGCCCATACGTCTATAATTATAAACTTGCCCTTAAATGAAGCTAAGGAAAATTCTTCTCCGCTTTTGTCAACAGCTATAAAATTTGGAGCAATGTTTCCTTTATCTAATAGATTTAGTTGCTGATTATAAGTCTCAATCTTTTCTTTTAGTTCAGCGTTGTTTAATAAAGATAAATAATCCTTTAAAATAGCTGTTCTTTCACTAGACTTGTTAGCTTCCTTAAGTGATTTCTTCAATTGAATATAAGCGACTTTGTTTTTAAAAGCTGCCTTTGAAAGACTTTTGTAAGCTTCAAGTATTGCAATGTTTGGTTCTAATTGTTCGTTAGTTATTTGTCGAGATAGCTCTTTGTTGATGTATGTAATGTAGGATTGGTTTCCAAGAAGGGCTTCATCTTCTAAGGATACACTTTCCTTTAGTTTAAGGATCCTTTTACCATCAGGAGTTTCTTGGTCTGGATATAAAGCTTTTCTTTTCTGTTTAAATGTTTCCCAATAATTTAAGTATTGGATAGCTAGCAGTTTATGATGTCGGTCTTTAAAATCCTCTTTAGGAATGTAATTATCTTTTGTTTTCGCTTGCATTTCAACATGCTTTCTGTCTTTTAGTTCACGAAATAACATGTCTTCAAAATATTGAATGTTGTTGAGTTCATCATTTCTATTTAAATAAAAGCGAATAAACCATTTTTGTTTTTCAGAATTTCTGATGATGTTATTTTCTGCTAACCTAGTTCCTTTAACAGTAATCGCATTCTTTTGATTGAAATAATCAATCTCAACGTTAAGACTGTCTTGGTCTCCTAAAAATATTTTGTTTTCAAATTTATTGTCTGCTGTTAATAGGTAATAATCGGTAGTGAGTTGGAGATTAACCTCAGCGTGAAAGATGTTGTTTTCAACTGGAGCTTTTACTATGGTGTCTTTTGTGACAGAATTGATTAAGTATATGTTTTCGATAGGTGTATCACTTTCGATAGTTCCAGCGATAATGTTTTTATGGTAATTTCCCATTTGTTTGGGAGTAAGAAAGTAGCCAGCAATAACCAATGTTGCTATTGAGATAAGCGTAATTATTCCTCCTCTTTTTTTGTTTTTGATAAATGCAAAGTTGAACGATTTATATTGGTAGATAGATAGTCCAATTGCCAAAATAGGAATTGATAGAATAAGACTTAACCATTCGGTATAAAGAAGTAGGTTGCCAAGATCGCTTCCATGCGTATTAAACCCAACATTTTCTATCATTCTAAAAGGGTTCCAATCAATTTTAGTCATGAATATAGCTCTTGCAAATAATGAAGCAATCAAACCAACAAAACCAATAAGAGTAGGCCAAGTTAAGGTTTTGAAGTGTACTGATAATACATATTGAATAGCTGAAATAAGGATAGATCCAATAAATAAGCGAAAAATTAACTGAAGCATAAATCCAATAGGCAAGTTTGTTGAAGCTTCAATTGGGATTCCGCCTTTAAGTATAAGAATCAGACAAAATATAATTGAACTAATACTAAAGGATAAAATAGCAATTAGATTACTGGTTAGGAGTACTGAAAATTTTCCAAAGTAAATAGAAGTTTTATTGATAGGGCTGGTTTCCATTAATTTCCAACCTCCGTTTTTATGGTCTAATTGAACGATACGTCCAGCAGTAATTATGATAATGAGAGGGAAGAAAAAACCAGCAAACCCCATAATACTTTTTGAGATAAATTGTTCATAGAAATTATATGGAAGTTGAGTGATGTGATTGAGGTATCCATCTTTCATTGATAAGACAAACCCTAGGAGAGGGAATAAAATTCCAATAATAAAGCTCGTCCAATATATTCCTTTCTTTTTCTTTTTGAGGTGCTCTGCTTTGTAGACTGTAATTAGGTTTGAGATAAAGTTTTTCATAGGTTTAGTATCAAATATTGTTGGTGATTTCAATGAATAAATTTTCTAGATCTTCTTGAGTTTTGAACTGCTCTATTTCGATGCCGTCATTCATTAATTTCTTCACAAAATCCGCTGTCGATAACGTATTATCAATTTTAATAACAACAGTATTTTCGTTTAGCTGTTTGGCTACAACTCCATAGTTCTCTTGAATAATGGTAATCCACTTTTTAGGCTCTTTTATAGTCAACTCTATATTTTTTTGAGAGTTACTTTCTATTAGTTCTTTCATTGTCCCTTCAAAAACCAATGCTCCTTGTTGAAGAATGCCAACGTGTGTACACATTTTCTCAATTTCAGAAAGTAAGTGACTAGAAATAAAAATAGTAATGCCTTTTTCTCGGTTAAGTTTAATCAAGAGGTTTCTTATTTCAATAATGCCAGAAGGATCTAATCCATTTACAGGTTCGTCTAAGAGTAATAATTCTGGGTTTCCCAATAATGCGCCACCAATAGCTAATCGCTGTTTCATTCCCATAGAATAGTTTTTTACAGCTTTTTTAGCTTCATTTTCTAGTCCAATCAAGGAAAGAATTTCAGTGATATTCGTTTTGCTATTTCTTATTTTAGCGAGGTACTTAAGGTTGTCAAGCCCACTTAAGTGAGGGTAAAAAGAAGGAAACTCAATGAGAGACCCAATTTTTGAAAAAGCTTGAGGGTAAAGTTGGTCGATGGGATGATTAAAAATTTTGACCTTCTTTGTTTCAGTGATAGGAATTATACCTGTAATAATACCCATAGTTGTTGATTTCCCAGCACCATTTTTACCTAGAAACCCATAAATAGATCCTTTTGGTACATGAATAGACAAGTTGTTTAATACTTTCTTTGATTTTGAATATTGAAAAGAGAGCTCCTCAATGACTATTGTTTTTTCCATAAGATAAAAGGTTGTTGTTCTTTGTTTTATTTGAGGTTAATTTTAAAGGTGTAAAAGGTCATTAATTAGTAGAGAGAAGAAAAATAAACTGCTTTTTAGTAGGTATTAATTCATATGGTGTTTACGAATAAATCCGTATTTTTGAAGTGGAATACACAATTAAAAAAATGGTACAAAAAAAAGCAGTATTAATTATTTTAGATGGTTGGGGAATAGGTAAACATGACAAAACAGATGGTGTTTTTTTAGCTAAAACGCCTTTTGTCGATAGTTTGCATGAGAAATATCCTAATAATACATTGCTAACTTTCGGTGAGAATGTTGGCTTGCCTACTGGGCAGATGGGAAATTCAGAAGTTGGACACTTAAATATTGGAGCAGGAAGAGTTGTTTATCAGGACCTGTCTAAGATTAATAATGCCATTAAAGATGAATCTTTTTTTGCTAATAAAACACTTATTGATGCTATAACTTACGCAAAGGAAAATGATAAAAAGATTCATTTAATGGGGCTGGTATCTAAAGGAGGGGTACACTCTTCTCAAGAACATTTGTACGCCTTGTGTGATTTATTAGAACGTCAAGATATAGCAGAAAATCAAGCATTTATTCATGCTTTTACTGATGGTAGAGATTGTGCTCCAGATTCAGGGATTGACTATTTGACTGAATTAGAGGCTTTTGTAGGGGGTAAAAAAACAAAAATAGCATCAGTAATAGGACGTTATTATGCTATGGATAGAGATAAAAGATGGGAGCGAATTAAATTAGCATATAACTTATTGTTAGATGGAGAAGGAACAGAAGTGCTTAGTGTAAAAGAAGCGCTTGAGCAGAGTTATAAAGAAGGGGTTACTGATGAATTTATTGAGCCTCATGTTATTATTGACGAAGATGGTAAGCCTTTAGCTACTGTCCAAAAGGATGATGTTGTAATATGCTTTAATTTCAGAACTGATCGCTGTAGAGAAATTACTGAAGTATTGACGCAGGAAAATATTAAAGGAATGGAAACATTACCATTGTACTATGTTACCATGACCAATTACAATAAGAGTTATGAAGGTATTCATGTCGTTTTTGATAAGGAAGCAATTGTAAATACATTAGGGGAAGTTGTTGCAAAAAATGGCTTGAAGCAAATTAGAATTGCTGAAACAGAGAAATATCCTCATGTAACATTTTTCTTCAGTGGAGGAAGAGAACAAGAGTTTGAAGGGGAAGAGCGTATTTTAGTTAATTCTCCAAAAGTTGCTACCTATGATTTGCAACCTGAAATGAGTGCTGTTGAAGTTACAGACAAATTATGCGAAGCCTTAAAAATAGGAGAAGTTAATTTTGTAGCCTTAAATTTTGCTAATGGAGATATGGTTGGGCATACGGGGGTGCCTGAAGCTATTATTAAAGCCTGTGAGACCGTTGATCAGGGAGTGAAACGGATAGTAGAAACAGGTTTAGAAAATGATTATTCATTCGTGCTAATAGCAGATCATGGTAATGCCGAGTTGATGATGAATGAAGATGGTAGCCCTCATACTGCACATACTACTAATCTTGTTCCAATTATTGTCATAGATAAGAATGTGACTGAGGTAAAACAAGGCAAACTAGCAGACATAGCTCCAACAATATTAAAGTTAATGGAGGTAGATCAACCTCAAGAGATGACAGGAAAACCACTAGTTTAATAAAACGCAAAAATGAAATATTTAGATTCAACCTATTTTTTTGATATAGAAAGTGACGTTATTCAGGCCCTTGTGGCAGATTATAAAGGGGAAGAACTATCTCATAAGGAAAAGACGATAGCCCTATATAATAAAATTCGTGACGATTGGTGGTATGATCCTTATAGCATAAGCCTTACTAAAGAGAATTATAAGGCAAGTGCAATAGGAAAAAAAACAAAAGGGAATTGTGTAGAGAAATCAATTATATTGATAGCATGTTTACGTGCATTAGGGATACCTGCTAGGTTGCATTTAGGTAAGGTTAAAAACCATATAGCGGTAGAGAAGTTAACAGAAAAATTTGGGTCTAATGAGTTAACACCTCATGGAATGGTGAATGTTTATCTCAATGGGGAATGGTTAAAAATGTCACCAGCATTTAATGATAAATTATGCGAGAAATTCAATGTGGAACCGCTTGAATTTGATGGAGAGAACAACTCGTTTTTACAACAGTACAATGGAGAAGGGAGCTTATTTATGGAGTATGTTGATGATTATGGCTACTTTGAAGATGTTCCTCTAAATTTTATGATTCAAAAGTTGAAAGAACATTATCCACATATTTTTGATACAGGTGAAGATATCACTGAATTTGTAGTATAAAAAAAGCCGAACTAAATCATATGTTAGTTCGGCTTTTTTATTCAATTGTTGTTGTCTATAAATTTAACTCATCAATCATTGTTTTAAATTCATCAAAAGAAGGCCTTGGAGCATCAGCATTGACAACATTCCCATTTGGGTCTAATAGGATAAATCGTGGGATAGCATTAATACCATATGCTTCAATAAAACTTGATTGCCAAGCCGAATCAGCTCTTAGTTGAACCCAATTCGTTTCATCTTCTTTAACCATCTCTTTCCATTTATCAGCAGTTTTGTCTTCATCAATGGAAATACTTAAAATGTTCATTTTTTTAGCGGCTTCGGTAGTCATAAACTCTTTTAAAAATGGTGTCTCAGAAGTACAAGGTTTACACCATGTAGCCCAAACATCAATGTAGGTATATTTCCCATAGAATTTATCCAAAGAAACCAGCTCACCATCAGGGGTTGTATAGTTTTCAAAAATAGGCGAGGGTTTACCAACTATGCCGTCAATAAGATTAGCCTTTTTAACTTCCTGATTATGAAAGAAACGCATTTGTTTCTCAAAGCCTTTAATTGATTCTTTTTCAGAGCTAACAAATGAGCTGTCTAAATTAGAGTGTTTAGCTAGTAAATCCATCTTTTGGTTGATGTTGTTTTCCAAATCTTTTTCAAAGTCTTCATTATGGGCTGAGGCAAATTCCATAAAATTGAAATTTTTATCTAATAGGGCCTTAGCTGCAAAATAGTTATTTTCTTTAGCAATACTACCTTCATATTTTAATGATTCATCAAATTGTTCTGTGTCCAAAGTCAATGATAAATCATGGTTGTTTTTGAGGTATAAAAGTTTATTCTGTTTCCCATACTTCAGTGTATAAACATTTATTGAATCAGGCAGTTTTAAGGTGTCACTAAAGCTTCCGTCGTCATTAATCGTTATCGTTTTTGAGTATATACGTTTGTAATCACTAATAACAAAAACGCTTTCTTTTAGGTTCGTTATTTTTCCAGAGATTGCTATATAGTCTTTTGGTTTTTTTTCTTCTTTAGTTGAGTTATCAGTACAATTTAATAATACCAAAGCTATAGTACAGTAAATTATGTTTTTCATTTGTGAATTTTTCACAATATTATTTCGATTTTTGGTTAAAGTCAAGGAATTATAATTTTGAACTAGATTTTACCTCTTCCACAAGTCGTTTTTGAGCCTCTTCGAACGAGTCTATTTTGAGGTAGTTTCCGCCTCCACTATTGGCTAACTTTTTCATGTTCGCTTTATGCGAATCTTTATTTTTAATACCAATTACAGAAACTTTAACGCCTTTGAGTCGGTACTTTTTGGCGAGCTTGTATACATTTTCACTTCCGCTATTAAAGTCACCATCTGTAGCCATTATAATTTCATTGTTCCCATTAGCAATGTATGCTTCACAAGCTTTAGAATAAGCTAGTTTTAAACCTTTTCCTCCAGCAGTCATTCCTTTGGCCTGCAGTTGTTGAATAGTATTAATAATCGAGTCTTTGTTGTTAGCACTCGTAGTTTCCATAGCCACATCAGTCTTGCTGGCGTAAGTAACAATCGTAATGTTGTCAACATCCCTCAGTAAATGTGTCATTTCAATCATAGAAGCTTTTAGAAGGTCAAGTTTTCCTGTGTATTTCATAGAAGAAGAAATATCAATTAAGAAAACAATATTGTTGGGCTTATATTCAGAAAGAGGAAAATCAGGGTATTTTTCTTCATAAGGAGGGTTGATTATTTCTTGTTGGTTTGTTTCTAGAGTATCCTTTTCGTTATTTGAAGTTGTCTCATCAGGTATAACTAACTCTACTTCATCGTCATCAAGCTGTGTTTCTTCATCAGTTTCATGAACTTCATTTTGTTCGGGTTCTGTGTTAATGGCTATTTCTGTTTCGTCTTTTTCTAATTCAAACAAAACAAAGTTATTTTTTCGATTAATGTATTTAGGGAACTCAACGGCATGATAACCTGATTTTGAAGCAACAAAATAATAGAGTCCTAAGTCTACTTTTTTAGTTTTAGTCCCATTTTTATTAGTGATTAGCTCATGGGCAATCAGACCATCCTTTATCATAATTACTTCAGCATCTTCTAAGGGTTCTTTAGTTTGCTTATCAATGACTTTTACTTGAAAATTAAAACTCAAAGCATCATTCCTGTTCTCTTGAGAAAAACTTGGACATGCAATTGATGAAGAAGGAACTTCTTCAGTGAAACCAGTTATTTTAATCGACTGAGGTTCGTCATAGCAACTAAAGTGGATCGGGATCTTTTCAGTAAAAGCACCTTTTTTGGTTGGGGTAAATTGAACTCTTACATAAACAATACTATCTGGTAGTATCGTTTTACTACTATAATGAATCTGAAAGCGTTTATCGACATCAGAACGAAAGATATAAACTTTTTTTGTACTAGTATTTTTTACAGGAACATCAACATATTGGTTAGAACTATTAATCAAGCCATAGTCATAAGGTTGTTTTAAAAATGTAATCTGCCCTATGAGTTGAGCTGAA